>DASXDG010000230.1:0-12349 GCA_036490795.1 Streptosporangiaceae bacterium
CGACGGACGGCACGTGCTCACGGCAGTCCCTTCCTGCCAAGAAAACCGCGCCTCGTCGCCCGATCCCGCCATCAATACTGGCACTCTCACGGGGAGAGTGCCAGGTCCATGTCTAGCACTCGGATAGGGAGAGTGCAAACGGGGAGGACCCGGAAACGCGGAACGGCCCGCTCTCGCTCCACCGCGAGACCGGGCCGGTCAGCTGAAATACTGCACCTCGGCGGTCTTTGGCTCGGCCCAGGGGTTGAATCCAGGGCCGGGCCGTACAGACGAACCTCTTACGAGACCACGATGACCTTATCGGCCTGTGCCCCGCGATCACTTTGCGTGATCTCGAACTCGACCCTCTGCCCCTCTTCGAGGCTGCGGTAACCATCCGCCTGGATCGCCGAGAAATGGACGAATACGTCCTTGCCACCGTCCACGGCAATGAAGCCGTATCCCTTGTCCGGGTTGAACCATTTGACGGTGCCCTGAGCCATTCCCAACAACTCCCTAACTGCGCTCGGGCCTTCGAGCCCCGCCCTTGCAACCGCGGAACCCGTTCGATCGCGAACGGCAGGGAAAGACCGCGAACCTTTGAGTTACGCACCCCGTCCCCGTCAGACGGCGACCGGATCTGACCTTACCGTGTACCGGGTGCGCCTGTAGCCACAAACCCCTACATCTGAACCATCCGGCCCATCCCGGTCACTACTCACGCATCTGGGACAGCTGCCTGGAATGCCGCAAGTGTGGGACTGATCGCGTCCGGGACATAAACGGCACTGGATACGGCGTCTAGTGTCTTCAGGCCGTCACCGGAATTGATGATCACGGTCTCGGCATCCGGGTCGAGCTGACCCGATGCCAGCAGCTTGCGCAGCACACCCAGCGTCACACCGCCCGCGGTCTCACCGAAGATGCCCTCACTGGCCGCCAGCAGCCGCATCGAGTCGATGATCTCCTCGTCGCCGACGTCGGCCACCACGCCGCCGGTGCGGCGCACCACGTCGAGAACGTAGGGCCCGTCGGCGGGGTTGCCGATGGCCAGCGACTTGGCGACCGTGGACGGCCGGACCGGACGCACCACGTCGTGTCCGGCGGCGAAAGCGGCTGACACCGGGGCGCAGCCGGAAGCCTGGGCGCCGAAGACCCGCCACGACGAGTCTTCGGGAACCAGGCCGAGCGAGGCCAGTTCGCTGAACCCCTTGTCGACCTTGACCAGCTGCGCACCGGACGCGATCGGCACGACGATCTGCGGCGGCACCCGCCAGCCGAGCTGCTCGGCGATCTCGAAACCGAGCGTCTTGGACCCCTCGGCGTAGTAGGGCCGGACGTTCACGTTGACGAACGCCCAGTCCTCGTGCTCCCCGGCCAGTTCGGAGGCCAGCCGGTTGACGTCGTCGTAGTTGCCGTCAACGGTCACGAACGTGCCGCCGTACACCGACGTGGTGAGGATCTTCTGCTGCTCCAGGTCGGCCGGCACCAGCACCACGGACCGGATGCCGGCCCGGGCGGCGGCTGCTGCCACGGCATTGGCCAGGTTGCCGGTGGACGGGCAGGCCAGCACCGTGAAGCCCATCTCGGTGGCGGCGGCCAGCGCCACGGCGACCACGCGGTCCTTGAAGGAATGCGTCGGGTTACCCCGGTCGTCCTTAATCCACAGCCGCCGCATGCCCAGCTCGCGGGCGAGGCCGTCCGCGAGGACCAGGCGGGTCCAGCCGGGATCGGTGGTACGCCGGGAGGCTATGTCGCCCGGCACCGGAAGCAGCGGCGCGTACCGCCACATGCTCAGCGGGCCGGACTCGATGTCGTCCCTGGTCAGTTGCGGGAAGTCATAGCAGACCTCAAGTGGGCCGAAACACTCCGCGCAGGCGTACAGGGGCCCGAGCTCATACTGGCTGCCGCATTCGCGGCAGGACAGACCTATGGCGTTGCCGAGATTGAGCGAGGTACCGACGATGGTCATGATGGCGAGGGCGTCCTTTCCCCATCTTTCCCAGTGATCACCATGATCACGGGCCGGACTTGGCACCATGTCGCGCGCCTCGCCTTTACTTAATTAACGACGGGCATGCGTGCGCGATAGGTTGCCGGGGCTTCGCAGGGCCGATCCCTCCACCCCTCTGGATGAGCTGTATTCAGTTGTGGCCTAACGACCTCAAGCGTACCTGACCCGCGGCGGGCCAGGCCAGGCGGTCGCCGCCGGGTGCACTAGCCTGCCGGACATGAACCAACGGGTGCTCATCGCCTCCAATCGCGGTCCCGTCTCCTATCAGTTCGCCGACGACGGCTCGCTGTCGGCCAAGCGCGGCGGCGGCGGAATGATCGCCGGCGTCATAGCGGGGCTCGCGGCGCTCGGACCGGATACCGACGCGACCTGGATCTGCGCGGCGCTGAGCGATGGCGACCGGGCCGCCGCGCGCCAGGGCGCGCCTGACAGCACGGGGGTGCGGATGCTCGACATCGCGCCAGAGACCCTGGACCGCGCCTACAACGGGGTGGCCAACGCGACGCTCTGGTTCGTCCAGCACATGATCTTCGATACGCCGGTCGAGCCGGTCTTCGGCGCCGGCTTCCAGCGCGACTGGCGCTCGTACGTCGACTACAACGAGGCATTCGCGAACGCGCTCACCCCAGCGGACGGTGCCCGGGTGCTCATTCAGGACTACCACCTGGCGCTGGCCCCCCGGATGCTGCGTGACCGGGCACCCGAGGCCAGGATCGCCCATTTCTCGCACACGCCATGGGCTCCCCCTGCCTATTACCGGCTGCTCCCCGACGAGGTCGCGCGCGCCGTGCTGGACGGCATGCTCGGCGCGGATCACTGCGGCTTCCTCGCTGCCCGCTGGGCGGACGCCTTCCTCGACTGCTGCGCGGACATCCTCGGCGCCACCGTGACCGGAAACCGCGTCAGCTACCGGGGACAGGTCACCGAGGTCGGCGTGCATCCGCTGGGCACCGACGTGCCGGAACTTCGCGCCCGGGCCGCCGAGGACGACGTGGCGGCGCACATGGCCGCGCTCGCCGAGGCGACCAGCGGCCGCCAGCTCATCGTCAGGGTGGACCGTACCGAGCTGTCCAAGAACATCCAGCGCGGCCTGGCCGCCTACCGTGAATTGCTGGTCAGCAAACCGCAGTGGCGCGGGCGGGTAGTGCACGTGGCATTCGCCTACCCATCCAGGTCGGGCGTGCCCAGGTACCGCGCGTACACCGAGCAGATGGAGCGGCTGGCCGCCCAGATAAACGCGGAGTTCAGCACACCGGACTGGACGCCGCTGATCCTGGAGGTGAAGGACGACTATGCCCGCTCGCTGGCCGCGTGCAGGCTGGCCGACGTGCTGCTGATCAACCCGATCAGGGACGGCATGAACCTTGTCGCGCAAGAGGGCCCGGTGCTATCCGACAACGGCTGCGCGCTGGTGCTGTCCCGTGAGGCCGGCTCGGCCGCGCTGTTCGGCGATAGCGCGCTGCTGGTCAACCCCTATGACATCAGCGAGACCGCCCGGGCGCTCGACCAGGCGCTCTCCATGCCGGCCGCCGAACGCCAGCGCCGCTCCGCGGCGATGACCGCCGCCGCGGAGAGCTGCGCGCCCGCTCGCTGGCTCGCCGAGCAGCTGGACGCGCTCACAACGGGGTTATCCCACCTCACGCATTCAGCGCGTCCGCGATGGCGGCGAGCAGACCCACCACCCCTTCCGGCCCGGCCACGGTCATGTCGGCCGCGGCGGCCGCCACGTCGGACTCAGTGCTGCCGCTGGCCACTGCGCAACCGGGGATCCCCTCGCCGCGCAGGGTCTTGACCGCCGCGAAGGCTGGCAGGTCGCCGAGATCGTCACCGCAGTAGAGATCAGAACTAGCGCTCGTTTCACGGACCAGTGCGGTCAGCGCGGAACCCTTATCGACGCCGCCCGGCCGCAGCTCGACCACGAGCCGGCCCGGCTCGGCGGCCAGGCCTAGCTCGGCCGCGAGCTCGGTCAGCGGACCACGGAGCAGTTCCAGCGCGGTCTCTGGTTCGGCAGTCCGCCGGGTATGCACGGCGAGCGCGTGCTGCTTGTCCTCGATCCAGGTGCCCTCGGGCGCGCCCACGTCGCGAAGCAGCCTGGGCAGGGCCTGGCGGGCCCGGTCGATCGCGGGCGCCGGCTCGGGTTCGGCCAGCCGGCCGTCCTGCCAGCGCTGGGCACCGTAATGGCCGAGGACGATGAGCCCGGGGACCGTGGCCAGGCCGCCGTAGGCGACCGCGTCGGCCGGCGGACGACCGGTGATCACGGCCAGTGTGCCGATCGTCCCGGCGAGCCTGGTCAGGACCGGCACCACGCCGGGGTGGGCACGGGAGTCGCGCGGATCGGACACGATCGGGGAGAGCGTGCCGTCGAAGTCCAGCCCGATCAGGGCGCCTCTCGGATGGTCGAGCAGCGCCGTCAACCCCGCCGCGCCGCACCGCGTGACAGGCTCCCCGAAAACGCTTACCGGCCGCTCGGGGGCGCTCACGTGGCCTGCCGCGGCGAGCGGATGCGCTGCCTGCGCGCCCGCTGCGCTTGCAGGCGCTTGACCAGCACCGGGTCGGACTCCAGCGCCTCCGGCCGGTCGATGAGCTCGTTCAGCAGCTGGTAGTAGCGGGTGGCGGTAAGGCCGAGGACGTCGCTAATCGCCTGTTCCTTCAGGGTGGGTGAGCGCCAGCCGCGCCGTTCGAACGCGAGGATTCGCATATCGAGCTCGGACAGCATGCGTCCAGCCTAGCGCTGCCCCTTGCCCGCCACCCCGGCTGTACGCGGCCGGCCGCTGGACGTACGCTCACCGTTCGTGAGCCAGTTTCGTTATCTGACGTTCCTGACCGACTACGGGCTAGACGACGGCTTCGTAGCCGCTTGTCATGGAGTTGGCGCCCGCATCGCCCCGCACGCACCCATCATCGACATCACTCACCTGGTGCCGCCGGGCGACGTCAGGCGCGGCGCCGCCGTCCTGGCACAGACGGTGCCCTATCTGCCGCCCGCCGTGCACGTGGCGGTCGTGGACCCAGGGGTCGGCACGACCAGGCGCGCGATCGCCGTGGCGGCCGGGGAGTCGGTATTCGTGGGGCCGGATAACGGGTTGCTGTCGTGGGCGGTCACCGCCGCCGGCGGCGCGTCGCGGGCGATCAGCTTGACCAACCGCGACCTGTGGCTGGACAGGGTCACCGCGACATTCCACGGCAGGGACATCTTCATGCCGGTCGCGGCGAACCTGGCGTCCGGCGCGGACCTGACCTCGGCCGGCGAGGAGATCGAACTCGCCGGCCTGGTCTGGCTGCCGCCGCCGTCCAGCCAGGTCCGCGACTCGGTCGCGGAAGGCGAGGTGCTGACCGTGGACCGGTTCGGCAACGTACAGCTCACGATTACCGCGGCGGACGCCTCGCATATCGGGCTCAAGCCCGGCGGCACGGTGCTGGTCACCGCCGGACGGCAGCGGCTTAAGCTGCCGTTCCGTGAGATGTTCGGTGCGGTCGCGGCCGGCGATCTCGTGGTGCACACCGACGGCGCCGGGATGGTCTCCATCGCGGTCAATGGCGGCAACGCAGCGCAACGACTCGGTTTGCCGCCTGGTGCACGCGTGTCCATTTCTCCCTCACCGCACACAGTTCAGCAGTGATTCATTCCGCAGACAGCGTTCGCGTGTCACCATTACTTAAGGCTGCCGCCCACGACGTCGATTCCAATCGGAGGGATATCCGGCCAAAGTGTCACACCGATTGCATCGAGGCACTTTGGTGCCGATCGTCGCGGCAGTGTTCGCGGTCCTTGTGGCAGCGCCCGTCCTAGCGAGCGCCACAGGGGGCGGGAGCGCGCCCCCGCCGGCCTCCAGCGGGCACGGTATGAGTGCGTCCGGTGTGCGCGCACAGGAATGGTGGCTGACGGCGCTGGGCACCCAGCAGGCGTGGCGCACTTCGAGAGGCGCGGGGATCACCGTCGCGGTACTGAGTACCGGCGTATCGGCGAGCCAGCCCGACCTATCCGGCAATGTCATTACCGGACCGGACTACACCGGTTCAGGACGGTCCGCGGGAGGCCCGTACTGGGGCGTGGTAGGAACGGCGGTAGCGGGCATCATCGCCGGGCACGGACATGGCAACGGCGACAGCTCTGGCATCATCGGCATCGCCCCTCAAGCCAAGGTACTTTCGGTCCGGGTAACGCTCGAATATAATGACCCGCTTAACGCGACATCAGCCATTCCTGAGCACCTGCCCGGTGCCATAGCGGACGGCATTCTTTACGCGGTAAATCATGGCGCGAAGGTCATCGACCTGCCCCTTGACCCGGGCACTTTCGGCCTAGCGGGAGACAGCGCGGCGGCAGGCGGCAGTACCGCCGAGCGGGACGCTGTGCGATATGCCGTCAATAAGGGTGCGGTGCTAATCGCGCCGGCCGGCGACGACAGCGCGACGCCCAGCCAAATGGACTATCCGGCCGCATATCCCGGCGTGGTAGCCGTCGGCGCGATCGGGCGCGACGGAAAGCTCGCGACGTTCAGCAGCAGGCAACCCTACATGTCACTGGTCGCTCCCGGAGTGGACCTGATGACCGCGGCGATGGTGGCCAGCCAGTCGTTCGGATACGTTCCCGGGTACGCGCCGATCAGCACCACAAGCGCGGCGAGCGCGATGGTAGCCGGAGTCGCCGCCCTCGTCGTGTCGAAATACCCGCAGCTTCCTGCCCACCAGGTCGTCCGCGCGCTGCATGCGAGCGCAGCCAAGGATTCGGAGGTCAATGCCCTCCGCGCGCTCACCGTGGCGGCCACGCTGAACCCCCGCGCCAGCGCCGGACCGACGCCGGCGCCGGCCCCGGCCCCGGTCAAGCCGCACCGGACAGTGCACACGACGGCCCCAGCGCATAAGATCCGGCCGCGGACGGCCGCGGGCCCGCTGGCCCCTACGGTGCTGCGCGACGCCGTGCTCGCCGTCTGCGGGCTGGTCGTCATCCTCGCCGTGGTCCTGCTGATCACCCGGACACGCCGGGTCCGCGCGCAGACGGCCGCCGCGAAGGCTGGCCTGGGTTCAGGCGCAGGCGCTCGTGGCCTGCACGAGCACCGGCGCGGCCACGAGGCGCTCGGCTCGGCTCCGGTCGGGAGCAACCCCCAGGCAGTGGCTGCGCGCAGTGCGGGGCCAGTCGCCCCGAATATGTTCCCCGGCGGATCCCTGGCCGACGTTCCCATGTCGGGCGCTTCGCTAGGCGGCGGCTCGCTGACCGTGGATCCCTTGGCCGTCGGCCCGCTGGCGGCGGGCTGGCCAGCGTCGGCCAGTTGGCCGGGCACCGGCCCGGGTGAGGTCTCGCACTCGCCCTCAGGATCCCGGCATCCTCACATCACGCCGCTGCCTAGGTCTATCCGGACCATGTCCGGCGAGAACGGCGCGGCGACCCCGCCCTGGGCACCGGCACCCGAGCCCGGCGACTCCGAGGCCCCGATCCCCGTATCGCCCCCCGGATGGTTCCCCAGCGAGCAGGCTTCCGGCATCCGGCTGCCCGCCGACATACCGGAAGTGCCGCGGACACCGGGAGGATTCGACGGCCCCGACCTGACCGTGCCGTTCGCGGGCCGCGACGTGCTCACGCAGTCCAGCTTCGGTTTCGCGGCTGCCCCCGTGCCCGCCGACTTCACCGCACCGACCGACCTCGGGCCAGCCGAATTCGGCCCGCTGCCCGAGTTCGGGCTGCCCTCCGAGTTCGCCCCGCCGGCTAGCTTTGCGCCGCCGTCCGAGTTCGCGCCGCCGTCCGAGTTCGCGCCGCCGTCCGAGAACCGGCCCGCCGCCGAGACCGGCGATCAGCCTGACGATCCGGCCTGACAGCCGGGGTTATGTCCCTCGCTGACCACCGATCCGCAGTCAGGGCACACCAGGTGCGCCCAGCATGCCTGGTCTCCCCCTTGCTCATCATCCGCACCGGCGAGCAGCCCGGCGAGAACCGCGGCCTGGCTGTATTCGGTATCCCGCGTCGCGGTCAGCAGCGTCAGCGGGCCACGTGCGGCGTACCCGCGCAGCGTCCCCAACGCCGCCCGCTGGGCGGGTCCGCCGAGTTCGGTGAGGTAGCGCTGGCGGAATTCGGTGAACTTGGCCGGGTCGTGCCCGTACCAGGTACGCAGTTCGGCCGAGGGCGCCACGTCGCGCAGCCACTCGTCAAGGGCGGCAGCGTCCTTGCTCAGGCCACGTGGCCAGAGGCGATCGACGAGCACCCGCCGGCCGTCGTCGGCCCGCGGGTCCTCGTACACCCGGCGCACCCGGATCGACGACCTCATCACCCCATTGTCACCGGCCATGAGCGCTTCCGAAAGCAATCCAGGCCCGTGGTCGCGATATCACAACGGCAACTGGTGCCATTCCTGCCCCAGAAGTCCCGAGTTGCCGGGCAATTAACGCGGTAATTTGTTTCATCGCGGAGGAAAACGTTGCTGTGGGCAGTGTTTTTTACCGCGATGGACATATTTACCGCGTTGATG
Source organism: Streptosporangiaceae bacterium (assembly GCA_036490795.1). Lineage (GTDB taxonomy): Bacteria > Actinomycetota > Actinomycetes > Streptosporangiales > Streptosporangiaceae > JAFARZ01. Next base: position 8,455 of record DASXDG010000230.1, read on the forward strand.
GCAGCGGTGGCGGTGCGGGAGTGGGAGCAGCGAAGTAATGGTGGCGATGCGGCTGCTGGTGCGGCAGCGCATGCGGATCCGCCCCCGGGACGCGCGACGCGCCCGGGGCACGCGACGCCCCCGGGGCACGCGACGCCACCGGGTACGCGACGCCACGGGGCACGCGACGCCACCGGGCTGCGGGCGCGCGGGTGGCTACGGTCAGGCGGACTGCTTGGCTAGGCGGTGTACGCGGTAGCCCAGGTAGGCCAGGGTCAGGCCGTACACCATCAGCCAGGCGCCCGCGAAGACCAGCAGGGTGTAGAGGGTGATACCCGGCCAGAACAGGACCAGGATGCCGGCTATCAGGCTGAGCACGCCGGTGAAGGCGCGCATGCCGTTGCTGTAGCCGTCACGGCGCTGGATCGCGATCGACAGGTCAACGACGCCCCGCATGATCCAGAACACGCTGAGCAGGAACGCCAGTACCAGCACCGTGACGTCGATCCGGCGCAGGCAGAACAGGCCGAGCACGACACCCAGCACGCCCATCACGATGAAGGAGGCTCGGGTGAAGCCGTCCGCGTGATGATCCGACAGGCCCTCGACCAGCCCGAGGACGCCGGTGATCACCATGTAGCAGCCGAAGAGCACGGCCAGGACCACCAGGGTGGCCCCCGGCCAGACGAGCACGATGAGGCCGAAGACGAACGTCACCGCGGCCGCGATATACAGCGCCTTCCACGGCCGGAAGCCCCAGGACGCGAGCAGGCTGCCGACACCGCCGGGTACCTCCTCACCGCCGGGTACCTCCTCGTAGCCGGCCGCCTGGTCGCGCCGAACCTGGTCGCGCCGAACCTGTTCACGCTGAGGCTCGTCGCGCGGCGGCTGCGGAAGTTCTTCCTCACCGGGCCGCGGCTGCGGCGGTGTCGGTGTGGCATGTGAGGTCGTCATCTCGTCCCCCGTGACAAGCTGAGCACACTCAGTAGTGCTTTGGCCGTCTCATACCCGCTCCCGTTCCGTCAAACCAGCCCCGAGCACACCAATGGCACCATTGACGCACTGCGGTGCGTCAATGGTGCCATCAGGCCAGCGCGGTGCCCCTTAGGCGGCGACAGCCGTCTCGGCGACGGCTGACTCCGCGGCAGCCGGCTCCGCGGCAGCCGGCTCCGCGGCAGCCGGCTCCAGGGCCAGGTCGAGCACCTCACGGACGTCGGACACCGTGTGCACCTGGAGCTTCTGCAGCACCTCGGCGGGCACGTCGTCCAGGTCCGGCTCGTTGCGCTGCGGGATCAGCACCGTGGTGATGCCCGCACGGTGGGCGGCAAGCAGCTTCTGCTTGACGCCGCCGATCGGCAGCACCCGCCCGGTGAGCGATACCTCGCCGGTCATCGCCACGTCCGACCGGACCGGCCGCCCGGACAGGAGCGACGCGAGCGCGGTGGTCATCGTGACACCGGCGCTCGGGCCGTCCTTCGGCACCGCGCCGGCCGGCACGTGCACGTGAACGCCACGGTCCTTCAGCTCCTGGACCGGAAGGGACAGCTCCGTCCCGTGCGAGCGCAGGTAGGACAGGGCGATCCTGGCCGACTCCTTCATCACGTCACCGAGCTGGCCGGTGAGCGTGACCCCGGTCTCGCCGGTTTCCCGCCCGGCCAGTGACGCCTCGACGAACAGCACGTCGCCGCCCGCCCCGGTCACCGCGAGGCCGGTCGCGACGCCGGGCACCGCGGTGCGGCGCTCTGGCGCGGCCAGGTTCGTCTCCGGCGTGAACCTGGGCCTGCCCAGGTAGTCGCGCAGTTCGGCGGTGTCCACGCGGACCGGCAGCGTGGCCTCCTCGAGCGCCACCTTGGCGGTCACCTTGCGCAGGATGCGCGCGATCGCGCGCTCCAGCGAGCGCACGCCGGCCTCGCGGGTGTACTCGCCCGCGATCAGCCGCAGCGAGTCCTCGGTGACCGAGACTTCCTCGGCCGTAAGTCCGGCCTTGGACAGTTGCCTGGGCAGCAGGTGGTCCCGCGCGATCAGCACCTTCTCGTCCTCGGTGTACCCGTCGAGCTGCACCAGCTCCATCCGGTCGAGCAGCGGGCCCGGGATCGAGTCCAGCACGTTGGCGGTGGCCAGGAACACCACGTCCGACAGGTCGAGTTCGACCTCCAGGTAGTGGTCGCGGAAGGTGTGGTTCTGCGCCGGGTCGAGCACCTCGAGCAGCGCGGAAGCCGGGTCGCCGCGGTAGTCGGCCCCGATCTTGTCCACCTCGTCGAGCAGGACCACCGGGTTCATCGAGCCGGCCTCGCGGATGGCGCGGACAATCCGGCCAGGCAGCGCGCCGACGTAGGTGCGCCGGTGACCGCGGATCTCCGCCTCGTCCCTGACGCCGCCGAGCGCCACCCGGACAAACTTCCTGTCCATGGCGCGGGCCACCGACTCGCCGAGTGAGGTCTTGCCGACGCCGGGCGGACCGACCAGCGCGAGAACCGCGCCAGAACGCCGGCCGCCGATGACGCCCAGACCACGGTCGGCACGCCGCTTGCGCACCGCCAGGTACTCGATGATGCGTTCCTTGACGTCATCGAGCCCGGTGTGGTCCTCGTCGAGCACCCGGCGGGCACCCCCGATGTCGTAGGCGTCCTCGGTCCGTTCGTTCCACGGGATCTCCAGGACGGTGTCCAGCCAGGTGCGGATCCAGCCCGTCTCTGGCGAGGCGTCCGGGGTGCGCTCCAGCTTGTCGACCTCCTTGAGCGCGGCCTCGCGGACCTTCTCGGGCAGGTCGGCCGCCTCCACGCGGGCGCGGTAGTCGTCCTCCTCCGTGGCCGTGTCACCGTTCAGGTCGGCGAGCTCCTTGCGGACAGCGGCGAGCTGCTGACGGAGCAGGAACTCCTTCTGCTGCTTCTCCATGCCCTCCGCGACGTCCTTGCGGATGGATTCGGCCACGTCTAGCTCGGCCAGGTGCTCCTTGGTCCACCCGATGGCCAGCTCCAGCCGCGCCGCGATGTCGGACTGCTCCAGCAGCTGGAGCTTCTGCGCGGTACTCAGGAAGCTGGAATACCCGGCGCGGTCGGCGATCGCCGACGCGTCGTCCATCTGCTGGATCGAGTCGATGACCTGCCACGCGCCCCGCTGCTGCAGGAGCCCGGTGACCAGCGTCTTGTACTCGCGCGCCATCTCGTCGGCGCGGCCGCCACGGCCGCTCTCCTCGACCTCCGTGCCCTCGACCCACAGTGCCGCGCCGGGGCCGGTCGTGCCGGAGCCGATCTTGACCCGGCTGATCCCGCGGAGCACGGCGCCGGGCTGGCCGCCGGGCAGCCGCCCCACCTGCTCGACCACGGCGAGCGTACCAACGCCCGCGAGCCCGCGGTCGACCAGGCGCGGCACCAGCAGGATCTTCGCTTGCTGTTCTGAGCGCACGCCAGGAACCTGCCTGGACGGCATCCGAGCCGCGTCTATCGCCGCGCCGACTTCCGGCTGCGACGTCTCCAGCGGCACCACCATGCCCGGCAGCACCACCTCGTCGTCCAGCGGCAGCACGGGCAGCGTGAGCGTTTCACTCATTTACGGCCTCCAAATGTTGAGTCACTAGCACTCAAGAAAGAAGAGCCCGGGTAAATTTCCTCCCCGCGTTCGCCGGTAGCGATCACCCGATCCCGGGACATTTGTACTGGCCGACGGTGGATGGACGGCTCTACTGGCGGACGGGCGTCATGACCAGGCTTGAGTTATGACAACTACTGAGTTCAAAACTCCGCCTGCTACCCGGGATAATCCCCTCGCGACGCTGCGGGCCGGCCGCTGATGACCGCCGGGATGCGGCCGTTCCTGGTCAAGGGCGATGCCGTAAGGAACGCGGCGTTCGACAAGCTGCTGGCCGCCTCACCGCGGTTCCGGCTGCTGGAGCGACGCTTCTCGCTGGCGTGGGGGA
>DASXDG010000231.1:0-6431 GCA_036490795.1 Streptosporangiaceae bacterium
GCCCTGGACGCCGAGTTCCTTCCTGGTCCTGGCCAGCACGTCGGCGAAGACGGCGGTGAGGATGATCGTGGCCAGGATGCCGGCGCCGGCCTTGCGTTCTGCCATGTCGTAGGCGATGGCGCCGGCCGCGACCACGAAATAGATGCGCAGCGCCCTCGGCCACAGCAGCAGGCCGCCGACCAGGATCGGCAAGATCATGATGCCAGGCGAGAACCACCACTCGGACAGGTGCACCGCCGCGACCGCGATTGCCACCGTGACCAGGCAGAGGGCGAAGGCCAGCCGCCTGTTCCTGGTGATGAACCACATCCGCAGGGTACGGAGCGCACGCTGCAGGCGCGGGGGGAGGGAAAGCATGATGGGCGAACTTTATTCGATCCAGGCCCTGAGTGGATAAATCCTTACCCACCTCGCGGGGAAACAGGGTACTAAGGCCTGTATGAGCGGGCGGCCCGAATGAAAATGAAGATCATTTCGGATTAGGTATGGACGAACCGCGCGACGCCGCTTAGCGTCGAAGGCGGAGGTGGTGAGGATGTCGTTGTCTGTCTCACCGGAGTTGCTGGCAAAGGCGCAGGCAGGGAAAGTCGAGCCTGGCGAGTTCATCGACTGCATCGCGCAGTCGCTGCCGTACGCGTGGGCGATGGTCGCCAGGCTGGCCGCCGAACTCGACTCGGGCACGGCGGACAGTGCGCAGAACACGGAGGTGCCGGCTACCGACGAGCAGTGGGGCCAGATGTTCCGCATGTTCTCCAGCGATTCCATGCGGAACGCGATCCAGGAGCACTTCGGGGTCCGGCTCGCGTTCCAGAACTGCTGCAAGCCGGCCGTGTTCCGGCCCGGTGCCGACCAGGCCTACGCGCGTTTCGTCTCACCGGAGGCGCAACTACTCAACCAGGACCCGACGCTGCTGAACTGCTGAGGTGGCATGAAGCTCACGCTGAGCGCGGCGATGCGCGCCAGGGACGTGTCACGCCCGCTCCCGGAAGACCCGGACGACGAAGCCCCGGACGAGACCGATGGGAAAGACGGGACAGGTCAGGAGGACGGGAGCGGGGGGAGCTCGCCGGTCTTCTCGTAGTCGGCGATCATCTCCAGACGCCTGGCGTGCCGGGGCTCGCCGGAGAAGGGGGTGCCGACGAAGACCTTGACGAAGCCGAGCGCCGCGTCGTCCTCGTACATCCGCGCGCCGAGGCTGAGCACGTTCGCGTCGTTGTGCTGCCGGGCGAGCTGCGCGGTCTCATCGGTCCAGGCGAGCGCCGCCCGGATGCCGGGGATCTTGTTGGAGGCGATCTGCTCCCCGTTACCGGAGCCCCCGATGACGACGCCGAGGCTGCCCGGGTCGCCAGCCACCCCGTTCGCGGCACGCATGACGTACACCGGATAGTCGTCGTCGGGAACGTAGGACTCGGGGCCGCAGTCCACCGGATCGTGCCCGGCGCTGGTCAGCCATTCGATGATGCGGGTCTTCAGCTCGAACCCCGCGTGATCAGAACCCAGGTATACGCGCACGGTCGTTAGTCTGCCAGACGCACGTGCACGACGATCACGGGGTCACGATCACGGTCACGACAACAGGGACAGGAGCATCGTCAGCGCGCCGGCGTCGCCGGCTATGGCGATCCGGCCGGCCGCCACCTCGTCCTGAAGGCGGGCGCGGCCGGCGATCAGGGCGTCCAGCACGGGGCGCGCCAGGGAGACCGCGAGATCGGGCGGCGAGCAGCCCGGCGCGGCACCGGCGACCGGGGTCAGCACACCGTTGGCGAGCAGCAGCGTCCACGACTCTCCCAGGTCGGTGAGCTCCCAGCCGATCACCAGCCGGACCCGGGCGGCGCGCGGGCCGTCGAGCTGTACCGCGAGCGCGTCGAACAGCTGCCGGGTAGACAGCGCCGCCACGATGTCCGCCGAGGCTGGCCCCGTTTCCCGCCCGCCAGTATTGGCGAACGACCGCTGGTACTGCTCCTCCAGCCCCGGCGGCAGCGTGAGCCACTGCCCGGACCCCCTGTTCATCTGCCGGATGGTCTGGTCATGCAGATACGCGTACATGTCGCGGCGGCTGGACAGGAACGCGAGCACATGGTCCCGCCCCCAGGCCGGCCAGTGCTGCGCGGCGGATACCACGTCCGTCCGGTCCGCGAACAGGCTGACCGCCTCGGTCAGGCACCGGGCCCAGCCGCGCAGATAGCCGCCAGAGACCGGGCAGGCCACGCACAGCGCGGCCAGGTCGGGAAAGAAGACGTTCACCCCGGCGTCAGGGGCGAGCTGGAAGTTCATCCGCACGCCGTCCGCCTTCTCCTCCTGGCCGGTGGCGGCGATCTCGAAGTCCGGCGGGACCAGCCCGATCGTGCCGTCCCGGCTCGTCCCGTGGAGGCCGCCGAGCGCCACCTGCTCGAGGAACTCCCCGGCCGCGAATACCGGCACGTCGCCGGAGGTCACACCCCGGACGCCGGCGAAGTGACTCGCGTAGACGACCCCGGTCACCGGACGCTCGCCGCGGTGCGCCCGGTACAGGGCGACCGCCGCCGCCGCGTATTCCGCGCTGATCAGCGGGTCGATGACGATGACGCCTTCCGAGCCCTCGACCAGCGTCATGTTGGCTTGATTGTTTCCGCGCACCTGGTAGATGCCGGGTATCACCTCGAACAGGCCAGGCGTCGCGGCTAGCTGAGACTGCCGCCACGGCACCTGGCCGACGGCGGACACAGACCCGCGGGTTTCGCGGAGTACGGCCGGGGACAGCGGACCGATGTAACCGCGGCAGGAGTCCGCGAAATCGTCGTCCGGCCCGGTGAGCCACTGCTTGTTATGACCTCTGGGCATGCACGTCCCTCCGTCACGCCAACAACGTAAGCGTAGCGTGACGGAGAGACTGCGTAGAGTAATAGGCGGCGTGAGGCTCAGTCGAAGATCGGGTCCCGGTCGCGGGACCGCTTGAGCTCGAAGAAGCCGTCCGTCTCGGCGATCAGCAGCACGCCGTCCCAGAGCTTGACCGCCGCCTCCCCGCGCGGGATCGGCGACAGCACCGGCCCGAACACCGACATGCCGTTCACCGAGATGATCGGCGTGCCCACGTCATAGCCGACCCGCTCGATCCCGTCCTTGTGCGAGGCGCGCAGTGCCGCGTCAAACTCGGTGGACTGCGCCGCGTCGGCCAGACCCGGCGGCAGGCCAGCCTCGGCCAGAGCCGCCTCGATGACGGCCTTGTCGCCGTATGACTCGCCGTTGTCGTGGATCCGCGTGCCCAGCGCGGTATATAGCGCCCCGAGCACCTGCGGGCCGTGCTCCTGCTCGGCGGCGATGCACACCCGGACCGGGCCCCAGCCCTTGTCCAGCAGCTCGCGGTACTGCTCGGGCAGCTCGTCATTCCCCTCGTTGAGGACGGAAAGACTCATTACATGCCAGTTAGGCGCTATCGGCCGGGCTTTCTCCACTTCGTGGATCCAGCGTGAGGCTATCCACGCCCACGGGCAGATAGGGTCGAACCAGAAGTCGACACGCGTAGGCTCCTGCTCGGTCATGCGCAACTCCTCGTTAAGGGATGGCCGGCTCGGAGGGGATAACCTCACCGAGGCGGCCCTGATTCCGCAGCAGGGTCCGAACGTTGTAACGAATGGGGATATTTAGTGGCAGCGAATCTGACCCGTGATGAAGCCCGTGAGCGCGCGGCGCTCATCAACGTCTCGTCCTACCAGGTAGATCTGGACCTTACCGCTGGTGACGAGACGTTCAAGGCGACCAGCGTGATCAGGTTCACCTGCACATTTCCCGGCACATCTCCCGGCACATCCACCGGCACATCCACCGGTGAGTCGTCGACATTCGTCGACCTGACCGCTCCGGCGGTCCGGCGGATCCTGCTCAACGGCAGCCCGGTCGCGCTCGACGCGTTCGACGGGGACCGGATCACGCTGACCGGGCTGGCCGCCGAGAACGTGCTCGTGGTCGACGCCACCTGTGCCTATTCGCGCAGCGGGGAGGGCCTGCACCGGTTCACCGACCCGGCCGACAAGAACGTCTATCTGTACTCGGACCTGGAGACGTTCGACGCGCACCAGATGTACCCGTGCTTCGACCAGCCGGACATGAAGGCATCCTTCGAGTTCACGATCACGGCGCCGGACGACTGGCAGGTCGTGTCCAACATGGCCGCCGACTCCACCGAGCCCGTGCCGGAATCCGGCGGCGCGGCGGTCCGCTGGCGGTTCCCGGCCACGCCGTTGATGGCCACCTATATCACCGCGGTGGCGGCCGGCCCCTATCACGTCGTGCGCGACGAGCACGACGGCATTCCGCTCGGCATTTACTGCCGCCAGTCGCTGGCGCAGTACCTCGACCCGGAAGAGATTTTCACCGTTACCCGGCAGGGGTTCGATTTCTTCCACAACGCCTTCGGGATCAAGTACCCGTTCGGCAAATATGATCAGCTCTTCGTGCCCGAATTCAAAGAAGGCGCGATGGAGAACGCCGGCGCCGTCACCTTCGTCGAGGATTACATCTTCCGTTCCCGGGTGACCGATTTCGCCAGGGAGGCGCGCGGCGAGACGATCCTGCACGAGATGGCGCACATGTGGTTCGGCGACCTGGTCACCATGCGCTGGTGGGACGACCTGTGGCTGAACGAGTCGTTCGCCACCTGGGCGGGCACGCTCGCCCAGTCAGAAGGCACCCGCTGGACCAGCGCGTGGACGACGTTCGCGCAGCTCTACAAGGCGTGGGCATACCGGCAGGACCAGCTCCCCTCGACGCACCCGATCGCCGCCGATATCCCCGATATTCACGCGGTCGAGGTCAATTTCGACGGCATCACATATGCCAAGGGCGCGTCCGTGCTCAAGCAATTGGTGGCATATGTAGGCCGCGAGAATTTCCTGGCCGGCGTGCGGAAGTATTTCGCCGCGCATGCCTGGAGCAATGCCACCCTCGCCGACCTGCTGTCGGCGCTGGAAGACACCTCAGGCCGCGACCTCGCCGCCTGGTCGGCCGACTGGCTGGAAACGGCCGGCGTCAACACGCTGCGCCCGTCGTTCGACGTCGACGCCGAGGGGCGGTTCACCTCGTTCGCCGTGGTCCAGTCCGCCGCCGCGGACTATCCCACGCTGCGTTCGCACCGCATCGCCATTGGTTTTTATGTCATAACTGACGCTGGTTTGACGCGCACCCGACGCGTCGAGGTCGACGTGGCTGGCGAGCGCACTGACCTGCCGGAACTCGTCGGTCTTTCCCGGCCCGACCTGGTTCTGGTCAACGACGAGGACCTCACCTACGCCAAGGTCCGGCTGGACGACCACTCGCTCGCGACGCTGGTGTCATCGATCGGGCTGTTCACCGACCCGCTGCCGGCGGCGTTGTGCTGGGCCGCGGCCTGGGACATGTGCCGCGACGGCGAGATGGCGGCCCGCGACTACGTGCGGCTGGTGATGTCGGGCATCGCGTCGGTGCCGGACATCAGCGTGGTGCAGACGCTGCTGCGGCAGGCGGGCACTGCCGTGCGCAAGTTCACCGACCCGGCGTGGCGCGCGGAAGGCCTCGCGCTGATGGCGTCCGCATTGCGGTCGATGCTGGACACCGCCGGCCCTGGTTCGGACCAGCAACTCGCCTACCTGAGCTCGTTCACCGGCGTCGCGACGTCCGCCGAAGACCTGTCGCTGGTCGGCGGCCTGCTGGACGGATCGGTCGTGCTCGACGGACTCGCCGTGGACACCGACCTGCGCTGGATGTTGCTCGGCCGGCTGGTCAGCCGGGGTGTGCTCGGGCCGGACGCGATCGAGGCAGAACTGGACAGGGATGCCACCGACGCGGGCGAGCGGAACGCCGCCACCTGCCAGGCGACGATCCCCACGGCACCCGCCAAGGAGGCCGCGTGGAAGCTGCTGACTGGCGGCGAGCTGACCATCGCCATGTTCCGCGCGGTGCTCAACGGGTTTGTCGACCTGGATCACGCTGAGCTGACCGAGCCGTACCGCGAGGCGTACTTCGGCGTGGTCGGGGACGTGTGGCGGGACTGGTCCTCGGCGATGGCACAGGACTTCGTCTCCGGGCTGTACACCATGTGCGAGGTGTCCACGGAGACGGTGGCGGTGACCGACGCCTACCTGTCGTCCGCTGACGCGCCGGACGCGCTGCGGCGGCTGCTCAGCGAGGGTCGCGACGACGTGCTGCGCTGCCTGCGCTGCCAGGCACGGGACCGGGAGGTCTGAGCGCGTCCGCGTCGGCTGGCTTTCCGGGTTAGTCCTGGTAGCCGACGGAGCTGGTGCTGGTCGCAGGATGCGTGCCATCATCGCGCGGACCACCGAATCACTGGCACGCGGCGAGCATCTGCTCGAGCGCTGTCTTCTCGGCCGCCGTCACGGTCAGGCCGTACAGGGTCTTGATGCCGACCCAGCGTTCGGCGTACGGGCACCAGTAATCCTTCGGCGGGCGCCACTGGTCGG
>DASXDG010000232.1:0-1697 GCA_036490795.1 Streptosporangiaceae bacterium
CGGGACGATCTGGGCGACGAGCAGCGAGCTGACCAAGATCACCGTCGCTCGCAGGCGGTACTTGGACAGGGCGTAGGCCGCCGGGACCGCCACGATCAGGGCGAGCAGCGCCGTCCCGAGACCCACGACCAGGCTCGTCACGACGTTGGCCGATTGCGCGTGGATGACCGTGCTGTAGTTGACGAGCGTCGCGGCGTGCGGCAGCCAGTAGAACGTGCCGCTGAAGAGCGTGTTGGTCGACTCGAACGAACCGACGATTATCGCGTATACCGGGAAGAGAATCAGTACTAGGGCCACCGCCGCCGCGAGTGTGCACAGCAATCGCAGGGCCCGGGACCTCTTGAGGCGCGTCACCGGTCCGCCCCCGAGCTACGGCGCAGCGAGTCACGACTGAGGAACAGGTAGATCGGTGCGCAGACGAGCGCCAGCACGAGGAGCACGTTGTTAAGCGCCGCGCCGGCGCCGAACGAGAACTGCTGGAACGACAGGTTGTAGGACCAGGTGGTGATCAGCTGCGTCGCGTTCGCGGGCCCGCCGCCGGTCAGGCCGACCACGAGGTCGAACACTTTCACCGTGAACACGAAGCCGAGGAGCAGCGTGACCTCGATGACGGGCAGGATGATCGGCACGACAACGTGCCGGAGCCGCTGCCACGGGTTCGCACCGTCGATGATCGCCGCCTCCTTGATCTCCGCTGGCACATCCTGGAGCGCGCTGTAGAGCAGGAGGGTGAAGAACGGCACCCCGAGCCAGATGTTGGCGATCAGGATCGTCCAGAGAGCCAGATGCGGATCGTCCAGCCAGTCGGCCCCGTGGCGGGCAATCCCGAGACCGGTGAGCACCTGGTTCACGGCCCCGCCTTCGAGCTGAAACAGGAAGCGGAACATGACTCCGGTCACGATCAGTGGCAGAAGCCACGGGACGATCACGAGCGAGCGGGCCAGAGTCCGCCCAGGGAACCGCAGGCTGAACAGCAGCGCGAGCGCGAAGCCGATCAGGAACTGGCCGGCGAGCGAGCCCACCGTGAACAAGAACGTGTTAGCGATCGCCTTCCGGCTCGTCGGGTCGTTGAGGATGAAGTGGTAGTTGCCGAGCCCGGCGAAAGGTGCGGTGAGGCTCGAAATCGTCGCCGGCGAGGTCTTCTCGAAGCTGAGCATGAGGTTGTAGACGATGGGCAGCGCGAACGCGAAGAGCAGATAGGCGATCGCCGGGGCCAGGAATAGCCAGCCTGCCAGCCGCTCCTTACGCCGGGAGATGAGCCGCCACAGCGTCATGAGGGCGCTCGCAGGTCGGTAAGGCTGCCGCCTTCGCGGAGATAGACCGGGATGCGCTCGAGCGGTGCCGCCGCGGTAACCCACTGGCCGCCCGCCACGGGCGCACCGGTCCAGGCGTCCCGCCAGTCGGCACCGGCCGGCAGGTACACCTCCCGTTCCCTGGCGCCCTCGGTGACCACCGGGGCGACGAGGATGTCACTGCCGAACAGGAACTGGTCCTGGATGTCCCAGCAGGCCGGGTCGGCGGGGAAGTCGAGGAACAACGGGCGCATCGGCGGCAAGCCCGTGGAGTGCGCGACCGTCATCTGCTCCATCACGTACGGCCGCAGCCGCTCCCGCAGGAACATCAGGTTCCGGATGATCTCGTACTCGGCCTCGCCGAACGCCCACACCTCGTTGGCCGCGCCGGTCTGCTCCGAGCCC
>DASXDG010000233.1:0-3188 GCA_036490795.1 Streptosporangiaceae bacterium
CCGACTCGGCCGGCAACACCGACGGCGTACTCATCGAGCCGTAACAGCAGCCCGGCTCAGCAGCCGCGGGGATCCACCGGATCCCCGCGGCTACTTCCATCCCGTTGTCCACCGGTCCACCGCGCAGCGCGGTAACTGCGACGGCCGGAAAAGGAGGATTGCCGCATCGTGGAAGTCTGACCCCCGAATACGAGGGGTAATCCTCCACGAAGGGACGATCCACCACGTTATTGACCGTGCTACTTCTTCGCGACCGCAGCCTCGGAGACATGCCCAGCGGGTGCAGACCCCTAGGCAGATGTTCATCGTCTGGCTCATGGCCTCCGCCTCAGCCACCACGCCGCTGATCGGGGCGCTGCTGTTCAAGTTCGGGCTGACGGACATGATCATCGCGATCGTGGCCGCGTGGCTGATCGGTTTCATCCCGGCAGGCTTGTTCTCGGAGATGGGGCTTCTTCTGCAACACGCTGCCGCTGCCAGTAGTGGCGGGTCTCGTCGCGGCCATCCTGTACGGCGCGGCCGCCGCCTTCTGGCCGCCGCCGCAAGCAGCGGTCGCGGCGACGACCCGGGCCGGCTCGACGGGGCCCTGGCCGAGCTGAACGCGGCGATCGATATCGGCGACGAGGCGCCGCCCGCCAGCCCGCTGATCCTCGAGCGCATCGGTCTCTAAGGCGAAACCGGGTCGCACGGCCGCGTTGATGGAGACGCCGACTGCATCCGGCCGTGATCGTGCGCGTGGCGTTCCGGTTTCCCGGAACGCCACGCGCACGATCCCTCGCTGTTCAGAGCCCGCAAGGGGCATCTCCGTGCCCGCAGACCTGACGTAACCCGCCGCGATCAACGTGGAAGATTATCCCTTTGTGTCGCTTTACCCCCCAAAAACGAGGGCCGCGCTTCCACGAAGGGGAAATCCGCCACGTTATTTGTGCGCGAGAACCCGGTTGGTTGCTTAATGCGCGGGTGCCGTCGCGGTCGGTAACGGTTGCCAGCATGGATCGCTAGGTCGCTGATAACGTTGCGTGACCATATCGTGGGGACGGTAGTACGGGGATGGGCGCGATGCTGACTACGGCGGGCGAGCAGGCTGCTGCCGGATTGGAAGTTGTCCCTGGGCTGAAGCGGGCAGATCTGGAGACGCCCGATCCTGACTGGGACAATCGGTGGCTCGGCGGCGGTCGCGCTGGCGCCGCCGTCACGGTGCTGGCGGTGGTGGGGCCGGCGGTGGCACTGGCGGTGATGGGGTACCGGTACCGGTGGCTCGCCGACGACGGTGACATCGCGACGCGGACGGTGCGGGAGATCCTCGCGGGCAACGGGCCGGTGTTCAACATCGGGGAACGAGCCGAGGTCAACACGTCGGCGTTGTGGACGTGGCTGCTCGCCGGGGTTACGTACGTCAGCGGGCGGAGCGTTTACCCGGTAGTGCTGGCGGTCTCGCTGGTGCTTGGCCCGGCCAGCCTGCTGTTCGCGTCGGATGCGACCCGGCGGCTGTACCGCCTTCGGCCCGGCGCGGGATTGTTCCTGCCGGTCGGGGCCGTGGTGGTCGCGGCGCTACCGCCGTTCTGGGAGTTCATGACGTCGGGGCTGGAGTCGCCGCTGATCTTCTGCTGGATCGGGCTTGGCTGGTGGCTGCTGGTCCGGGTACGGCCGGATTCTAGAGGACCGCTGCCGTACGCGACCGCGTTCGTCTGGGGACTCGGCTGGCTGGTCCGCCCCGACATGGCGATCGCGACGGCGTTCTTCCTCGCGGCGCTGTGGTTCACGCTGCGGCCCTCGGGTTGGCGCGCGACGGCGCTGGCGGCGTCTGCGTTCACCGTGCCGCTCGCCTACCAGGTGTTCCGGATGGGCTACTACGCACAGCTCGTGCCGAACACCGCGGTCGCCAAGAGCGCGGGATCGTTCGTATTCGCCAGGGGCTGGGCGTACCTGGTGAACTTCGTGGCGCCGTACCTGCTGTGGATACCGGCGCTGCTCGTGCTCGGGCTGCTCGTGCTCTGCGTTCCCGCCGCGCGGCTGCCGAGATACGAGCACGTGAAGATCGCGACGGCACTCGGCGCCGGCCTGTGCTCTGTCCTCTACGTCGTCGGCATAGGCGGGGACTTCATGCACGCTCGCATGCTGCTGCCCGGGACGTTCCTGCTGCTGCTCCCCGCCTTCGTGCTGCCCGCACCGCTGGCGGTGAACCTGCGGCAGGGCCTAGCCGTTGTCTTGACCGTGCTCTGCGCGCTGTCGTGGGCGGTGACGTGCGCTGGTGTGCTGCGGCTGCCCGATCCGGCCCGCATCAACGCGAGCGGCGTCGATGACGAGCGCGCGTTCTGGATCGGCTGGACCGGCGATGCCCATCCGACGACCCCGGCACCATTCCTGCGGCACGAGCTAGGCAGCGGCCGGCAACTGACACTGCTCGGGCGCGCGCTGCGCGAATACGGTGAGTCGAACGACCGCGGGCTTCTCTTTGGCCTGGGCAAGACCGGTGGACTGGTGGCCCCGCTGAGCTACCACGTACCCGTGTCGATGGCGGTCACTACCGACTTGCTCGGCATGACCGGCGCGGGATCTCCGCTGAACGCACTGGTCGTCGACAACATGGGTCTCGCTTATCCACTTGCGTCGCATCTTGATCTGCGCAAGCACGCCCGGGCCAGACACGAGAAGACCGTCCCGCTGGTCTGGGAGATCGCCGACTACACGCCAGCCTGGTTCACGCCGACACAGACACCGACCGGGCTCCCGCCGGACACGCTGAGCGCGGCACAGGTCAAAGCGGCTCGGACGGCATTGCGGTGCGGAGAACTAGCCGGATTCCAGACAGCGGTGCGAGCCCCGCTGACCTGGCATCGGTTCGTGAGCAACGTGTTCCGCTCGTTCTCCTACACCCTCCTGCAGGTCCCCTCGGATCCGGTCGCCGCGGAAAAGGAATTCTGCCGTTAGCTCGGTGCCGTTGCCAGGCGACCGGGTACCTATCGCTACTGTGAGTTATGATCACGATCGTCGTGTAGCCGAGCAGTGGTTTCTGCGCCGTGGGCTGCCGGCGATCGTCCGGGGGCGGCCCGCTCAGCTGCTGGTCCGTATTGTGCCGGCGCTCGTCGCGCTCACCGCGCTGCAACTGCTGCTAGAGGCACTGTCAGCGGTCGAGGGGCGATCTGACGACGACTTCGAGCGGCTGATGGAGAACACCTGGCTCGCGG
>DASXDG010000234.1:0-6622 GCA_036490795.1 Streptosporangiaceae bacterium
GGGCGCGGGGGGCTAGGCGGCTTCCCAGAGGGTGGCGATGCCTTGGCCTACGCCGATGCACATGGTGGCGGCGCCGCGGGCAGCCCCGGAGCGGCGCATCTCGTGCAGGAGCGTGGTGATGATCCGGGCGCCGGAACAGCCGAGCGGGTGGCCGATCGCGATCGCGCCGCCGTTCACGTTGACGCGGTCCGGGTTCAGCTTCAGCTCGTCCACGACGGCGACCGACTGCGCGGCGAACGCCTCGTTGACCTCGAACAGGTCCACGTCGTCAGCCTGCCAGGCGGCCCGGCCGAGCACGCGGCGCATCGCCGGGACCGGTCCGATGCCCATGTAGTCGGGATGCACGCCGGCCGCGGCCGCTCCCGCATACCGGGCCAGCGGCGTAACTCCGGACCGGCGCACCGCTTCCTGCGACATCAGCAGCAGCACGGCCGCGCCGTCGTTGAGCGGCGAGGAGTTCCCGCCGGTGACAGTGCCGCCTGCGCGGAACGCGGCCGGCTTCGCGGCCAGTTCTTCGGCCGTTATCGCGCCCTTGATGCATTCGTCGGCGGCGACGTCGCCGCGCGGGGTGGTGACCGGGACGATCTCGGCGTCGAACCGCCCGGCGTCCCTGGCCGCCGCGGCGAGCCGATGGCTGCGCAGCGCCCATTCGTCTTGGCGCTCGCGGGAGACGCCGTACTTGTCCGCCACGTTCTCGGCGGTCTCACCGAGGGAGATCGGCGGGTAGAGCTTCTTCATCTGGTCGCTCACCAGGCGCCAGCCCAGCCTGGTGTCGGCCAGGTCGAGCGAGCGAGGGAACGGGTCCTCGGTGCGGCCGACCACGAACGGCGCGCGGGTCATCGACTCCGAACCGCCGGCCAGGCAGGCGTCGGCCTCACCTGCCGCGATCATGCGGGCCGCGTCGCTTACCGCTTCCATGCCCGAACCGCACAGCCGGTTGACCGTGGCCCCCGGTATCTCCACCGGCAGCCCGGCGAGCAGCACGGCCATCCGGGCCACGTTCCTGTTGTCCTCGCCGGCCTGGTTCGCCGCGCCCCAGTAGACGTCCTCGATGGTGGCTACATCGAGCCATTCGTTCCGCGCTACTAGCGCCTTGACCACGTCCGCCGCCAGGTGATCTGGCCTGACGCCGGACAGCGCGCCCTTGATCTTACCGACGGGCGTTCGGCAAGCGTCGACCACAAAAACCTGGCTCATGGTGGACCTCCACGGAAAGGAAACGTCACATAACGATAACCGTCCGGTTGTTCGCTCTGGAACAGGCGGACGGCGTGACGCACAACAGTTTCCAGGTGAGCGTTGACTTGCAGCGCCGCGTTGACCGGCATCGCGTGCTGCTGGCGGTCACCCCGCCGTCGACGCCGGATCCGGCGAAGGGTTCGCCGGGGCGGACGCACTGGCCGCCGGCGACGCCGGCGTGCCCAGCCCGGACTGATCGATCTTCGTGGTGTGGCCGCCCGACATCGCGATGACGATGCCGAGGGCCAGGCCGAGCGCCATCGGTATGCCCAGGGGGACCGCGAGACGCGCCGCACGGCCGTTCCGCGTGCGGCGGCGCCGCGCCGGCCGATGCCCTCTTCGCATTCGATCTACCCCCATTCGCTGGCGATCTGGAGAAAACGCTAGACCCGCGAAGGGCACGGATCATGCAAAACCGGGAAATTCCGCCGGGTTATATGCGGATCCGAGATCTTTCAGAATCATAACGCCCCTGGTGAGAGGGCCGGGGCTAGCAATTCGTCGCCGAAATCAGAAGTTCTTACGTCTGCACCAGCCCGTGAGCTGCCCCCCGCGGCCGGGCCGGGCGTCGACGGCGTGGTCAGAGCGCTGCCGACGGCCCGGTGAGGCTTGATCGCTATTCGTCGGCTATCACAATCGGGACGGACGGCATTGATTGCCACCCGGGGGAATCGATGGCGATCCTTGACCAAGTCAATTGCGCAATTGACACGCTCTAGCGAAGTCAATTGCGCAATTGACCCCAGGAGGGCTTGGCCGGGTTATCGGGCCGGCAGGTAATGGCGGCGCGATACGTGGTACACGACGGGGGCGTCCCGGCAAGGCGCCACGCCGCTGGCGGTCTGGCGAACTGTGACGAAATGATCACACACGGCCACTGGCCTTCAGCATTCTTTGAGGATTCCTGTACCTGACTGTGATCACTCAGGTCGCAACTTTTTCCTGGGCATAGGCGTCTGAATATGTGGTTGTACTTGTTATCTAACGTTGCCCAGTCACACTTGTTCGCTTTATAGAATCTGTTCGCCGCCAGCACGCTGAGGGGACTGCGCCGTGTCGCGTTTGGGATCGTTTCGTAGACAGCTGCCCGCTGTGAACCAGCGGAGAATACTTACCGCATTGCGCCAGCGGGCGATGCTGGCCACCGCCTCCGGGGCGGGCCTGGTATTGATCGCCGGCATCGCGACCGCGGTCGCCGCCCCGGGAAGCCACGCGGCGGCGATGTCCACAGCCGAGCGGGTCGCCGCGAAGGCACACGAGAACGTGCCGGTCATGCCATTGCAGATTGAATCCGTGAGCCCAGCGAACAGCGCCCATAACGTCAACGGCGCCCTGCCGATCAAAATCGCGTTCAACCAGCCGCTTGCCACCAACACGCCGATGCCCACCTTGTCGCCGAAGGTCGCGGGCTCCTGGGCGGTGAACGGCGACGACGCCGTGTTTACCCCCAAGGTCGGCTACACCCAGGGCACCAAGGTCTCCCTGAACATCCCGGGCGGGGCCAGCGGCATGCAGGCTGAGGGCGTCAGCGAGAGCTCGGTGCCGGGAGCGGGACTGCTCGCCAGCTCGGTCAAGGACAAGTTCACCACCGGGACTTACTCCACCCTGCGCCTGCAGCAGTTGCTCGCGCGGCTCGGCTACCTGCCGCTGAGCTGGTCCGCGTCGGGCAGCAACCCTGCGGCAGGCAACGCCAACGCGCAGTTGTCCGCCGCCTATGCCCCGCCGTCTGGCTCGTTCACCTGGAAGTCCGGTTACCCGAGCATCCTGCGCACATTCTGGTCGAAGGGGAAGAACAGCCTGATCGACGACGGCGCGGTCCGTTCGTTCGAGTGGCAGCACAACCTGACCATGGACGGTGAGGCGGGCTCGCGCGTCTGGTCCGATCTGCTCACCGCGATCGGCAAGGGCCAGAGCAACCAGCACGGTTACACCTACGCGCTGGCCAGCAAGGCGAGCCCGGAATCGCTGACGATCTGGCACAACGGGCACGAGGTGCTGCACACCCTGGCCAACACCGGGATCCCGGCAGCGCCCACCACCGACGGCACCTTCCCGGTCTACCTGCGCTACTACTACCAAATCATGAAGGGCACCAACCCGGACGGCACGAAGTACGCGGACCCGGTCTACTACGTGGCCTACTTCAACGCTGGGGAAGCGGTGCACTACTTCGACCGGGGAAGCTACGGCTTCCCGCAGAGCCTGGGCTGCGTCGAGCTGCCCTGGGATTCGGCGAAGCAGGCCTGGCCGTACCTGACCTTCGGCAGCCTGGTCACGGTCGACCCCAGCTAGTCCCCTGGGCTAGTCCCCCGGGGCCGCCGCCCGGCCCGCGCCCCGCTGACGCGGCACAACAGAACGCGGCAGCGCGCAACCCCTCCCACAGGCTGTGCGCTGCCGCGTTAGACGTTCACCGGCTACTACAGCGGGCGGACTTCCTCCGCCTGCGGGCCCTTCGGACCACGCCCAGCGGTGTACTCCACCCGCTGGTTCTCCTGAAGGGTGCGGAAGCCATCGATCTGAATGGTGGAGTGGTGGACGAAGACGTCGGCGGAGCCGTCGTCCGGGGCGATGAAACCATAGCCCTTGTCCGAATTGAACCACTTCACGGTGCCCTGAGGCATTTACTACTCCTACTGTGATGATTTCGGGAACTCACGGTCGTGCGTCCCGGGTTGCTAGCTGGCATCAAGCCACTACAAGGCGTCCGCAGGTGAGAATCTCAGGATCTGAGGACTTCTCAGGCCCCTTCAACTTCGCAGGCCCCGAACTTCGAAGGCACTGTGCCACGTTCATGAGCTTCACGCAACCGGAACCATTTAACCACCGCACGTAGCCAGATGTTCCCCAACCAGCGAACTTCCTCAGGTCAACGCGGCCATGGCCGCCGATCGCAGCGCCCGAAAGCGGGCCGAGAATAGCGAATCGGGACGAATGGCGGCGATCCGGCTCGCGTCCTCGGCGGTGTCAACGTCGGTCAGGCAGGCCATCTGGGCAACCCGGAGCCCGGCTCGTCTCAGCCTGGCGAGCTGGCAAGCCCCGGTGTCCAGCCGCGACATCGGCACGCCGAACACGAGTGCGGGATCGACCTCACGCAGGCCAAGCAGCCAGAAACCACCATCGTTTGCGAAGCCGAAGGCGGCGTCCACGTCCCCCGTCACCATCGAGGCCGCTGCCGCCGCTAGCAGCCCGGATGTCACCTGCGGGGTATCCATGCCGATCAGCACGACAGGTATGGGCGCTGCCGACCAGGCGTCCTGGAGAGCGAACGCGATGCGCTCGTCCAGCCCGTCCCCGCGCTGCGGGATCACATCGAAGCCGGGACGCAGCCACGGCCCCGGTTCGCCGTCGAGCGCGAGCACCCGCCGCGTGACCGGAGTTCCCGCGACGGCCGCCAGCGTGTCGGCAAGGGCCGCCTCGGCCAGAGCCGCCGCCTCGACCGGCGTGAACGGCGGAGTCAGCCGGGTCTTCACCCGGCCGGGCACCGGAGCCTTCGCGATCACCACCACCTGCGCGGCCAGCACGTCACGGCCGGTCATGACATCGCTGCGGAGGCCAGCACCCTGCGCATGTCCCTGACGGTCCGCACGGTGCCGGCGAAGGTGCCGGTGACCTTGGATTTCCCGGTCCTCGGGTGGTAGGGGACGTCGGCCTCGCTGATCCGCCACCCGGCCTCGGCGGCGCGCACCACCATCTCCAGCGGGTAGCCGAACCTGCGGTCAGACATCGGCAGCGCGAGCAGCGCCTCCCGCCGCGCGGCCCGCATCGGTCCGAGGTCGCGCACGGGCACGCCGATCCTGCGGCGCAGTTCGGCGGCCAGCACCCAGTTGCCTGCCCTGGCATGCAGCGGCCAGGCGCCCTTCGCGGTGGCGGAACGCCGGCCAAGCATCAAGTCGGCCGTCCCGGCCAGCACCGGATCGGCCACGACCGGCAGGTCGCGCGGATCGAACGAGGCGTCGGCGTCCATGACGCACACGATCTCGCTCGTGGCGGCGAGCAAGCCCGCGTGGCAGGCGGCGCCGAACCCGCGCTGTGCCACGGTCACCACGTGCGCGCCGTGCTGGATCGCGATCGCGGCCGACCCGTCCGTCGAACCGTTGTCCGCCACGACCGGCCGGTACCCGGCTGGCATCCGCGATAGCACCCAGGGCAGCGCGCCGGCCTCGTTGAGGCACGGCAAGATGACGTCGATCATGGCGCCCGACACTACTGGCGTTCCGCCCGGTTTCCTCCGGGTAAACGGCTTACGAACCAGTGACGTATCGCCGCGGGGAGCCGGCCGGTGCGTGCGGAGGTGATTGCCTTGCGGCATGCGCGTTCTGGTAACTGGTGCGGCGGGATTCATCGGATCTCATGTCGCGGAGACCCTGCGAGCGGCCGGGCACGAGGTGCGCGGGCTCGATTCACTTGCCCCGGCTGTGCACGCGTGCCGGCCCGACTACGTGACCTGGGAACAGGTGACCGGCGACATCCGCGACCGGACGACGGTGACCAGGGCACTGGATGGCGTCGACGCGGTATGCCACCAGGCGGCGATCGTGGGCCTCGGCGTGGACCTGTCCGACCTGCCCGCCTACGCAGACGTCAATGTGACCGGCACCGCCGTGCTGCTGGAGGCGATGGGGCGGTGCGGCGTCGGCCGCCTCGTGCTCGCCTCATCGATGGTCGTCTACGGCGAAGGTGCCTACGACTGCCCCTCGCACGGCCGGGTTCGGCCGGCTCCGCGCGACGTTAGCGACCTGGCGGCCGGCAGTTTCGAGCCGCGGTGCCCGCGCTGCTCCAGCCCGCTCAGCACCGCCACCGTCACCGAGGACGCGCCACTCGACCCGCGCAACGCCTACGCCGCGAGCAAGGTCGGCCAGGAACACCTGGCCTCCACCTGGGCACGGCTCACCGGCGGTGCCGCTATCGGACTCCGGTACCACAACGTCTACGGCCCGCGGATGCCCAGGGACACACCGTACTCGGGGGTCGCCGCGATCTTCCGGTCCTGCCTGGAGAACGGCCTGCCGCCGAAGGTGTTCGAGGACGGCGGCCAGCGCAGGGACTTCGTGCACGTCAGCGATGTGGCGCTGGCCAACCTGCGCGCGCTCGAGGCCACCTTCCAGTTCTCGGCTGGCCTGCGGTGTTACAACGTGGCCAGCGGTGAGCCGCACACGATCGGGGAGATGGCCGGTGTGCTGGCCGATGCCTTCGGCCTCGGCGTTGAGCCAGAGGTGACCGGTGACTACCGCCTCGGCGACGTCCGCCACATCGTGGCCTCCCCCGATGCGGCCCGCCGCGACCTCGGCTTCACCGCCCAGATCCCCTTCGCCGCCGGCATCCGCGAGTTCGCCAAAGCCCCGCTCCGCGCCCCCGCCGGTTGAGCGGCGCGCTCCTAACGTCC
>DASXDG010000235.1:0-4448 GCA_036490795.1 Streptosporangiaceae bacterium
TTGCCGATGCCGGTGAGGGCGCCGATGATCAGCACCCAGATCACTACGACGCCGGCCGCGATGCGACCGTACTTCCTGGCGCGGCCATGAGGCATGGTCGTCTCCGGTTCTGCTGGCTGGAGGTCCGTGCGGGCCTCGGGCTCAAGGCCCTCGGTCACCGGATCGGTCACCGGTGCCCCGGTTGCCTGGCGGGATAGTTCGAAGGCGAAGGCGGTCACGCCCAGCCAGGTGATGCCGAGCGCCCAGGCGCCAAGCACGTCAGAGAGGTAATGCACGCCGAGCAGGAGCCGGCTGATGCCGATCGCGGCGATCAGGGTGACGATCACCGCGATGAACACGCGGCGCCATATCCCGCGGGTCGCGGGCAGGAACACAAGGAACAGGGCGCCGTAGCAGACGATCGAGCCCAGCGCATGCCCGCTGGGGAAGCTGTCGCCGTTACCGTAGGCGACGGGATGGGCGACCACCGGGCGCAGCCTGCCCACCAGGTCCTTGAGTACCGGGTCAAGCGTCAGCTCGCCCGCGCCGGTGACCAGGAGGTAGATCGCGAGCCGCCACCGGCGCCTGATGGCAAGCACGGCGACGGCCAGCCCGATCAGCGTCCACAGCACGCCGCTGCTGCCTAGCCAGGTGACCGCCTTGACGATGCCGACAACCGCGGCGTGGCCGGCGACGAGGCTGTTCAGCCGCGCCGCCGCGCCGTGATCGGCCGACTCGAGCGGCGCCCACCGCAGCCGTACCAGGACAAGCAGGAGCGCGAAGACGAACGCCGCTACGGTTACGACGGCAAGCGGCGCGAGAGTGCGCCTGGCAGCGGCTGACATGGCCCCCCTGCTGCCCAAGATGAGCCGGTTCACTCGGCTTACTTGTCGCCGGGTGGTTACGCGGCCCCTACTGGGGACCAGGGAGACCGCCGGGAGAGGCCGGTCTTGAGTACCTCGATTCCGTGCTCCGCGAAATGGATCTCGCCGTCACTCGTGGCGGCGATGATCGCGCCGTCCCTCCGGTCGAACTGGCATGCGGCGATCGCCGTGGCATGCCCTGGGGGAGGGGGCAGCCTGGCCCAGGTCGACCAGTCGATCGTCCCTTCCTGGGCAAGCCGGAGGGAGCTCTGCCAGATGCTGCCGTCATCGCACAGGACGAAGACCTCGACCCGCTTGGCCGCCAGCGACGTGCACGCGATGTCCGTGATCGATCGGCCCGCCGTGTTCAGCGGCAGGTCCCGCCAGCGGAACTCGCGCATGCCTGCCCACCAGAACCTGCACTGGAGCGAATCAGCGGTCGCGGCGAGCAGGACCGAGTCTGTCCTGGCCCACATGGATGCGGCGATCACGCTGAACCGGCCTATCGCGCGCGTGTTCAGCGGCGTCGTGGCCCGGCTGGACCAGATGACGCCGTCGGCATCCAGGACATAGGCCGCGACGCTATCGGAGGTGACCGCTCCCCTGAGGGCCGACGGGACCGCGACATCGACCACGGGCAACCGCAGCGGGCACGTCTCAAGCAGTTCGCGCCACTCGGTCAGGCCCTCGTTCATGCACGGGATGCCGTCGATGACCGCGGTGATGTAGACGCCCCGCCCGCTGCTGCCTGAGGCGAGCGCGGTGACCTTCCCGCCGGTCCTCGGGGAAAGGTCACTCCAGCCGTGCCACCGCACGGCGGACTCGCTCGCGGCGCCAGCGCAGCGGCGGATCCGCCCACTCGAGTCCACGGCGTGCACATCGACGGCGCCCACCGTGGATGATGCGCACGCGAGGAGCGTGCCAGACGGCACGGGCACCTTGCGGGCAAGCACTTGATTCCCGGTGTCGCGGATCTTGGTCAACGCGGCAACGACCGCGGGCGCGTCCGGTGGGCGGTCTTCCGGCGCTTTGGCCAGGAGGGCCACGACCAGGTCGCTGAAGGCGGCGGGCACCTGGGGACAACGCTCAACCGGAGGGACGGGGACCTCGGTGAGGTGCCGGTGGATGAGAGCGGCGAGGCTTGACCCCTGGAATGGCAGCTGGCCGGTGAGGAGCTCGTAGAGCGTGCAGCCAAGCGCGTACAGGTCCGCGCTGCGGATAACCGGCGCGCCCGCCCACTGCTCTGGCGCGATGTAGGCCGGCGTGCCGATGAGCTGCCCCTCGATAGGCGACGTGCCATTCAGGTCACGAGCGATGCCGAAGTCGCAGACCTTGACGGGGCCGTCGTCCTGGATGAAGACGTTCGCCGGCTTCAGGTCGCGGTGCACGATCCCCTGGCCGTGGGCATAGGCCAGCGCGGCCGCGATCTCGATGCCGATGGAAAGCGCCTGGCTGGCCGGGAGGCCGCCTGAATGCTCGCTCAGGAACCGTGCCAGATCCTGGCCGTGCAGCAGCTCCATGACAATGAAGATCCGCCCGTCATGCTGGTCTACGTCGAAGACGGCGGTAATCCCCGGATGACGGAGCCCCGCGGCGCTCTGCGCGTCCCGGCGAAACTGCCTCGCTTCGTCCGTGTCAGGAACGGCGGCCGGCAGTATCTTGACGGCGACCTCACGGCCGACGCGCAGGTCGCGGCAGCGCCATACCTCGCCCATCCCACCGCGTCCCAGCAGGCTTTCAAGGCGGTACCTGCCCGCCAGCTCGGTCCCGGACTCCATAAGACTCGCCTACTCCCGTCTCGCCGCGTCGGCCGAAGGCCACGCGCGCGCAACGGCATCGTAACGCCGGCGGCGCGGGGATCAGCGCAGACCGACCAGCCGGTGAAGACTACCGATCAACGCGTTATCATTACTTTTAGTAATGACTACGGTTACGGGAGGTCCGAGGATGAGCGGACTGTGGGCATCGCTGGTGCTTATCGGCGGCATCATCGTCTTCATGGCCGTTCTCACGCTTCTCGCCGGGCTCGGGCTCTACGTGATGTCCCGCCTGGGAGTCGGCGAGTAGGGTCGGGACATGACCACGCCTACGCCAGAACACCTTGACGGCCGCCACCGGGACACGCTGCGGCAGATCTTCGAGCACCCGACAAGCCACAACATCGAGTGGCACGCGGTAACTTCACTGCTGGAAGCGATCGGTACGGTCACCGTGCGCCACGACCAGAAGCTCGTCGTCAAGCTCGGGGACGAGCAGGAATTCCTCGAGCCGCCCGCGGGCAAGGACATTGACGATCAGATGGTCATCGACCTGCGCCGGATGCTGACCAGCGCCGGCTACGACCCGCGCTGAAACTGAGCAGGCTCGCCGCGGGCCAGGTCACTCGCCCCGCCCGGCGCGCAGGCCAGCGGTGAAGGCGCCGATCACGCCCGCGCCGTCCTAGGCATCGCGGTCGCTGAGGAAGGCCCCGATGTCGGCGGCGAACTCGGCGTGGTGCTGGAACAAGAAGCCGTGGGCCGAGTCGGGGTAGATCTTCACCCGGGCATGCGGGATAAGGCCGGCGAGCAGGTAGGAGTAGTGCGGCAGGATCATCGGGTCACTGTCACCGTTGGCCACGAGCACCGGGACCTCGATGCCGCTCAGCCGCTGCAGCAGGGCGTGATCCGGGATCCCCCAGGCGCACACCGCGTCGTACTGGGCCTGCCTGGTCTCCCAGGTCGTCGCCTTGTCCCGGTTCTCGGTCCTTGTGTTCATGCGCCGGAGTGCTTCCTGGCCGGCTTGCCGGCTGGACGCCGACCGGGCGAAGAACACGTCCAGGTAGCCACCCGGACTGGGTTGCGGTGCGCCGACCGCACCGATGACCTCCGGCGCCCAGCCGTGCATCCCGGCTGCGCCCTGCGGTGCCGCGGAGGCCAGGACAAGGCGGCGAACGACGGCGGGCCTGATCAGCGCGATTTCCTGGGCGACGAAGCTGCCGATCGAGAATCCGAGGATGTCGGCGCCTGCGTCCCGGCCGATGCCCATCGCGTCGAGGAACGCGATGGCGTCGTGGGCCATCTGCGCCACTGTCGGTGGCGTGGTACCGCTCGACCCGCCCACCCCGGCGTTGTCGAACGTCACGACGCGCCGGCCTGCGGCGAGCGCGTCGATGAGCGCGGGATCCCAGTTGTCCAGGTTGCCGCGGAAATGCTGCAGCA
The DNA here is from genome assembly GCA_036490795.1 of Streptosporangiaceae bacterium. Classification (GTDB taxonomy): domain Bacteria; phylum Actinomycetota; class Actinomycetes; order Streptosporangiales; family Streptosporangiaceae; genus JAFARZ01. Next base: position 4,040 of record DASXDG010000235.1, read on the forward strand.
GAACCAGCGGCACTGGCCCTTCACCGGTCTCGCGGTAGGCGTAGTCAACGCCGTTCGCCGCGCTGACGAGCTGGTTTGGGCTTCCGGAGTACGTGGCTGTCATGGCTCTCCTCATCGCTGTGCGCCTGTGGGTGCCGCCAGCAGACGCCACCATCCGTTCGGGATAAATCCTCTTCATCCCGAACGGAGGGGGGTGACTGCCGGCGGCAAGGACTCCGCGGCCCTCCTGATCAGCGCGGCCACCTCGTCCGGGTGGGACACCATCGCGACGTGGCTGGAGGCGACCTCGATGGTGGTCGCCCCCATGCGGCTGGCGAACATCCGCTCGGCGTCCGGCGGGATCGCCTGGTCCTCGGTGGCGACCAGGTACCACGACGGCAGCGACTTCCAGGCCGGGACGCCCATCACG
>DASXDG010000236.1:0-4347 GCA_036490795.1 Streptosporangiaceae bacterium
AGCCGCTCACGATGGCAGGGCGACGGCCCGGCGTGATAACCGACAGCTGATGTTCACCCTGCGGTGTAGCGGGTGTCACGCGGCGGTTGGTATCACACGGTGCTGGCGTGGTTGGCCGGGCAGGCAAGCGACGCTACCTCAGCTCAGCCCGGGAACCTTCTGCGGCCTGGACCGCGTTCAGGTTCTCGCGCAGGGCAGCGTTCTGTTCCAGGAGCATCCGGTTCTCGGCTTCCAGCGCGGCCTCCTTGCGGGCGCTGGCCGCGGCGGCGCGGCGTGGCAGGTCACCTGCGAGGTGGGCGCGGATCGTCTCGGCTTCGGCTCTGAGATCGCGGTGCCGCCGCGGCAGCGTCCGCTGTCAGACCGGCGCTGCTGGACGGCGGCTGCCCGGCCGGCGTCGAGAACGACTGTGCGGGTCCGCTTGCCGCCGGGCGAGCCTCGGTCTCCGGTCCTGGCGGGGGCCGTGGTCATGTGGCCTGGCCGCTCGGCAGGACCGGGTCGAAGTCGCTGCCCTGCTCATCGAGAAGTTCTCCGGCCGCAGCGCTCGCGCGCCGCGATGTCCGTGGATTTCGGGTCCGTGGATCTCAGGCACGCCCGGACCATATCAAAACGGATACTCTGGTGATGTGGGAGAACGGGGTCGGCTCCGCACGATTGTCATGCTCGTGGTGTTCGATATCGCGGGGCCATTGGGGACGTATTTTTTGCTGCGTTCAGCCTTCGGGCTGAGCACAGTGCTTTCTTTGGTGCTCAGCGGGGTGCTGCCCGCGGTCGGAGTGGCGATCACCGGCGTCCAGTTCCGCCGGCTGGACATTTTCGGTGTCATGGTCCTGGCCGGCATCGTGATGGGTTCTGTGCTGGGGCTGACCACGCACAGCGCGCGCCTCTACCTCGCCGAGGGCTCGGTTCCCTCGGTGATCTTCGCCGTGGCGTGCCTGGCGTCGCTGCGCACCAAGGAGCCGCTGATCTACCGCATCGCGCTGGAGTTCGTCGGTCCGGACAGCAGAAGGGGCCGCGAGATCACCAGCGCGTGGCCGTCGCCGGTGTTCAAGCGGGCCTTCCGCATCATCACGGTGGCCTGGGGCGTCGGTTACATCATCGAGGCGGCGCTGCGCATGGTGGTCGCGCTGACCACCTCGACCGGGGTCGCCCTGCTCTGCTCCAAGGTCGCGCCGTATGTGTTCGCGGCGGTCCTCGCCGCGTGGACCCTGGTGTACGGGGAGCGGCGCCGGAAGGCAAGCACCACCGTCAGTTATGAGAAAACTGACGGTGGTACTCCAGCCGCTACAGCGAGCCGGCCGCTGCCTTAACGCCGGCCGATGAGCAGACATTGCCCGGCTGCCCGTTCGTCACCTTGCACAGCGCCGCGGTGATGACGTTCGCCGCGCCGTCGATGTCCTTGGCGACGGTGCTTGACGGGCTCTTCAGGTCGGCGGCTATCTGCGACCAGGTGAGACCTGCGAGGTCGGACGGGAGGTACTGCGCTCCCGGGACGACGTACCGGTTGGCGATGTCCACGAACGGGACCGAGTTGCCGCCGTACTGGTTGAACAGCGCGACTTCCTGCGTCGTCGGGTGCTGGAAGTAGACGTGGCCGAACGGAGTGCTCGGGTCGGCGGCCTCTCCATACCATTCCACCGGGCTGAACGCCACGTACTTGCTGGTGTAGCTGGAACCGGCGAACGACAACGTCGGCGTGTTGGCGTAGACGTCGGTGGGTGAGGAGTGAATGAGCTTCGGCGCGGATAGCGTGCCGAACCGGCCAAGCGCGGTCGCGATCACCCACCGCTCGGCCGCGCAGTACGGGCAGTACTCGCCCCCCATGTACAGCACTTCCGGCTTCCCGTCCTGCGTCAGTTCCGGGCCGCTGACCGCCTTCAGCCCGGTCGCGTTGCCCTTGCCGATCGCGTCGAACGTGGTGGCCGGGACGCTGCCGATCTCCTTGGCGATCTGCGTGTTGGTCGCCGACCCGGCCGCCGCCGGCGGCTTCTGGCCGGCCCTGACCACGACGAACCCGATGACCAGCGCGGCCACCACGAAGAGGCTGCCGCCCATGATCATCAGCCGGCGGCGGACCGCGGCGCGGCGGCGTTCGGCGGCTCGCTGGACCGCTATCTTCTCGCGCGCCGTTCGCTCCCTGGCCTGCGCGGCTTTCCCCATCCCGGTCCTCCGTATCTACGGTGTACGTACGTAGATAGTAGCATTGGCCTGGATGTGCCGTGTCCGTCCCCTTCCGGGGGTAGAACACGTTACAGTTTTGCGTGTGCGATACAGCGTTGTCCTGTTCACGAGCGACCGCGGCATCAGGCCGTCCGAAGCGGCCCGTGCGGCCGAAGAGCTGGGCTTTCACGGCTTCTATGTCCCCGAGCACACCCACATACCGGTGCGGCGCACGGCGGCGCACCCGCGCACCGGCGGCGCCGAACTGCCCGATGACAGGTACCTGCGCACGCTCGACCCGTGGGTGGCGCTGAGCATGGCCGCCGCGGTCACCTCGACGATCCGCCTGGGCACCGCCGTGGCGCTGCCAGCCGAGCATGATCCGATCACGCTGGCCAAGACGATAGCGTCGCTCGACCACCTGTCCGGCGGGCGCGTGGTGCTCGGCGTGGGGTTCGGCTGGAACACGGACGAGCTCACCGACCACGGCGTGCCGGCCGGCCGCAGGCGCACCGTGCTGCGCGAGTACCTGGCGGCGATGGAGGCGCTGTGGTCCCGCGAGGAGGCCGCGTACGAGGGCGAGTTCGTCCGGTTCGACGCGTCCTGGGCCTGGCCGAAGACGGTCACCCAGCCGCGGCCGCCGGTGCTGCTCGGCGCGGCGGGCGGGCCGAAGACCCTGGACTGGATAGCCAGGTCGGCCGACGGATGGCTGACCACTCCCGGCGAGGACGATGTGCCCGCGAAGATCACCGCGCTGCGCGCGTCGTGGCGGGAAGCCGGGCGGTCCGGCGAGCCGGAACTGGTCGTGCTCGGCGGTCGGTACGACGCCGCGTTGCTGGCGGAGTGGGCGGAGGCGGGGGTGAGCGAGGTGCTGTTCGGCATGCCAGACCGAGAGCCGCCCGAGATACTCGCGTACCTCGGGCGGCTCGCTAGCCGGCTCGGTTTCTAGCCTCGGCTCGGGCCCTAGCCTCGGCTCGGGCCCTAGCTTCGGCTCGGGTCCTAGCTGAGCTTGAGGAACCAGCGCACGATCTGCGGCAGGGCGGCGAAGTCGGAGACATCGTGGCCGACGTTGCCGAGCTGAACCACGGGTGCCTTGATGGCCTGTGCGCACTGCTCCGCGTTGACCTGGGTCACCGTCGTGTCGCCGCGCGCCGCGAACAGCTTGACCGGCACGTCAGGCCGCCAGCCTGAGCAGACGTCGTTGGCCGCGAAGGCGGCTCGCAGCACGCCCGTCGGGTGCTGCAGCCAGGTGTAGTACTTGGTCGTGAGCAGCTTGTTCAGCGTGGACGGCAGTTTCGCGGCGACCGTGGCGTCCTGCTGGCTGCCGTTGAACAGCCCGGCCATCTCGTTCGCGTACGGGGCGCGGAACGCGTCGGCCGGGTTCCTATACAGGCCGTAGATCCGGTTCCACGTGGTCATCACGTAACCGACGTAGTACGGCTCGATCGCGGGATCGAGCTGCCCGTTGAACAGCCCCGGCAGTTCGGCCGTGAGCAGCTCGTACGGGCCGGACACCGGCGCCAGCGCGCGCAGCTCGCCGGCCCGCCGCAGGTCGCGGCCCAGCGCCATGGCGGCCTGACCGCCCTGGGAGAACCCGGTCACGAACACCTTGCGCTGGAGTGTGATGTCGTGTTCTGCGGCGAGGGTCCTGGCCGCGGTGATCAGGTCGGCCGAGGCGGTCGCCTCGGACTTCGCGACCAGGTACTCGATCGGGCCCGTTCCGGTGCCCATGCCCACGTAGTCGGGCTCGGTGACGGCGAATCCAGCCGACGCGAACAGCTCCGCGGACCAGCGGCCTTCCACCGCGTGATCCGGGCCCAGTCCGAATGACGACGGGGTGTCCGCGCTGGTAGCGGTCGTCCCATGGTCATAGCTGACCACGGGCAGGCTGGCCGGCCCGTGTTGTCCGCTCGCGCCGTCCTTGCTGCCCGCCGCGCCGGCCCCTGCTGGGGCGCCGGCCCCTGCTGGAGCACTGGCCCCTGCTGGAGCACTGGCCCCTGTAGGGGCGCCCGTCCCTGCCGGGAAGACGACCAGTCCGCTGGCCACAACCGGCCGGCCGTCTGCGTCCGCGGTTCGGTACGTGACGCGGTATGCGTCAACGCCGTAGCGGGCTTCGCCGCCACCGAGCGCTGGTGCGCCGGGCGCGACACGCGCTCCGGCGAGCTCGGTTCGCACGCTCTTCGCGGACAC
>DASXDG010000237.1:0-6621 GCA_036490795.1 Streptosporangiaceae bacterium
GGGCCGCAAGGGGGCCCTGGTGACGCGCCTGGACAGCCCTGGTTGTTCGGTCATCAACACCCATCCGGCGTCCAACTACGACGGCGACTGGTCGCCGGCCAACCGGTTCTACCCGATGCACCGTGCCCAGCTAAACGCGCTGACCACAGTCCTGCGCGACACCGACGGCCCCGTGGTCGTGTGCGGTGACTTCAACATCGACAGGGACAGCGCCCTGTTCCGCGATTTCGTGCGGGACACCGGCCTGACGGACGCTTTCTGCGGTACCTGTCCCCCGACCTTCCGCGCCGAGTTCCTGCCGGCGGGTGAAACGTCGCACTGCATCGACTTCATCCTGACCACGGACACGGTCAAGGCCACGGACGCGAGCCTGCTGTTCGCGGACAAGCAGCCGCTTCGCGGCGGTCTCGCATTCCTGTCCGATCACATCGGCCTGTACGCCCGCCTGTCCCTGTGAAGGCTCGGCGCCCGCGCGGCCCGGTCAGGGTTCAGCGAGGCCCGGTCAGGGTTCAGCGAGGCCCGGTCAGGGTTCAGCGAGGACGACGAGGTAGCCGTCCGGGTCGCGCAGCCAGATCTCGCGGTGGCCGGCATTCGGATTGACGTGCACGTCGGTGACGATCTCCGCGCCGGTCTCGCGCACGCGGCTCACCGCATCGTCGAAACTGGCCATCTCGAACCACAGCGCCACGCCGTTCCCGGTCGGCCGCGACGGGTCGCCGATCGTGCCGTGGTGGTGGCCGATCTCGTGCTCGTGCAGTTGCATGATCAGCTGACCGCCGGCTAGCAGCTGCTCGTACTCGCGTCCGCCGTGGCCGCTGGTGACACCGAGCACCTGCTGGTACCACCGGCTGGACACCGGAACGTCCGCGACGGAAATCATCGGCTGCGGCCGGACGGACGGGATCATGTCGTTCATGGGAAGACCCTACTGCGAACCCGCTGACCTGGCCTTGGACGAATCGGAAGTGTCGGAACTTGCAATCCCGGCCTTCGCAGTAAATAATTACTGCATGAGCGAGAGCAGGGCAGTCCTCCTGGAAGCCGCGGCCGGCGAGTTCGCGAAGAACGGGCCGAAGGGCACCCGGATCCAGGACATCGTCGCCGCCGCGGGGGTCAACGAGCGGATGATCTACCACCACTTCGGCAGCAAGGACGGACTGTACCGCGCGGTGATGGAAGACCAGCGGACGCGCCTGGCGCAGACGTGGGCGCCGGTGCTGGACAAGGTCGCCACGATGGAACCCCGCGACGGAATGCGGCTCGCGCTGCGCGGGTTCATGGACGCACTCCAGGCCGCCCCGCAGGCGGCGGCGCTGCTCATCCACGAAGCTCTCGGCGACACTCCGCTGGCCATCCCCGAGCAGTCGGACGGACTCCCCCAGCCCATGCGGGACCTCTACCTACGCGGCCAGGAAACCGGCGTCTTCGCCGCGGCGGCTCCGTTCGAGGTGGCGTACGCGGTCGCGGTCAGCACGCTGCTGGCCATGACGGCGTTCGGCGTCCGCCGTTTCGCCGAACTGCACAACTGGGGCGGGCCGGACGACGGCTCCTCTCGCGACCAGGTGATCGCCCAGGTACTGGGCGGCATGACCGGCTAGCCTCCCCGCCGCAAGAGTTGGCGCGACCTCGACCTCGACTTCGACCTCGACCTCGACTCGATCCAACGTGCGCAGTAAATATTTACTGCAAAAGTCATAACGGAGAACACGCTAGAGGAGCACATGATGACCTTGACGAAGAACCCGCCTGGCAGCGGCACCGCTCCCGGCACCGATAGCACCGAAATGCCGTCCGGCGCGCTGCGCCGGCTGATCGGCGTGGTGATGCTTGGCGCGCTGATGATGCAGCTCGATCTGACGATGACCAGCATCGCGACCAAAACTCTGGTGCGCGAGTTCCACACGACGCTGAGCACCATGCAGTGGGTGATGACCGGCTACGGTCTCGCGATGGCCGCCACGATTCCGCTGGCGGGCTGGGCAGTTGAGCGGTTCGGCGCCCGCGCGGTGTGGGTGAGCTGCATCGGCTCGTTCCTGGTCGGCTCGGTGCTGTGCGGGATCGCCAGCCAGCTTGATCGGGTTCCGCGTGCTGCAAGGGCTCGGCGCCGGCGCGGTGCTCCCGGTCGGCCAGGCGGTGCTCGCTCAGGCAGCGGGGCCGAAGCGGCTGCCCAAGGTGATGGCAGCGATGGGCTTGCCCGCCATGGTGGGCCCGGTGCTGGGTCCGGTGCTCGGCGGCATCCTGGTCTCCGACCTGAGCTGGCGCTGGATCTTCTACGTGAACGTGCCCGTGTGCCTGGCCGCCGTCGCGCTGTCGCTGCGCGGCATGCCGTCCGCCAGGGTGCCCGGCCGGAGCAAGCTGGACTGGCTCGGCGTGGCCCTGCTCTCCCCCGGCTGCGCGGTGATCGTGTACGCCCTGGCCGAAACCGGTACCTACGGCGGCTTCGGGAACGCGCACGTGCTCACCCCGCTGATCATCGGGGCGGTCCTGCTCGCCGCGTTCACCGTCCGCGCTCTGCGCTCGGCCACGCCGCTGGTCGACCTGCGGCTGCTGGCCACCCGGTCGTTCGGCTCCGCCTCGGGAGCGATCTTCGCGGCCGGCCTGGTGATGTTCGGCCTGGTGGGCATCCTGCCGCTGTACTACCAGGTCGCCAGGGGGTACAGCCCGCAGCACGCAGGCCTGCTGCTCATGCCGATGGGCATCGCGATGGGCCTGTCCATGATCTTCGGAAGCCGGCTGAGCGCCAGGGTCGCACCGCGGACGATCGCACTCGCCGGACTGGCCTGCGCGGCCGCCGGGGCCCTGCTGTTCACCCAGCTCACTCCCGGCACCAGCAACCTCGTGCTCGCCGCCGCCCAGGTACTCAGCGGAATCGGCCTCGGCGCCATGCTGATCCCCATCATGACCGCCGCGTACACAGGCCTGCGCCGCGAGGCGATCCCCCGGGCCAGCTCGAGCATCAGGATCATGCAGCAGCTAGGCGGCTCGTTCGGCAGCGCCGCGCTCTACATCATCGTGCAGCGCCAGCTCACCGAACACGCGCACACCACGGCCGGGCTGGCCGCGGCCTTCGGCGGCACGTTCTGGTGGGTGCTGGCGTTCATCGGCGTCACCCTGGTGCCGGCGATGTTCCTGCCAGGGCGTGCCCGTCAGGGCGCAGCGTGAGCGCATAAGGGCCCGTACCGGATGACGGCCAGCTCAACGCGATTCGCTCCGCTGTCGTCTACGAGGGTGACGGCGACAGTCAGGAGACTACGTGGACAGAAAGCAGGAACATGCTTTCGCGGAGTTTGTCGCCGAGTCCGGCGCGGCCCAGCCGGCCGGCCCCGCTGCGCACGGCACCACCGTCCACCTCACCGCCGCGCAGAAGACACTGTTCGGGCTCAGCCACGCCGCGGCTAAGACGGCCCGGCCGTCGGGGCGGTACGTGGTGATGTCCGAGCAGTCCGCCTCGGTCGACTCGTCCGGGAGCGAGACCGGGCCTAAGACCAGCGTCATCGACACGGTAACCGGCGGCGGGGTCGAGTACCAGGACATCACCGTCAAGGGCGAACAAGGCACGCCGATACCGCCGGCCCGGCTGACGGCTGCCAAGGGCAGCTCGCCGACCGTGGCCCAGCTCGACGCGATGCCGGCTGACCCGACGGCGCTGCGGGCCAACCTCCTGGCCACCGCCAGGCAGCAGCTAGAGCAGGCCGAGAAGATAAGCGAGCAGCAGCTGGCGAAGACCGGGAAGCCGTACCCCAAGGCGAAGCTCCCGCAGTCGACCGACGACGATCTCGTCTTCGAGGCGGCGACCGACCTGCTGTGGGAGCCGCACCTGAGCCCGCAGCTGCGGTCCGCGCTCTACAAGGTGCTCGCGAACACTCCGGGGGTGGTCGTCAACGCGAACGCCACCGACAGCTCCGGCCACCCCGCGGTCGAAATCAGCCGGCCCGACACAGCCGGCGGGACCAACGTGGAGACGTTCGAGGACCCGTCCACCGGCGCGACGCTCGAGTCTGCCTGGAACTACGGTCACGGCGAGTACAGCGAGGACCTGTACGAGTCGATCGAGTACACGGACACCATCCCGGCCGACCCGTACAAGAACTGAGCTACCCCGGCTGCCCTGCCCCTGAGATAACTCCAGGGGCAGGGCTGCGCCAACGCGCGAGGCCGAGCAGAACGGCGCCGACTCCGACAGTGAAGCCGCCGTCGGCAAAGCGGATGCTCGGTGTTGTCCTGCGGTGCGTGCACCAGGGCCACCTCCTGCCGATCCCGCATTGAGCGGCAGCCTCAGGCCCTAGAACCTTTTTTTCATAACTCCATTTGTGTTACCTGATACATACAGCGCAAACGATCCGGATATATGCCCATACGCGCCCTAGAAATCGCCCACGACACGCCGAAATACGGATTTGCGATCATGAAACCACGATGAGATAATCGAACTAAGTTCGGATCGAGGCTCGCCGGTCCTCCGGAGCCGGAGCCGGCGGCGCGATGGTTCACCGGACGAGGACAGGCCAGGACCACCCAGGGCCGCATCGAGGGGACGGCCATCAGGATCGCAGCAGGCCACTGCCCGCGCAGGGGAGTAATCCCGCAGGACGGGCCGCGACCAGCCATCGAGGGGAGGTGTGAACTATGGCATCGGATGCCGATAACCCGGGCCCGTCGTTCAGCAGCACGGGCGAAGCACTCCAGGTACTCGGGTCCGCGATGGGTTACCTGGCCGACGCGGACTACCGGGAGCTGCCCGCTCAGGTCCTCGCCGACGTCCTGGCCGGGATGGAACGGATCGACGCCGGGCAGGCCGCGGTGCGCGGCAAGGCCGGGCGCGCGTTCGTCTTCTCCCAGGCACACATCGAGTTCGCCCAGAAGAGCCTTGGTCCCTGGTACAAGAACTACACCAGGGTCGACCGGGCCACCGCGAACGCGCACAAGGCGTGGGTGCGGCGGTACGAGGAGCACCCGGTCGTCATGGCCGCGGTCGGCGAGATGGGCGGGCTGTCCGAGTCGTGGGCGCGGCGGATCATGGGCTGGACCGGCAAGCTCCCCGACGAGTTCGTGCAGAAGGCGGACGCCATCATGGTCGAGGCCGTGCGCAACGGCGTCGACCTGGCCGGGCTGGCCCGGATCGCCGCCGAGCTAGGCGCACTGCTCGCCGACCCCGACAAGGACGACGGGCGCGAGCCAGGGCCGAATCTCAAGCTGGACCTCACCTTCGACGGCGCGGGGGTCCTCAACGCCGACCTGTCCCCCGCGGCCGCGGCGAAGGTGAAGGCGGTGCTGGAGCCGCTGGCGGCACCGGCCGGGCCGGACGACACCCGCACCCACGGCCAGCGGATGCATGACGCGCTGGAGGAGGCGATGACCCGGCTGCTCGCCGCCCGCCTGGTCCCCCAGTCCCAAGGCGCGCCCACCACCGCGATCGCGCACATCCACTTCGGCGACCTGGTCGCCATGGACAAGGACTCGGTCCTGCTCGACCGGTGGAAGGAAACCATCGCCGCGCAGTGGAAGGCGGAGCAGGCAGGCGCGAGCACGCAGCCCGGTGACGGTGGTTGCTGGCTCACCGGCGACGAGGCACGCCGGATCGCGTGCGACGCGATGATCGTGCCGATCGTCACCGCCAACCTTGACCCCAGCAAGCTCGGCGACCTCGTCGCCGCCTGCCTCGCCTACCAGCAGGCGGCCACCGAGGCAGCCGCCCAAGCCGGCCAGGACGCGCGGCCGATCCGCGACCTGGAGGTGGAACTGGACGACAGGCTCCGGCAGATCCTCGGCATCGTCGTCGCGATCGCCTCCGGAGCCGCGTCCTTCCTGCGGCGCAACCAGCTCGGCCGGATCGGCCTAGGCGGCCCCTCGCTCCCGCTAGATGTCGGCAAAACCGACCGCATCCCCGCCCACATCCGCCGTGCCGTGACCCTCCGCGACCGCGGCACCTGCCAGTTCCCCGGCGGCTGCGGCACACCCGCCATCTGGTGCGAACATCACCACACCGAGCACAGGGCTCACGGTGGTCCCACCAGTGTCGCCAAGATAGGCCTGTTCTGCTTCCATCACCACAACGTCGTCATCCACAAGTGGGGTTGGTCCGTGGTGATCGAACCCGACGGCACCATGACCGCCCGAAGACCCGACGGATCGGTCTACAAGAGGAGCCATCCTCCCCCACCACGCCCCGGCTAGCCCTCGGACCAGCAGTTCGCAGCGCCGGATCACCGCCAGGCAATCACCACCACGCCAGACGGTGATCCGGCGCTGCGCGTACTTCACCTTCGGATACGTACGCGACGATCGCGTCGCGAAGAAACCTGCCGCTGAACGGCGCAACGACGCCATGGAGTCGTTGGCGAGCCCGAATTCCCCCACCCAGCCGCAATGGAGCCCGGCCCGCCACTGAACGGCGGGACGACCGGGACTGCGATCACGCCGACGCACTTCCTCGAGTTGCCGCAATGGAGTCCGCCGCTGAGCGGCGGGACGACTTGAACGACCCGTCGCTGTCCGTCGCCTTCACCTGCACGCCGCAATGGAGCCCGCCGCTGAGCGGCGGGACGACCTTGACCCCCGGCTCAGTGGCCGGGATGAAACCAACCGCCGCAATGGAGCCCGCCGCTGAGCGGCGGGACGACG
>DASXDG010000238.1:0-32658 GCA_036490795.1 Streptosporangiaceae bacterium
GCCTGCTGCTGCTCCGCGTCGTCACCGGCCTGTCCGCCGAAGAGACCGGCTACGTCCTCGACATGACCCCCGGTGCGGTGCGGGTCGCCCAGCACCGTGCACTGGCGCGCCTGCGCGAGCTAGCCGAGGCGTCGTTAGGCCGGGCCGGTCCGGGCTTGAGGTTAGGGCGGCGGCCATAACGGGCTGAGGTTAGGGCGGCGGCGATGACGGGTGCGGGCTGAGCTATTGTGCGGTTGCCTGGGCGGGCGCGCCTTGTCTGCCGGGGGGGGGCGACGGGCGGGGCGGAGTCCCGGAGGAGCAATCAATACGGTAATTGTGTCCAACGCGGTAAAGAACCATGCTGTGAGCAGCAATTTCTTCCGTGTAAAGACGATCTACCGCGTTAATCGTCCGGTGCTGCCGTCCAGCTGAGGCAGCTGCGTCTAGTGATACGGACGGTGCTTAAGTTGTCGTCGCAATTCAGTCAGAAGGCCGGAAGGCCGGAAGGCCGGAAACCGGGCGGTCGGGGGCGGGTGCGGAGCGAGGGCCGGGCATATGCCGCATTTCGCCTCGGATGCCACCGAGATGCCACCGGGGGTGCCACCGAGATGCCACCGGGGGTGCCACCGAGGTGCCACCGGGGTGAGCGCCGAGGGCGGGGCGCCGGGGCACGCGAACCACATGGGGTTACTCTCCATCCGGTCTGCGTAACCGCCTGTAACGTCACTAAGATGTGTGCATGCCGCTGTCAATGTTCGTGAGTCCGTCATGACCGAGGATGACAAGTTCGCGCCCCTTGGGCTGACCTTCGACGACGTCCTGCTGCTGCCCGCGCACTCGACTGTGCTGCCCGGCGAGGCGGACACCTCTACCCGCATCACGCGCACGATCACCGTGCGGATTCCGCTGGTGTCCGCGTCTATGGACACGGTGACCGAGTCGCGGATGGCCATCGCCATGGCGCGCCAGGGCGGGGTCGGCGTCCTGCACCGGAACATGTCGGTGGAGGAACAGGCCCAGCAGGTCGACATGGTCAAGCGGTCCGAGGCGGGAATGATCACCCACCCGGTGACCTGCGGTCCCGAGGCGACGATCGCCGAGGTCGAGCAGTTGTGCGCGCAGTACCGGATCTCCGGCGTGCCGGTCACCACAAAAGACGGCACACTGGTCGGGATCGTTACCAACCGGGATATAAGGTTCGAGTCGGACCATAACCGGCACGTGCGCGACATCATGACCTCGATGCCGCTGGTCACCGCGCCGGTCGGAGTGCACCCGGACGAGGCGCTGAGGTTGCTGCGGCAGCACAAGATAGAGAAGCTGCCCCTCGTCGATGGCGGCAACAAACTCAAGGGCCTGATCACGGTCAAGGATTTCACCAAGACCGAGAAGTTCCCGAGCGCCACCAAGGATGAGAAGGGCCGCCTGGTCGTCGGCGCCGCGGTGGGCGTTGGCGAGGACGCCAAGCGTCGCGCGATGGCACTGCAGGAAGCCGGCGTGGACTTCCTGGTCGTGGATACCGCCCACGGCCACGCGCAGGGCGTGCTCGACATGGTCGCCCAGATCAAGGCGAACACAGAGGTCGACGTCATCGGCGGCAACGTCGCGACAAGGAACGGCGCCCAGGCACTGATCGACGCCGGCGCGGACGGCGTCAAGGTCGGTGTCGGGCCCGGCTCGATCTGCACCACCCGGGTGGTGGCGGGCGTCGGCGTCCCGCAGGTCACCGCGATCTATGAGGCCGCTCGGGCCGCCATGAAGCACAACATCCCCGTGATCGGCGACGGCGGCCTGCAGTATTCGGGTGACATCGCCAAGGCCATCGCGGCGGGCGCGGACACGGTCATGCTGGGCAGCCTGCTGGCCGGCTGCCAGGAGAGCCCGGGCGAGATGGTGTTCATCAACGGCAAGCAGTACAAGCTGTACCGCGGCATGGGCAGCCTCGGCGCGATGCGCAACAGGGAACGCGGCAAGTCCTACTCCAAGGACCGCTACTTCCAGGACGACGTGCTGCGGGAAGACAAGCTGGTACCGGAAGGCATCGAGGGGCAGGTCCCGTACCGGGGGCCGCTCGCCGCGGTGGCCGGCCAGCTGACCGGCGGGCTCAGGGCGGCCATGGGCTACGTGGGCGCGAAGACGATCGCCGAGCTGAAAGAGGCGCGCTTCGTCCAGATCACCAGCGCCGGCCTGACCGAAAGTCACCCGCACGACGTCCAGATGACCGTCGAGGCGCCCAACTACAGCGGGCGCCCGAGCAAGTGAGCAGGGCCAAGTGAGCAGGGACACCAGCAAGTGACAGACGTGGAGATCGGCCGCGGCAAGCACGGCCGCAAGGCCTACTCGCTTGACGAGATCGGCATCGTGCCGGCCCGGCGTACCAGAGACCCGGAAGAGGTCAGCATCGCCTGGCAGATCGACGCGTACCGGTTCGAGCTGCCGCTGGTGGCCTGCCCGATGGACAGTGTCGTGTCGCCGAAGACGGCGATTCAGATCGGCCAGCTCGGCGGCATGGCGGTGCTGGACCTCGAGGGCCTGTGGACCAGGTATGAGGACCCTGAGCCGCTGCTCGCCGAGATCACCGAACTGGACGAGCAGGCGGCCACCAGAAGGCTGCAGAACATGTACGCCGAGCCGATCAAGGAGGAGCTGATCGGTCGGCGCATCGAGGAGATCGCGCAGGCCAAGGTCACCACGGCCGCCCGGCTGTCTCCGCAGAAGACGGCCAGGTATTACAAGGCGGTGGTGGACGCTGGCGCGGATATCTTCGTCATCCGCGGCACCACCGTGTCCGCCGAGCACGTGAGCGGGCGAGCCGAACCGCTTAACCTCAAGCAGTTCATCTATGAGCTGGACATCCCTGTGGTGGTCGGCGGCTGCGCCACGTACACGGCGGCGCTGCACCTGATGCGGACCGGCGCGGCCGGCGTGCTGGTCGGCTTCGGCGGCGGCTCCGGTCACACGACAGCGAAAGTCCTCGGCGTGAAAGTCCCGATGGCCACCGCGATCGCGGACGTGGCGGCGGCGAGAAGGGATTACCTGGACGAGTCCGGTGGCCGCTACGTGCACGTGATCGCGGACGGCTCGATGACCAGCAGCGGTGACATCGCCAAGGCGCTGGCCATCGGCGCGGACGCGGTCATGGTCGGTTCCCCCTTGGCCAGGGCCGCGCAGGCACCAGGGCACGGCTACCACTGGGGCAGTGAGGCCAATCACACCGAACTTCCGCGCGGCGCCAGGGTCAAGGTCGGCACGATCGGCACGCTCGAGCAGATCCTGCACGGCCCGTCGACGGTGCCCGACGGCTCGATGAACCTGATGGGCGCGCTCAAGCGGACGATGGCCACTTCTGGCTACTCGGACCTGAAGGAGTTCCAGCGGGTCGAGGTCGTGGTTTCCGCTTGACCGGCCGCAGATAGACTCACGATTCATGCTCTGCTCGCCACAAAACCCGCGCAAGCGCGTCCTGTCCGGCATCCAGCCCACCGCCGATTCGTTTCACCTCGGCAACTACCTAGGCGCGGTCCGCCAGTGGGTGGCGCTGCAGGATGAGTATGACGCGTTCTACTGCGTGGTTGACCTGCACGCGATCACCGTCCCGCAGGACCCGCAGACGCTGCGGCGCAGGACGAAGGTCGCCGCTGCTCAGCTGCTCGCGGCCGGCCTCGACCCGGACCGGTGCACGCTGTTCGTGCAGAGCCACGTCCGCGAGCACACCGAACTGGCCTGGATCCTCGGATGTATCACCGGGTTCGGTGAAGCCAGCCGGATGACCCAGTTCAAGGACAAGTCGGCGAAGGCGGTGTCGGCTAAGAGTGGCGAGGCGAGTGTCGGCCTGTTCACCTACCCGGTGCTGCAGGCCGCCGACATCTTGCTGTACAACGCGGACCAGGTCCCGGTCGGCGAGGACCAGCGCCAGCATCTGGAGCTGAGCCGGACGCTCGCGCAGCGGTTCAACCACCGGTACGGCGAGACGTTCACCGTCCCGCAGCCGTACATCCTCAAGGAGGTCGCGAAGATCTATGACCTCCAGGACCCGACCGCGAAGATGAGCAAGTCGAGTTCGTCCCCGCAGGGCATCATCGACGTGCTGGACGAGCCCTCGGTGATCCGCAAGAAGATCGCCCGCGCGGTCACCGACCCCGGTGCCGAGGTCACGGCCGACGAGGAGAACAAGCCGGGCGTCACCAACCTGCTGCGCATCTACTCGGCGCTTTCCGCAGAGCCAGTGAACGCCCTTGAGGACAAGTACACAGGCGTCGGCTACGGCGGGTTCAAGAAGGACCTCGCGGAACTCATCGTCGCCACGCTGACCCCGGTTCGCGAGCGGACGCAGGCGATCCTCGGCGATGAACCGGCACTGGAGCGGACGCTCGAGCACGGCGCGGCGAACGCGCGTAAGGCCGCCGCGCAGACGATGACCGCCGTGCGCGATCTCATCGGATTTCTCTCATAACAGCAGTGGTGCTTCAGCCGGAAGAGGGGGGCTGCCGGCGCCGGGAGTAGGCGAACCCGATGCCGACGGCTACCACGGCGAGCACGCTGAAACCGGCGGCGGCGAGCGCGGACGGGCTGGTGAGCTTGGAGTGCGCCGCAGAGGCCTGCTGATGGCGGTCGGCCAGCGCCGCCGCCGCGCGCTTAGCGGCCGCCTCGGCGGCAGCCTCCTGCTGCGCCGCCGTCGGCAGCGGCGGAGCCAGCGTCCCGACCGGCGGCACCTTCCCGTCCTCCGCGAAACCCCAGTTGAGCAGCTTCTCGGCCGAGGTGATCTCGGTCAGGGCCGGGCAGTGCAGCAGCGTCACGATCAGCGTGATGCCGTTTCGCTTGGCCATGCCGACGTAGGTCGCTCCCGCCGCGCTCGTCCAGCCGATTTTGCCGCCGATGCCGCCCGGGTAGCCGGTCAGCAGGTCGTTCTGATTCCATAGCCCGACCTTCTTGTGCGCGGTGATCGGGAACAGGCCGCCCTGGGTCTGGTCATATTTCATGAACGCGGGCAGGTGCAGCGCCGCGCGCGCGACCAGTGCCAGGTCGTAGGCGGAGGTGTGCTGGCCCGGCGCGTCCAGGCCATTGGGATCGACAGCGTTGGTGTCGTCGGCCTGGAGGTGGTGCGCCTCGGCGTTGATCAGCTGCATGCCATGACCCAGCGACCCCGTCGCCTGGGTCAGCGCGACCGCCGCGTCGTTGGCGGAGATCGTGAGCAGCGCGGTGAACAGGTCTGATACCTGGTAAGGGTGCCCGGCAAGCAAGCCGATGTCGTTCGGGGTCTGGGACGCGGCCAGCTTGGTCGCCACCACGGACGAGCCGGGGTTGAGCACAGGGATCAGCGTGACCGCGGTGAGTATCTTCAGCGTGGAAGCCGGCCGGTACTCCCCGTGCGGGTCCTTGGCCGCGAGCACCTGGCCCGTTCCCGCGTCCGCGATCACCCAGGCCGACGCCTTGATGCCGGGCAGGCGCTGATAGTGGCCGGCGGCCGGATAGTTGACGGTCACTGCTGTCCCGCCGAGTTCCGCGCCGCCGACCGGCGTGGCGCTGGCCTGCGCTGTCGCACCCGTGGTCACAACGCTCACACCGATGAGTACAGCCGCGATCAAAGCCACAGTCTTCAGCGGGAACCTCCGAAGTACCCTTTTTACATGGAACGATTGGCGGCGTCTGGTCGGCCAGTCGACGCGTTCTGCGACGAGAGCAAGCTTACGGACTCCCGGCAAGGCATGTTCCCAGGACATGCCAGTGAAGCCGCGCGCAGAACCACTGGAGTTATGAAAAAACGCTCCACAACGAATTGAATATGGAGGCTGGCCATGGCCATCGACTGGAACCCCTCGCACGGTCCGACTCTCGGAGTGGAGTGGGAAGTGCAACTTATCGATAGCCAGACCATGCTCCTGCGTCAGGAAGCCGGCAAAGTGCTCAGTGAGCTGCCCGTTATCGGCGAGACGGGCGAACATCCGCAGCTCAGGCACGAGCTCATGCAGTCCACCGTAGAGGTCGTTACCGGCGTCTGCAGCACGGTGTCAGAGGCCAAGGACGACCTCGCCGGAATGATCACCGAACTCCAGCGAGCCGCCACCCCGCACGGTATTGTGCTCGCATGCGCCGGCACCCACCCGGTCAGTGACTGGCGCGATGCGAGCATGGCGCCGATCCAGCGCTATGCGGAACTAGTCGAGCAAATGCAATGGCTTGCCCGCCGGATCCAGACCTTCGGCGTGCACGTCCATGTTGGGATACGCGACGGGAGCAAGGCGATACCGATCGTCAATGCGCTCGCCGCATATTTGCCGCACTTCCTCGGGCTCACCGCGTCGAGCCCGTTCTGGTGCGGGTACGACACGGGCCTGGCGTCGTGCCGGTCCGTAACTTTCGGTTCGCTGCCGACGTCGGGTCCGCCGCCGCGGCTGGCGGACTGGAAGCAGTTCGAGGACTACATGGACACGCTGAAGCGCGCGGGCACGATCCGATCCATCAAGGAGGTCTGGTGGGACATCCGGCCGCATCCGGACTTCGGCACGGTGGAGATCCGTATGGCTGACGGCACGCCGACGCTTCGTGAGGTCGGCATGGTCGCAGCACTCGGCCAGTCCCTCGTCCAGATGTTCGACTTCCAGCTGGATCGCGGCTACACGCTGCCAGCCCCGCCGACCTGGGTGATCCGCGACAACAAGTGGCGTGCCACGCGGTACGGCCTGGACGCGATCGTGATCACCGACGAGGACGGCTCCACCGCTCCGCTCCGTGACGAGCTGTATGAGCTGGTGCGCATGCTGGAGCCGGTAGCCGATAGGCTCGGCTGCGCGGACGAGCTGTCGGTAGCCGATGAGGTGCTGGAGCACGGCGCGTCCTATGAACGTCAGCGGGCCATCTACCGGCGGACCGGGGACCTGAACAGCGTGGTGGCGGCGCTGGTCGCTGAGTTCGACTCGGACAGCTTCAGTCCGGGCGGTGTAAGTCCAGATCGGGGGGGTGGACATGGAAGGCAATGATCTCGTCGCGGATCTTGACGCGTTCCTGGCTTCGCATGAGGCCGAGCTCGTCGAGTTCCGCCGCGACCTGCACGCGAATCCGGAGACCGGGTACAACGAGCACCGGACTACCCGGCGGGTGGCGCTGCGCCTGGCCGCGGCCGGCCTGCGGCCGGTGATACTGCCAAAGGGAACCGGGCTCATCGTCGATGTCGGCACCGACGTCTACGCCGAACGCTCCGTGGTGGCACTGCGCGCCGACATCGACGCGCTGCCGATGGCGGACGAGAAGAACGTGCCGTACATGTCGACGGTGCCAGGGGTCTGTCACGCGTGCGGGCATGACGTGCACACCACGATCCTGCTCGGCACCGGCCTGTTCCTCGCCCAGCAAGCCGCGGCGGGTTTGCTGCCTGGACGGGTCAGGCTGATCTTCCAGCCGTCCGAGGAACTGGGCACGGGCGCTCTTGACGTACTCGCGGCGGGCGGCCTTGCCTCGGTCGGCCGTGCGTTCGCGCTGCACTGCGACCCGCGCCTGGACGCGGGTCAGCTCGGCGTGCGCACCGGCGCGATCACCGCCGCCTGCGACAAGGTGACGGTCCGGGTGACCGGGCCCGGCGGCCACACCGCGCGGCCGCACCTGACCGCCGACCTGGTGTTCGCGCTCGGCAAGATCGTGACCGAACTGCCCGCCGCCCTGTCCCGGAGAGTGGATCCTCGTTCGTCGCTGTCGCTCGTGTGGGGGCACGTCAGCGCGGGCAGCGCGCCGAATGCCATTCCCGACGTCGGCGTGGTCACCGGCACGGTCCGCACCCTGGACGACGAGGCCTGGCACGGCGCTCCCGACCTGCTGAAGGAGCTCATCAGCGGCGTGGCCTCCGCCTACGGCGTGACCGCGGAGCTTGACTACGAGCGGAACGTGCCGCCGACGGTCAATGACCCGGAGAGCGCGGCGATCTTCGCCGCGGCGGGCACGGCTGTGCTCGGCGAGGGCGGGGTCGTGCACACGCCGCAGAGCCTGGGAGGCGAGGACTTCGCCTGGGTGCTCGAATCGGTTCCCGGGGCGCTGGCTCGCCTGGGCACCAGGGTGCCCGGCAGCGCGGACCAGTTCGACCTGCACCAGCCCACGTTCGACGTGGACGAGCGGGCCATCGGCGTCGGGGTCAAGGTGATGGCGGCCACGGCCTTCACGGCGCTATGGGACGAGGGCGCCGCCCAGCCAGTCCCGCCCGCTCAGTCGGCCTCGCCCCGCCGGCCCGACGCGTATTCAGCCTCAGTCCGCCGGCCCGACGCGTATTCAGCCTCAGCCCGCCAGCCCGACGCGTATTCAGCCTCAGCCCGCCGGCCCGACGCGCATCCGGCCGGAGCCTATCCGGCCGAGGCCTATCCCGCCGAGTCCTACCCGGCCGACGCGTACCCGCCAGTGACCAGCGGATCCGACGCCTATCCCGCTGAGGCCTACCAGTCCGAGGCATACCCGCCCGACGCGTATCCGGTCGGCGCCGCGCCCGCCGAGGCATACCAGGCGACCCGCGAGGCATACCCCGCCCCCCACGGCGATGCGTACTCCGCCCCTCGGGACGCCTTCTCCGCCTCCCACGACGCGTACCCCGCGCCTGGGGACGCCTTCTCCGCCGCGAGCGCGGACTCCTACCAGCCCTCCGACGTGTATTCGGCGGGGGTTTACAAGCCAAGCGCCCACCCCTCGGACCTGTACCCGGCCACGGTTCAATCCGTCCAGCCACAGCAGTACCGCCAGCCGCGTCAGTACCGCCAGCCGCAGTCGCCCCGCGCCGTCGGCGCCTGACCGGGCGCGCGCCCAGGAGGTTCGGCCGGTAAACGGCGATCCAGTTCGGACAAAGCACGCAAGTCGGGTCACGGTTTATCGAGACTGCGGGTATCGTGCGCGTGGCGTTCCGGGTTCCCGGAACGCCACGCGCACGATGATCCGGGTACCCATGCGTCGGCGCTCGCGAAGCGGGACAACCCGCCTGCGAGCCAGGTGGTGGCTGGGCGATCCGGTCAGCGGGCCATAACATCATGGGCATCTTCAGCCCGGTTAGCCACGCGCCGACCGCGCTGGCGGCATTCGCGGCACATGCCCCTATTTCGGGCGTGGGTCTGCGCGGATGGCAAAGCCTTGACGGCGCGGTACGGTTACTGCATGGCAGCGGAACAGGCAACCGACGGCAAGGCGGCACCGGAGGTCGGTAAGCCGCAGGTCTTCCGGTCGCCGAGCGCCCTCGTTGTCTGGATAGTGTGGCTGTTGTTCGCGGTTGCCAACCTCGTTGACCTCGCGGTCCAGGGTCGCGACCACTTCTCGCTGGTCGCGGCGGGCATCCTGGTGATGATCACCGGCGTGGCCTACGTGGGGGCGCAGCGGCCGAGAGTCATCGCCGAGGACGAGGCGCTCATCATCCGGAACCCCCTGCGAGATCACCGGATCCGGTGGCCGAATATCACCCGGGTGGACGTGTCTGACCTGCTGCGGGTGCACTGCAGGCTGCCCGGCCCGGCCCGCTCGAAAGCGGAAGTGGCCGGGAGGAAAGAGAAGAAGGAAAGGGTCGTCACCGCCTGGGCGGTGCATTACTCCCGCCGCAGGCAGCTCGCCTACGACGTGAAGATGCGCCGGGACTCCCTGCGGGCAGGGGGCTCGCGCGGCCGCAGGACGGGTGGCGTCAGCGCGTTCGGCATTCCACAGCCGACGAGCAGGCGACCCGTGAGCGGCCAGTCCACGAGTTATGGGGCCGCGGCCTCGGCGCCTATCCAGGAGGCCGAGGCGCTGAAGGTCGTCCGGCTCCTGAACGACCGGGTAGCGGCCGCCGGGATCGAGCGCGCCACCGAGCAGGATGCTGGCCAGGACACGATCTTGACCAGCCTCGGCAGCTACGAGAGTGCCGCGCTCGCCGAAAGCGGCCCGCTGCTGACGAGCACCTGGAGCTGGCGGGCCATCGTCGCGCTGGTGATCCCGGCCCTGGTCCTGCTGATCGTCTTGCTGGTCTGAGGTCGGTCTGAGGTCGCAACCTTAGGTTGCGTCACCCAGCTTCCCGCACGGGCGACTCCGCAGGTCCGCCACGTAATCCGCGGGCGCGTCCGCCTTCTCGGCCGCGTCGGCCAAGATGCCGATGTGCCGGGCGGACGGGAGACCGCCCTCGTAGAAGTTCAGGACGTAGAGCCACGCCAGTACGTCGCCGTCGAGGGTCTCGACCCTGACCTTGATCTTCCGGTAGTAACCGAGCGTTACCCCGTCCCACGAGTCGAGTTCCTTCTCGTCGGTTTCGAACATGTCGTAAAGCACGACAAAGACCCGCTCGTCGGGAGCCTCGACGACGGTCGTCAGCGCCCCATCCCAGCCGATGTCCGCCCCGCCAAAGGTAAGCCGCCAGCCCTCAAGCCAGCCGGTGCCTCGTTGCGGTGAGTGCGGACACCGCTCCAGCATCTGGGCCGGGTCCATGTTGCTGCCATAGGCCGCGTACAGTGCCACGGGGGAAAGCGTACGGCGTCCAGCCTCCGCATGCGGCGGCTGGTACACGACTGCAACCACTCCATGACGGAAAACGGCAACGGAGAATTACTCAACGTGACCTTGCCACGGCAGAGAATCGCAATTCTTGGCGGCGGCCCGGGAGGATACGAGGCCGCGCTGGTCGGCGCCCAGCTCGGCGCCGACGTCACGATTGTGGACCAGGACGGTCTCGGCGGAGCTTGCGTGCTCACCGACTGCGTGCCGTCCAAGACGCTCATCGAGA
Organism: Streptosporangiaceae bacterium; assembly: GCA_036490795.1. Lineage (GTDB taxonomy): Bacteria > Actinomycetota > Actinomycetes > Streptosporangiales > Streptosporangiaceae > JAFARZ01. The sequence goes on from DASXDG010000238.1 coordinate 10,685, forward strand.
CCTCCACCGCGATGACGTTCCTGCATGCCACGTCGCACCTGGGGATCAGGACAAGCGGTACCGAGTCGGTTGACGCGCAGCACGTCTACCAGCGGATCAAGGGCCTGGCCGCCGCCCAGTCAGAGGACATCACCGCTCGGCTCAAGGCCGAGGGGGTCAGGCTGATCAGCGGCAATGGGCGGCTGAAGGGCCCGGGTGTCGTCCAGACGCCGGAAGGTGACCTCGAGGCGGACGCGGTTCTGGTCGCCACCGGCGCTCATCCCCGGGTGCTGCCCGGGGCCGAGCCCGACGGGGAGCGCATCCTCACCTGGCGCCAGCTCTACGACCTGGACGAACTGCCGGAGAACCTGATCGTCATCGGTTCTGGCGTCACCGGCGCCGAGTTCGCCGCCGCCTACCTCGCGCTCGGATCGAATGTGACGCTCGTGTCCTCCCGCCAGCGGGTGCTGCCGCACGAGGACGAGGACGCCGCCACCCTCATCGAAGACGTCTGGCGGCGCCGCGGCATGACCGTGCTCAGCCAGTCCCGTGGCCAGTCGGTGCGGCGCGACGAGCATGGAGTGGTGGTCACGCTCACCGACGGCCGCGAGATCACCGGCTCGCATTGCCTGATGACCGTCGGCATGATCCCCAACACCGAGGGCATCGGCCTGGACGAGGCCGGGGTCAAACGAGACGCCGGCGGCTTCATCGAGGTGGACCGGGTCTCCCGGACCAGCGCGCACGGAGTCTACGCGGCGGGCGACTGCACCGGACTGCTGATGCTGGCCAGCGTGGCGGCGATGCAGGGCAGGGTCGCCATGTGGCACACGCTCGGAGAGGCGGTGCATCCGATCAGGCTCGGCCACGTCGCCGCCACGATCTTCACCGATCCGGAAATCGCCACGGTCGGCGTGACCCAGCGCGCGGTCAGCGAGGGCGAGGTGCTGGCCAGGTCGCTCAAGATGCCGCTGACGACCAATCCCCGAGCGAAGATGCGCGGGGTCAGTGACGGTTTCGTCAAGCTGTTCACCAGCCCGGGCACCGGCGTGGTGCTCGGGGGCGTGGTGGTCGCGCCGCGCGCCAGCGAGCTGATCATGCCGATCTCGCTCGCGGTCGAACTGCAGCTCACCGCCGAGCAACTCGCGCACACCTTTACCGTTTACCCGTCGCTGTCCGGCAGCATCGGGGAAACGGCCCGCCGCCTGATGGACTTCACCGCCGACCACCAGTAAACGGCTCAGTGGGACGGGCGGCCCAGGTCGGGGTCGTCCGGGGGCTCCAGGCCACTGCGGCGCATCCGGGACACCCGGATGTCATCGGAGTACATCGCCACGATGCCGACGCTGCAGAGCAGGAACAGCAGCGGCACGGTGATGTGCAGCCACAACGGACCGGGCAGCGCCAAGCCGAGCACCAGCGCGATGGGCAGCATCGCCAGCGTATGCCTGATCACCAGGCGGCCCCGCCAGCCGGCGTCCACCATCTCGTGCCTGAGCCAGTCGTGATACCGCCGCGGCAGCTTGAACCCGAGGGCGTAGAGGAACTGCCTCCCGTACCCAGGGTTCCCGGCCAGCCGCGCCATAACGAATCGATCGTGCAGATGACGGCGCCCGACGACACCGTCTGACCGACCGCGACGGACAGGCCGCTCACCGTCCCGTCCTTGTGCGCGAGCAGCGGCTGCTCCATCTTCATCGCCTCGAGCACGACCACCACGTCGCCGGCCGACACCACGGCCCCATCCGCGACCGCGATCTTGATGATCGTCCCCTGCATGGGGCTGACCAGCCCGTTGCCGCCACCAGCGGTCGGCGCGGAGCGGGACTTGCGAGAAGCACGCCGAGGACGTTCTGGAGAAACGGCGGATACCGGGGCAGCGAGAGAAGCGGGCAGCACGACCTCAAGCCGCTTCCCGCCGACCTCAACGGTCAGCCTCTCCCTAGCCGGGGCGGGGTCACCTGCCTCCGCTAGCTCCTGCGGCGGCAGGACCGTGCTGAAATCGGTCTCGATCCACCTGGTGTATACCCCGAGCGACGTGCCGGAGCAGAACGCGGGGTCGGTCACCACCGCCTGGTGGAACGGCAGGACTGTTGGCATGCCGCCGATCTCGAACTCGCCGAGCGCGCGGGCGGCGCGCTGCAGCGCCTCGGCGCGGGTGGCGCCGGTCACGATCAGCTTGGCGATCAGCGAGTCGTAGACGGACGGCACCGTCTGCCCGGCCTTATAGCCCGCGTCCAGCCGTACGCCGGGGCCGGACGGGGGATCGAACGTCGCGAGCGTGCCTGGAGTGGGCAGGAATCCCCGCCCCGGATCCTCCGCGTTGATCCGGAACTCGATCGAGTGCCCTCGTGCCACGGGATCGTCGTACCCGATCGGCTCGCCGTCAGCGATCCGGAACATCTCCCTGACCAGGTCGATGCCGGTGACCTCCTCGCTGACCGGGTGCTCGACCTGCAGCCTGGTATTCACCTCGAGAAAGCTGATCGTGCCGTCCTGGGCGACGAGGAACTCACACGTCCCGGCGCCGGCGTAGCCGGCCGCGCGCAGGATCGCCTTCGAGGCGTCATACAGCTCACGGACCTGTGCCGGGGACAGGAACGGCGCGGGTGCCTCTTCGACGAGCTTCTGGTGCCGCCGCTGCAGCGAGCAGTCCCTGGTCGAGATGACCACCACGGAGCCGTGGTTGTCGGCGAGGCACTGGGTCTCGACGTGCCGGGGCCGGTCCAGGTACCGCTCCACGAAGCACTCGCCCCGGCCGAAGGCGGCGACCGCCTCCCGTACCGCGGATTCATACATGTCCGGGATCTCGTCGAGCGTCCAGGCGACCTTCAGGCCCCGCCCGCCTCCGCCGAACGCCGCCTTGATCGCCACCGGCAGCCCATAGGACTCGGCGAACGCGCGTACCTCGTCCGCGCCCGATACCGGATCGGGTGTCCCCGGCGTGAGCGGGGCGCCGACCGACAGCGCGATGTGCCTGGCCTTGACCTTGTCACCCAGCGCCTCGATCGCGTCCGGCGGCGGGCCGATCCAGGTGAGGCCCGCCGCGATCACCGCGCGGGCGAAATCAGCGTTCTCGGCGAGGAAGCCGTATCCGGGATGCACCGCGTCCGCGCCGGATTCCACCGCCACCTTGACGATCTTCTCGATGTCCAGGTAGGTCTCGGCCGGAGAGGTCCCGCCAAGCGCGTACGCCTCGTCCGCCACCGTCACATGCAGAGCGTCCAGGTCCGGGTCGGCATAGACCGCCACGCTGGCCAGGCCGGCATCTCTGCAGGCCCGTGCAACACGCACCGCGATCTCACCACGGTTAGCGATCAGGACCTTCCGCACCGCAGCCTCCCTCGGTTCATACCATCGCGTTCGGCAGTCTAGATCAGGGCGGTCCCGCCACCACCCGGCGAGGCCCCGCACAAAAGTGCAGGAACTGATACAAACGAGTGCATAATAGCCTGACCTGGGATAATAGCCTCTTCCTGAGTGCGGTGTCGCAGCTTTGTCGCTCGCTATACGCCCTTCCTCAACCGAAGTGTGACCTCGGGTACGTAGAGTAAACGTCATACCGGTTGCGACAGCCTGCGTTCGACTCTCAGCCCCGGGCCTCACCTGCGGGGGCTCCGTACGGAAGGCTGGGGAGCCCCCGGTAGCCGGTGCTCGATGACGCGCACCGGCGAGCGCATCGCTGGCGACGTTTTGTTACAGAGCAGTAACGAAACAAGGGGCCACCCGCGGGAACGGAAGGAGCCCACTAGGTGAGCAATCATCGCGGGGGATCCATGACCGTCGTGGGGATCTCGCTATGACTGTAGTTTGCATGCTGGCCTGGTGCGGCGCCGCGGCCAGCTTGTGGCTTGGCGCGCAGGGAATGCGCGGCTACCGCTGGCTGGCTGGTGCGGCGCTGCTGTGGTGTGCCGGCCTGATCGCGGTGCAGTTCGAGGGGCCGCCCAGCGGCCTGTCGTTTGCCGACCTGCCGTCACTGCTGGCGGTGGCCGCGGTCGCGGTCGGCATCATCGCGCTGTGCGCGAACGGACAGGACGGCGGCGGCAGGAGCCGGGAGATCACGCCTGCCGACGGCACTGCGGCGTCGGTGGTTCCCGGACTCGCCGACGGCTACGTGATGGCGGTCGCACTGCTGGTGATCGGCTGGGTGGCGCTATTCGGCGGTGAATTCCACCATTCGGGTGCCAGGCCGGGATCCTTCCTGCTTGACCTCATTCATCCGCTGGCCGACCTGGCCGTGCTCGGCGCGCTGCTGCCCATGGTCACCGCGGCCTGGCGCCGGGCCACACTGCCCTTCCTCGCCCTGCTCGCGGTCGCCGTGTCCGACTCGCTCGCCGTCGGGCAGCGGGTCAACGGCGGGCATGCGTCCCTGTCGGCGCAGCTAATCGCGCTACTGGCCGCGCTGCTGTTCGCGGCCGCGCCGTGGAGCGAGGCCGCCCCGCGGATATCGGCCGCGGCGCGGGTACGCCTGCCCGGCATGGCCAACGCCGGTGCCGCCACCGTCATCGCGGCTCTCAGCGCGTGCGTGGCCACCGTCGCCGTCATGCTGAACGGCCTGGTCGACGCCCCCTCGGCCGGCCTGGCGCTGGTCGTGGCCGGCGGTGCCGGCGTGCTCGTTCTCGCCGCCAGGATTTTCATGCTGGTCAGGGAGAACGGCATCGTGCTCTCCATCTGGCGCGAGTCCAGCCGGAACCTGCGCGAGCTCGCCAGCAGGACCAGCGACGCGGTCCTGGTCTGCGACCTGAAGGGCACGATCAGGTACGCCAGCCCCGCCGTGTCCAGCTACGGGTACGCGCCTGCCGACCTTGAGGGCAAGCGGCTCACCGACATCGTCCATCCCGAGGACCGGCAGGGAGCCGTGGTCGCGGTCCGCCTCGAGCTGGCCGGGCCCGCCGGCGGCAAGCCTGGCACCGGCAGGTTCCCGGTACGGGTCCGCGCCGCAGACGGCACCTGGCGGCACATCGAGGCGACCGCGCTGCGCTACGACGTGCCCGGCGAAGACGGCCAGATGCTGATAACCGTCCGCGATGTCAGCGACCAGGTGGCCCTGCGCCAGCAGGTCGCCCACCTTACCTTCCACGACGGCCTGACCGGCCTGCCCAACCGCGCCTACGTCGAGGAACGTGCACGGGATGTCGTGTCCGCCACGGCCGGGGCGGCCTCCGGCGTCATCTTCCTCGACATTGACCGGTTTACCGCCGTCAACGACTCGGTCGGGCACGGTGCGGGTGACCTGGTGCTGGCGCAGGCGGCCAGGCGGCTGCGCGCCGTCGTGCCCGCCCACGACACCGTGGCCCGCTGGGGCAGTGACGAGTTCGCCGTGCTCATCGAGCAGGCGGCGGCCACGCAGGAGATCAGCGAGATCGCCCGCAGGCTGGCCGGTTCGGTGGCGGCTGAGCCATTCCGTGTCGCTGGCCAGCAGATCGCGCTGACCGCCAGCGTGGGCGTGGCACTGGGTGGCGCGGACTCGGGCGTCGTGCTGCGCAACGCCGACGTGGCGATGTCGCGGGCGAAGGACGCGGGCGGCGACCGGGTAGAGGTCTACGCCGACCACATGCACGCCGACGTGGTCCGCAAGCTTGAGCTGGTCAGCGACCTGCAGCAGGCCATCGCCAACGACGAGCTGACGTTGCAGTACCAGCCGATCGTGGAGCTGGCCACCTCGCGGGTGATCGGGGCCGAGGCGCTGGTGCGCTGGCGGCGCGGTGAACAGCAGGTGCCGCCACGGGAGTTCCTTCGCGCGGCGGAGGAATCGGGACTGATCGTGTCGCTCGGCGAATGGGTACTCCGCGAAGCCTGCGCTCAGGGCGCGTCGTGGCGCCGGGCGTCCTGGGATGTGGGCGTCTCGGTCAACGTGTCCGCCCGCCAGATCGGGTCGCCGTCGTTCGTCACCGATGTGCAGGAGGTGCTCGCCGAGACTGGCCTGCCGGCCGCGGCGCTCACCATGGAGATCAACGAACGCATCCTGGTCGAGGACGCCAGCCAGGTCGTGGACCGGCTCGCCGAACTGCGCGCGCTCGGCGTCCGGCTGGCGATCGACGACTTCGGCACCGGCTACGCGTCGCTCGCCTACCTGCGACAGCTCCCGGTCGACATCATCAAGATCGACCCGTCGTTCACCGATGGTCTCGGCCGGGATGAGACGCTCGGCCTGCTCACCAGGACCGTTGTCCAGGTGGGCCGCGACCTGGGCATGCAGGTCGTCGCCGAAGGCATCGAGCAGCCTCGCCAGCTGACGGCGCTGCGCGAGATGGGCTGCGGTTACGGGCAGGGTTTCCTGGTCGCCAGGCCGATGGCCGCGCCCAGCGTCGAGGCGCTGATCCGCACCGCCAGCGGCGAGGAATCCGCCAGCCCGCCGCTGACCGCCGCCGTAGCCTCCGATTTAAACCGTCGCCTGCCCCCGCCCCGCTCCAGCCAGCACTGACACCGTCTCCGCAAGGCAACGATGCCGTCCGAGGGACGGGGCCCGGGGCCGGGGGAAGCACCACTGTTCGTTATGTTAGAACTGCCTGTCTCGATATGTGAGACATCGGTTGACGCTCCGGTCCGCGCAGGGAGTACTGTAGTTGTTGTGAACAGCACACTTATTCTCGTACTTGGCCGGCGCGCAGGCAGCTGACCAAGCAGCTCACTGCGCGCTCCCCTCGACTGCCGGACGGCAACGAGGGGTTTTTTATTTGAGCCGGTACAAGCCAGGGAGAACTTCCGATGACCGAGCAGACGACGGGCCGCGGAGGGTCCGGGGGCCCGAGCCCTCGTGACCTAGCTGCCAGGGTGAGCAGTCCCAGCGCTCCCCAACCCCAACCCCAGCCCCAGCGCGCCAGCACGCCGCAGAGCGGCCAGAAGAGCACCGTGACCGGCGCGCAGGCGCTGGTCCACGCGCTTGAGCGGGTAGGGGCGGACGTGGTGTTCGGCATTCCGGGCGGCGCGATCTTGCCGGCCTATGACCCGCTGATGGATTCCACGGCCATCCGGCACATCCTGGTCAGGCACGAGCAGGGCGCCGGCCACGCCGCCACCGGGTACGCGCAGGCCACCGGCCGGACCGGCGTCTGCATGGCGACCAGCGGGCCGGGTGCGACTAACCTGGTCACGCCGCTGGCCGACGCCTACATGGACTCGGTGCCGATCGTCGCGATCACCGGGCAGGTGTCGACCAACCTGATCGGCACGGACGGCTTCCAGGAAGCCGACATCTCCGGCATCACGATCCCGATCACTAAGCACAATTTCCTGGTCACCAAGGCCGAGGACATCGCGCGCACGATCGGCGAGGCGTTCCACGTGGCCTCGACCGGCCGTCCAGGACCGGTCCTGGTGGACATCGCCAAGGACGCCATGCAGGCGATGACCGAATTCAGCTGGCCGGTGCAGTTCGACCTGCCCGGGTATCACCCGGTGACCAGGCCGCACGCCAGGCAGGTGCGGGAAGCGGCCCGGCTGATCGCCGAGTGCCGGCGCCCGGTGCTGTACGTCGGCGGCGGGGTGATCAAGGCGCGGGCGACCAGGCAACTGCGTGATCTGGCCGAACTGACCGGCATCCCGGTCATCACCACGCTGATGGCCAGGGGCGCGTTCCCCGACAAGCACCCGCAGCACCTGGGCATGCCCGGCATGCACGGTACGGTCTCCGCGGTCGGCGCGCTGCAGAAGTCCGATCTGATCATCGCGCTGGGCACGCGGTTCGACGACCGGGTGACCGGCAGGCTCGACACGTTCGCCCCCGGCGCGCTGATCGTGCACGCGGACATCGACCCGGCGGAGATCTCCAAGAACCGCAGGGCCGACGTGCCGATCGTCGGCGACTGCCGCGAGGTGATCACCGACCTGATCACCGCCGTGCAGGCGGAGTTCGCCCAGGACCACAAGCCGGACCTGGGCGACTGGTGGGCGCAGCTGGACCAGTGGCGGACCAAGTACCCGCTCGGCTACGACGAGCCCGCGGACGGGACGCTCGCGCCCCAGCATGTGATCCGCAGGATCGGCGAGATCGCGGGACCCGAGGCGGTGTACGTGGCGGGCGTCGGCCAGCACCAGATGTGGGCCGCCCAGTTCATCGACTATGAGCACCCGGGCACGTTCATCAACTCCGGCGGCCTGGGCACCATGGGCTACGCGGTGCCCGCCGCGATGGGCGCCAAGTACGGCTGCCCGGACAAGACGGTGTGGGCGATCGACGGCGACGGCTGCTTCCAGATGACCAACCAGGAGCTGGCCACCTGCTCCATCGAGCGCATCCCGGTCAAGGTGGCGATCATCAACAACGGCAGCCTCGGCATGGTGCGGCAGTGGCAGACACTGTTCTACAACGAGCGGTACTCCAACACGGACCTGCACTCCACCGCGGCCGCCGAGCCGGTCAGGGGGACCCGGATCCCGGACTTCGTCAAGCTCGCCGAGGCGTACGACTGCGTGGGCCTGCGCTGCGAGACGCCGGCCGATGTCGACGCGACGATCGAACGGGCGATGGCGATCAACGACCGTCCGGTCGTGGTCGACTTCATCGTGCATCAGGACGCCATGGTCTGGCCGATGGTGGCCGCCGGCACCAGCAACGACGACATCAAGCACGCCCACGGCATGGCGCCCGACTGGGGAGGACTGGACGATGACTAGACACACGCTTTCGGTGCTGGTGGAGAACAAGCCGGGAGTCCTGGTCCGGATCGCCGGGCTGTTTTCCAGGCGGAACTTCAACATCGACTCGCTCGCGGTGGGGCCGACCGAGCACGCCGAGTTCTCCCGCATCACGATCGTCGTCAACTGCGAGGAACACCCGCTCGAGCAGGTCACCAAGCAGCTCAACAAGCTCATCAACGTGCTGAAGATCGTCGAGCTCGAGCCCGGCGCGACCGTGCAGCGCGAGCTGATCCTGGTGAAGATCAGAGCCGACGAGGTCAGCAGGTCCAGGGTGCTGGAAACGGTACAGCTGTTCCGGGCCAAGGTGGTGGACGTCGCGCTCGACGTGGTGACGATCGAGGCGACCGGAGACCGGGAGAAGCTCGATGCGCTGATCAGGATGCTGGAGCCGTTCGGCATCAAGGAACTAGTGCAGTCCGGGATGGTCGCCATCGGTCGTGGTAGCCGGTCGATTACTGACCGTGCGCTCCGGCCGGTCGAGCGCAGCGCTTAGAGTTTGTCAACGAATACGCAGATACGAGAGGCCGTTACTTACAGTGGCAGAGATCTTTTACGACGACAGCGCCGATCTTTCGATCATCCAGCGGCGGCACGTCGCGGTGCTCGGATACGGCAGCCAGGGGCACGCGCACGCGCTCTCCCTCCGTGACTCCGGGGTAAACGTCAGGGTTGGCCTGCCAGAGGGGTCGGCGAGCAGGGAGAAGGCGTCGAACGACGGCTTGCGTGTCCTGGATCCGGCGGACGCCTGCGAAGAAGCCGACCTGATCATGGTGCTCGTGCCCGACCACCTGCAGCGCGAGCTGTACGCCTCGGCGATTGCCCCGAGCCTGGTGGAAGGCGACGCGCTGTTCTTCGCGCACGGTCTCAACATCCGGTACGACCTGATCGACCCGCCGGCCGGCGTAGACGTGTGCATGGTGGCGCCGAAGGCGCCAGGGCACCTTGTCCGGCGCCAGTTCACCCAGGGCCGCGGCGTCCCGGTGCTCGTCGCCGTGGAGCGGGATGCGACCGGCAACGCGTGGCCGCTGACACTGTCCTACGCCAAGGCCATCGGCGGGACACGGGCCGGCGCGCTCAAGACCACGTTCACTGAGGAGACGGAGACCGACCTGTTCGGCGAGCAGGCGATCCTGTGCGGCGGCGTGTCCGAGCTGATCAAGGCCGGTTTCGCCACACTGGTCGAGGCCGGCTACCAGCCGGAGGCCGCCTACTTCGAGTGCCTGCACGAGATGAAGCTGATCGTGGATCTCATGTACGAGGGCGGCATCTCCAAGATGTACTGGTCGGTGTCCGACACCGCCGAGTACGGCGGCTACACCCGCGGTCCGCGCCTGGTAGACGAGCGCACCCGCGAGGAGATGCGGCGCATCCTGGGCGAGATCCAGGACGGGACGTTCACGCGCGAGCTGGTCGAGGAGTTCGACGCGGGCAAGCCGAACTTCCTCAAGCGCCGCGAGGCGGAGCACAACGAGCAGATCGAGCAGGTGGGCGCCAAGCTCCGCCCCCTCATGTCCTGGCTCAATCCTGACGAATAGGAAGTCCTCAGACGGCAACCCCGTGGTTGTCGCGTCGACGGTGCCCGATGCCCGTCGCGGCGACAACCACGGGGTTCGCGGGGACGCCGAGAAGGCGTCTCGGATGCTGAGATGGAACTGTACATCGAATGAACAGGTCGGGTAACGTGGCCAGCACTATGCGGCACTACGTACTTATCGCCAGCCGCAGCGGGGCCTGATCCAGGACAGGCCAGCGACCCGCTGCGGGGGTTTGGCGCTGGCCGTATCAGTCCTCACGATCTGGAGCGAATTCCGTGTATGACATGTACCCGTGGGATGCCCGTGCCGAAGGCCCCCGGTCCCGTCCGCCAGCGCCCCGCGAATCTCACGACGACGCCGCGGTGATGGCCACCGCTGCCGTCCAGGAGGCCCTCGACCGTCGTGACAACGGCGGCGATGCGGCGGATTCGTAAGGCTAGGGTTTCTGAAATGGGCTCACAGGGTTCTAGCAAGCAGGGCATAAGGCTTGCCGTCATTGGCGGTGACGGCATCGGCCCTGAAGTGGTCGCCGAGGCACTCAAGGTCCTCCGCGCCGCCACGGCCGGCACTGCCACCTTCGCCGAAACCCCCTACGACCTAGGCGCGCAGCGCTGGCACCGTACGGGGGAGACGCTTCCGGACACCGTGCTCGAGGAGATCAAGGGGCACGACGCAATCCTGCTCGGCGCCGTCGGCGACCCGAGCGTGCCCAGCGGCATCCTGGAACGTAATCTCCTGCTCAGGCTCAGGTTCGAGCTTGACCAATACGTCAACCTCCGCCCGGTCCGGCTCTACCCGGGCGTGAGCAGCCCGCTGGCGAATGCCACGCCGGAGACGCTGAACATGGTGGTCGTGCGCGAGGGCACCGAAGGCCCGTACGCGGGCGCCGGCGGCGTCATGCGCAAGGGCACACCGCACGAGATCGCGACCCAGGAGAGCCTGAACACCGCGTTCGGCGTCGAGCGCGTAGTGAGATACGCGTTCGAGCAGGCCACGCGCACGCCCAGGCACAAGCTGACGCTCGTGCACAAGACGAATGTGCTCACCTACGCGGGTGACCTGTGGCAGCGCACCGTTGACGCGCTGGCCAAGGAATTCCCCGAGGTCGCGACCGACTACTCGCACGTGGACGCCGCGTCGATGTTCTTCGTGTCCGCGCCCGAGCGCTTCGACGTCGTCGTCACCGACAACCTGTTCGGCGACATCCTGACCGACCTCGGTGCCGCCGTGGCCGGCGGTATCGGCCTCGCCGCCAGCGGCAACATCAATCCGGCGCGGGTGTGGCCGTCGATGTTCGAGCCGGTGCACGGCAGCGCTCCGGACATCGCCGGCCAGAGCAAGGCCGACCCCGCGGCCGCGATCTTGTCCGCGGCCATGCTCTGCGACCACCTCGGCCTGACCGGCGAGGCGGCCAGGATCGAGCAGGCTGTCAGCGAAGATCTGGTGGAACGCCAGGGGCAGTGGGCCGCGCGCACTACCGTGGAGATAGGCGACGACATCGCTGGGCGAGTATCCGGCTAGGCAACACCTGCCGTCTTACCAGTCAAGAGATGTCATAATCGCCGCCACGGCGTGCTCGCAACGGCGCGGGTGCTGGGAGGAGTCCGGAAATATCATGATTGAGTTCGATCTACGCCCGTCGGATCACCCGATACCGGAACGCGAGCGCGACGCCATTGTGCGCAACCCCGAGTTCGGCAAGGTGTTCACCGACCACATGGTCACGATCCGCTGGACTGCCGACCAGGGCTGGCACGACGCCAGGCTGGAGGCGTACGGCCCGTTCACCTTGGACCCGGCTACCTCGGTATTCCACTACGCGCAGGAATTCTTCGAGGGCCTGAAGGCCTACCGGCAGGAGAACGGATCGATCGCCATGTTCCGGCCGGAGGCCAACGCCGCGCGGTTCAACTCGAGCGCGCGCCGGATGGCGATGCCCGAACTGCCGGAAGAGACGTTCATCGAGGCGCTGGAACTCCTGGTCGCGCAGGACCGGGACTGGGTGCCGGCCGGCGAGGGCAACAGCCTCTACCTGCGCCCGTTCATGATCGCCACCCAGCGCGGCCTAGGCGTCAACCACCCGTCGAGCGAGTACCTGTTCTGCCTGATCGCCTCGCCCGCCGCTGCCTACTTCTCCGGCGGGGCCAAGCCGGTCGCGGTCTGGCTGTCGCGGGAGTACACCCGCGCGGCGCCCGGCGGCACCGGGGCGGTCAAGTGCGGCGGCAACTACGCGGCGGCCTTCACCGCGCAGCAGCAGGCGGTCGACGAGGGGTGCGACCAGGTGGTCTGGCTCGACGCCGCCGAACACCGCTGGGTCGAGGAAATGGGCGGCATGAACCTGTTCTTCGTCTATGGCGGGAACAAGATCGTGACCCCCGCGCTGACCGGTTCGCTGCTGCCGGGCATCACCCGCGACTCGCTGCTCCACCTCGCTCCCGAACTCGGCATCGCCGCCGAGGAGGGCCGGATCTCCATCGACCAGTGGCAGCAGCAGTGCGCCGCCGGTGAGCTGACCGAGGTGTTCGCCTGCGGCACCGCGGCCGTGGTCACGCCGGTCGGCGAGGTCAAGGGCACGGACACCGCGTGGACCATCGGCGACGGAATGACCGGCCCGGTGACGCTACGCCTGCGCGAGGAGCTCATGGCCATCCAGTACGGCCACGTCGCCGACCCGTTCGGCTGGGTGCACAAGGTCTGCTGACCCGACCCGGGCTCCGGCCGCGCGGCGTGCGGGCCTCCGCGCATTTCGGGCGATTTACATCAAAACGGGCAGTGGTGCTTCCTCTGCGCCGCGTGCGTGCCCGAACAACGTGGCGGGTTTCCCCTTCGTGGAGGACTGGCCCCCGTTTTCGAGGGGTAGTCCTCCACGAAGGGGCAATCGTACACGTTAACTAGCCGCCAGCCGCGGCTGGCGGTCACATGAGCACCATCCGCCACTCCCGCGTTAGCGGCTGGCTGAGGTCGGCCAGCGGGTGGCTGAGGTCGGCCAGCGGGTGGCTGAGGTCGGCCGGCGGGGTGGCTGAGGTCCGGCCGCGCCCGAGCGCGTCCGTCTCGGATGGTGAGACTGGCGGTGCCGATGGGCGTCGCGGTGTGGCAGACTGACAGGGTGACGTTCGGCCGCATCATTATCGGCAGGCGCACTGGCACGTAGGCCATCACGGCCAACCGCCAGTGCGCAGACCTCTCGCGTTCCGCGAGGGGTCTTTTTGTTTGGGACGACACCGATAGCCGCAAAGGGGAGAAATCCGATGCTCGACGACAGCTTCCATGTGTACGACACCACGCTGCGAGACGGCGCGCAGCAGGAGGGTCTGAACCTGACGGTGGCCGACAAGCTGGTCATCGCGCGGCAGCTGGACGATCTCGGCGTCGGTTTCATTGAGGGCGGCTGGCCGGGCGCGATCCCGAAGGACACCGAGTTCTTCAAGCGCGCGCAGACCGAACTCAATCTCAAGCACGCGCAGCTCACCGCGTTCGGGGCGACCCGCCGGGCGGGGATGAAGGCGGCAGATGACCCTCTGGTCGCCGCGCTGCGCGATAGCGGCGCGCCGGTCGTGACTCTTGTCGCCAAGAGCCACGACCGGCACGTCGAGCTCGCCCTGCGGACGACACTCAGCGAGAACCTCGCCATGATCGAGGACACGATCACTCATCTCAGGGCGAACGGCCAGCGCGTATTCCTCGACGCGGAGCACTTCTTCGACGGCTACCGGTCCAACCCCGAGTACGCGCTCGAAGTGGTCAGGACCGCCGCGCAGGCCGGTGCCGACGTCATCGCCTTGTGCGACACCAACGGCGGCATGATGCCAACCGAGCTGGCCGATGTCGTGCACGCCGTCGGCGAAATGACAAGCGCGCGCCTCGGCATTCACTGCCACGACGACACCGCCTGCGGTGTCGCCAACACGCTGGTCGCGGTCGACGCCGGCGTGACGCACGTCCAGGGCACCGCGAACGGCTACGGCGAGCGGGCAGGCAACGCGAACCTGTTCAGCGTCGTGGCGGGCCTGCAGCTCAACAAGCACCGCCACGTGGTGCCGGAGCAAAGCCTCAAGGACATGACCCGCATCGCGCACGCGATCAGCGAGGTCACCAATGTCTCCCCGGACACTCACCAGCCGTATGTGGGGCTGAGCGCGTTCGCGCACAAGGCCGGCCTGCACGCGTCCGCGGTCAAGGTCGACCCGATGCTCTACCAGCACATCGATCCCGCCCTGGTCGGCAACGACATGCGCATGCTGGTATCGGACATGGCCGGCCGCGCGTCCATCGAGCTCAAGGGCCGCGAACTCGGCTACGACCTGTCGGACAACAAAGAAGCGATCGCGAACGTGACCGGCAAGGTAAAGGACCTGGAGGCGCGTGGCTACACGTTCGAGGCCGCCGACGCCAGCTTCGAGCTCCTGCTCAGGACCGAGCTCAACGAACGCCACGAGTACTTCGCCGTCGAGTCCTGGCGCGTCATCGTGGAGCGGCAGGCAACCGGCGCCGTCACCAGCGAGGCCACGGTAAAGCTGACCGCCAAGGGCGAGCGCCTGCTCGCGGTCGGCGAGGGCAACGGCCCGGTCAACGCCCTGGACAAGGCGCTGCGCGCCGCACTGGAGCAGATCTACCCGGAACTGGCCATGCTCGAGCTGTCCGACTACAAGGTGCGGATCGTCGAGGGCAGCCACGGCACCGGCGCCGTCACCCGGGTGCTCATCGAGTCGACCGGCAACGACGGCACCTGGTCGACGATCGGCGTCGACGAGAACATCATCGCCGCGTCCTGGAGCGCGCTGGAGCAGGCGGTCACCTACTGCCTGCTCCGCTCCGGCCGCGACGCCGGCTAGGCCAACGCGAACTCGAAGGGTTCGGCGGGCTCGAAGCAACCGGACACGTCGCCGCACCGGCCGGGCGCGGACAGATCGAGCCGCTGGGTGCGGTCGAAGGACAGCTTGTCCAGGTGCGTCCATACGACATCCGGGCTGAACGACGACTCGAACGCGTACACGCGGTTGGTCAGGTCGGCCAGCGTTCGCCAGATCGTCATGGACACGTTCGGCCTGACCGGGTCCGCCGTGCCGAATGGCTGTGCCACGCTGCGCATCACCGACAGCAGCGCGGCATAGGCGCGGACGTCGGTATCCGGCGCGGGCAGCCGCGAGACGTAGTAGCTGGCCCGCACGAACCTGTCGGCCGCCGCCGTAGTGCCGGGCAGCGGAAGGGTCCCGCCGAAACCTTCGTACCGTTGCAGGTGATCGAGCTGATGCTCGAACACCGGTGAGTTCGTCATCACCGTGTACGGCCGGCCGTGGTGGACCACCGGAGAGCCGTCGATGTACTCGATGATCGCGGAGTCGCCGGTGGCGTCGTCCAGGGCCAGGTGCACGGTGCTCCACCTGCCCGAGTGCGGATCTTCTTGCGGACGTACCTGAACCGGTGAGCCCGTCAGGTAGCCGACGCACTCGGCGACGGTCGCGAACCGGTCGAGGAAGAACTGCGGCCACAGCGAGACGCTCAGCCCGGGCAGTGCCTGGTCGCG
The DNA here is from genome assembly GCA_036490795.1 of Streptosporangiaceae bacterium. Classification (GTDB taxonomy): domain Bacteria; phylum Actinomycetota; class Actinomycetes; order Streptosporangiales; family Streptosporangiaceae; genus JAFARZ01. The sequence continues at coordinate 26,363 of DASXDG010000238.1, forward strand.
CGCCCCGTAGTCCGATCCGGCCAGCCACAGCAGGTGAGCGCCGAGCCCGCGTTCGTTAACCCCGTCCGGCGTGGCGCAGTCGTACGCGGTGGCCACCACGCTGCCGAACTCGGCCGCCCAGGTCAGCGGGTTCGGGTCGGCGGACATGCCGGTCCGCCGCGCTCCCCGCGGCAGCACCCACAGACTCGTGCCCATGTCCGTCAACCAGTCCATGTTGCGCCCGACTAGGACAGATCGCCCGGACGGCGTCCACATCACGCGAGTGCACATGACCGCTCTGATACCCAACGTGACCCTGGGATACTCGATGATGTGCCCGATACGCTGACCCGCCGCGCGCTGAACCGTGCCACGCTCGACCGCCAGCTGCTGCTCAGCCGCGACCCGATGCCGCCCGCGCAGGCGATCGAGCACCTCGGCGGCATGCAGGCGCAGGCACCTCTCGCCCCGTACGCCGGCCTCTGGTCCCGGCTTGAGAATTTCGAAACCGAAATACTTTCAACCCTGATCTCAGAACGGCAAGTGGTGCGTGCTCACCTTCAGCGCAACACCGTCCATCTCGTGACGGCCCGGGACTATCTGGACTTCCGTCCGCTGTTCGCCGGGTTGTCCCGCCGCGCGGTACGGACGACCTTCACCGGCGGCCTGGCCGGCGCGGATCCAGAGGAGGTCGTGACCAAGGCGCACGCGGTGCTTACCGCCGGCCCGCTGACCCGGGGCGAACTGGGCCGCCAGCTCGCGCAGACCTGGCCGGCCGCGGACCCGGCCGCGCTCGCCTACGTGGGCGGTTCTTCGCTGGCCACGATCCAGGTTCCGCCGCGTGGCATCTGGGGGAAGAAGGGCCAGGCCAGGTTCGCGCTCGCCGAGGACTGGCTGGGCCGGCCGATCCCCGGCACACCGGATCCGGCCGCCGCGGAACGCCTGGTGCTGCGTGGTATAGCCGCGTTCGGCCCGATGACAGTGGCCGACCTGCGGCAGTGGTCGGGCCTGAGCCGTCTGCGCGAGGTCAGCGAGCGGCTGGGCGCTCAGTTGCGTGTGTTCCGCGGCGAGGACGGTGCGGAACTGTTCGACCTGCCCGACGCGCCGAGGCCGGATCCCGGCATCCCAGCGCCGCCGCGCTTCCTGCCCGAGTACGACAACCTGCTGCTCTCGCACGCCGACCGGAGCCGGGTCATCCCGCACGGCCGGCCGGTGCCGCTGCCTCCGGGCAACGGATCCGCCAGGGGGACCGTCCTCATCGACGGGGAGTGGAACGGGACCTGGGGTGCCAGTGGTGATGTTATGAACATAGAGAGCTTTATCGCGCTGACGGCCGGCGTGGCGGACGCGATCGCCGCCGAGGGTGCCCGGCTGCTCAGTTTCCTCGGCGCCACGCGGCCCGAGGTCAGGTTCAGCTGAGCGGCAGGAACTCGCGCAGGTGGCGGATGCGCCGCTCGGTGTGCGAGGCGGGGACGTCGTGCGTGCCGAACGGGTGGACGACGAGGTCCTTGCCCGCGGTGATCTCGTTGTACGCGGCGAAAACCGTCGACGGCGGGCAGGTCATGTCCATCAGGCCGGTGCAGAGCAGGCTCTCGGCGGTGATCCGCCTCGCGAGCAGCGCGCAGTCCACGTAGCGCAGGGTGTCGAGCGCGGCGTCGACCAGCGCGGTGTTGTGCGCGAGGAACTGAGGGATCTCGCTGTACGGCGTGGCGCCGGTCAGCGTGATGGCGCGCTGGATGTCGCACAGGAAGGGGACGTCGGCCTGGCACACCGTGACCAGCTCGGGAGCGAGCGCCGCCGTGGCCAGTGCCAGCCCGCCGCCCTGGCTGCCGCCGGTCACCGCGACGCCGGTGCCGAGCTCCGCGGCGGTCCGTACCGCGCGGACCGCGTCGGTGAACAGCCGGGTGTAGTAGTAGTCCTCGGGCCCGGTGATGCCTCGCGTCATCACCGTGGCGTTCGCCGGGTCGGTGTCCCCTGACGTCCATCGCCCGCCCTGGCCCCTGGTGTCCATCACGAACGTCGCGTAGCCGATCGCGGGCAGCAGCATGTGCTCGGCGGGCAGGCCCCGCCCCCCGCCGTACCCGATGAACTTCACCACGACCGGCGCGCCGGCGCTGACGCCGGACGGGCGCAGGTACCAGGCTCGGATCCGGTCCCCGCCAGCGCCGGAAAACTCCACGTCGTAGGCCTCGGCTGGCGCGTACATGCCGTTCCCGTAGGGAGTGAGCACGGGTGGCCGCGCCACCGCTTCCGCCTCGTCAAGACGCCGAACCCACCATTGGTCAAGCCCGTCCGGCTCGGCTGTCGTCGTCCGGTAGGAGCGAAGCTGCGCAAGCGGCATGTCAAACCAGGGCATAGTCACCATTGTCGCACCCCCCGTCACATCCTCCCCGGCCGGTACGGTTCCCCCTTGTCCGTGAGGTCGGCATACGGCCGGGAACCAAGTCGGGTTACGGTAGGGGCATGGACGACAAGCAGATCCTGTCCCACATCAACGAGCTGATCGAGACCGAGCACAAGCTGCGCCAGCAGCTTGCCAACGGGGAACTGAGCGGCGCCGAGGAGCGCCAGCAGCTACGCTCCTCCGAGGAGGCGCTCGACCAGTGCTGGGACCTGCTGCGCCAGCGGCGGGCTCGCCGGGAATTCGGGGAAACCCCGGATGGCGCTCAGGCTCGGCCAGTCAACGAGGTCGAGCATTACCAGCAGTAACGCGGCGGTGAGGGAGTCGTAGGCGCGTGCGTATCGCGAGGTTCGCCAGGGGGGATGGGGTCGCGTACGGGGTCATCGATGGGGCGACGGTCGGCGAACTGCATGGCCACCCGTTCGGCGTCGACCCCGGCGGGGTCAGGCTGACCGGTCGTGTCTACCCGCTGGCCGAGGTCAGGCTGCTCGCCCCGGTGCTGCCCAGCAAGGTCATCGGCGCCGCCACGGGCTCAGCCGATGAGCCCGTGCTGTTCCTCAAGCCGTCCACGGCGGTGACCGGCCCGGGTGACGCGATCAAATACCCGGTCAAGCTCGCTGAGCGGGTCGACTGCTCCGGTGAGCTGGCGGTGATCATCGGCCGGCTGTGCCGCCAGGTGCCGCGTGAGCGGGCCGACGAGGTGATCTTCGGCTATGCCTGCGCCGGCGACGTGACGGCGCGCGACCTGCAGGCCCGCGACGGGCAGTGGGTCAGGGCCAAGGGATTCGACACGTTCTGCCCGCTTGGTCCGTGGATGGAGACCGGTGCGCCGGATGCCGGTGACCTCGCGATCACCACGACCGTGAACGGAACCGTCCGCGCACAGGTCCGCACATCCCAGTTGCCATGGGACGTGCAGGGGCTAGTCTCCTATGTCAGCAACGTCATGACATTGCTGCCGGGGGACGTGCTGCTCACCGGTGCTCCGGGGGACGCGGGCACCGGCCCGCTCAGCCCCGGTGATGAGATGGCGGTCGAGGTCGAGGGCATCGGCATGCTGACCAACAAGGTTGTCATCGGAGACTAGGCCTAACATTTGTCTGTGGCGACGGACCCTCGGGTGAGCGATGATCACCTTCCCGGCGGTAGACCTGGCTTCCGCCGGGTCGCGGCTCTTGTCGCCCTCGTGCTGGGCCTGATCGGGCTGGTCGTTTCCGCGGCGGGTCTGGTGATCGCGATTTTGCCCAGGCATTTCACCGCGGGTCAGCGGCAGGCGATCATGGTCTGGGAAGTCGACGGGCGGTGGCGGGGCGTGCCCGCCGGGAAGATCTTTCCCGGCACGGTCGGGTACTCGCTGCCCGGCGCCGTGGTGGCGGACACTCCGGCGCTTGTGCTGCGGGCGGTCCGGGTCTCGATCGCGCCGCAGACGGGATGCGCGGCCGGCGTGTCGGACGCGGCCGCGGCCGGCGTTCTGCGCCGCGACGGGTGTGAGGCGATGCTCCGTGCTACCTATGTCGACCAGACGATGAGCTTCGTCGTGACGGTGGGCGTGGCCGTGCTGCCGTCTTCCGGTGCGGCGACCGCTGCCTCGTCCGGCTTGTCGGTCACGCAGCTGACCGCGGTGAAGGACCTGGGCGCGTCCCCGGCCGGGGTGCGGATCCAGCATTTCGGCGGCGAGGACGGCTCCATGTACGACTACAGCAAGCAGGTGTCCGCGACGGTGGCCGCGGGTCCTTACCTGGTGCTGTACTCGGCGGGTTACGCCGACGGCAGGCCGCATGTGCAGCTGGCGGACGATTCGTATTCGCAGGCCGAGATCACCAGTCTCGCCCAGGGCGTCGCGACTAGCGTCGCGCACGGTCTCGGGTCGGCTCCGTCTACGCCGCGCTGCCCGGGGTCGCCGGGATGCTGAGACGTTCTGTCCTGGTGTCCGTGGTGGCTGTGCTGGCCTTGCTGTCCGCGATCCCGGCCCAGGCCGACTCGATCAGGGACAGCCAGCAGTGGGTGCTCACCATGCTGAACGTCGCGTCGGCCTGGCGGGTGACCGAGGGCGAGGGCGTGACCGTCGCGGTCGTGGACAGCGGAGTGGATCCGAAGATCAGCGACCTGACCGGGCAGATTACCGCCGGCCCCGACTTCACCGGTGTCGGCACGAAGGACTCCAACTCGAACTGGGGTGTGCACGGCACCTGGATGGCGTCGCTGATCGCCGGGCATGGTCATGACGGCGGCGGCGACGGCGTGATCGGCATCGCGCCGAAGGCCCGGGTGCTGTCGGTGCGGGTCATCCCCGACCGGGCGGACCCCGCGTATACCCAGTACGAACACGAGCCGGAGACCAGGATCCAGGATTCGCTGGCCGATGGCATCAACTACGCGGTGAGCAGCGGCGCGCGGGTGATCAGCATGTCGATCGGCTACAGTTCGCCGAGCACGGCGGTCAGGCAGGCGCTGCTGAACGCGTACCAGCACCGGGTGGTCGTGGTCGCGTCCGCCGGGAACTCGGGTACCTACAGTTCCGGCCAGGCGCCGGAGTCGTTCCCCGCTGACTATCCCGGCGTGATCAGCGTCGGCGCGGTCAGCGCGGCCGGCAGCGTGGCGGGCTTCTCCAGCGACAACCTGTCCGTCCAGGTGGCCGCGCCCGGCGTGAACGTGCCGGCCCAGGGCAGGGACGGGCAGTACTGGTACGTGAGCGGGACCAGCCCCGCGTGCGCCCTGGTGGCCGGCGTCGCCGCGCTGATCAAGGCCAGGTACCCGGACCTGGCGCCGGACCTGGTGGCGAAGGCGATGACGTCCACCACGACCGACCGGCCGTCCGGCGGGTACGACAGCCAGCTGGGTTTCGGCGTCGTGGACGCGGCGGCGGCCCTGGCCAAGGCGGGCCGGCTGAACCACTCGCGTTCTGGCACCGTGACGCAGGGGGTGGCGGCTGCCGCGCACTTCGGCGGCGGTCCGGCCGCGGTTCCCGCCCCGCCGGTCAGACCCCGCGGTAGCGGTCAGCTCATCTTGTTCGCGATCCTGGCGCTGACCTCGCTGGTCCTGGCCGGTGCCGCCGCCACCAAGCTCGCCGTGCTGCGCCGCGCTCCGGCCCGGCGAGGTCGTTACGATCCGGCCGGCCCGTACGGCCCCGCAGAGCGGTACGGTCCCGGCCCCGCAGAGCCGTACGGCCCCGGCCCCGCAGAGCCGTACGGTCCCGGTTCCGCAGAGCCGTACGGTCCCCCGGGTTTTGGCCCAGCCGGGTCCCCGCCTCCTCCCGGCCCCCCTGGGCCTCTGCCTCCTCACGTTCCGTCACCCCCAGGCCAGTGGGACCGATGACCACACCGGAACTATCAGTGGATGACGGCGGCATGCCCGAGTTCGCCAGCCATGTCCTTGACGTGGTCGACTCGATCCCGCCCGGCCGGGTCATGGCCTACGGAGACATCGCCGAGTACCTCGGCGAGGGCAAGGGCCCACGCCAGGTCGGTCGGGTCATGGCGCTGTACGGCAGCGGCGTCGCCTGGTGGCGGGTCGTTCACTCCGACGGCACCCCCGCCCCGGGCCACGATTCATCAGCGGTGTCCAACTACCTGGCCGAAGGCACCCCACTGCGATCCGCCCGCCCCCCGGTCCGCGTCGACATGCGCCACGCCCGCCACAAGCCGTCGCCCTGACCCGTCGATCTGACGAGCCGGCGCCCGGCGCCCCCGTAACCCGGCGCCCCGGCGGCCTGACGCCGTAAGGCAACACTTGTTTTGGTAGGTTCGGGCGGACATATCGGCACATTTCGGCGGTAAAAATCGTCCCAGCCTACCAAAACATCAGTAGCGCTACTGGTGTTGTGTGACAAGTGTGACATATGTGTCGAGGTGGCACTCCTGTGTCCGCGACCATGCTTAGCCGCCGACCTGACGATCGGCCTCCCGGATTTAGCGCG
>DASXDG010000239.1:0-41947 GCA_036490795.1 Streptosporangiaceae bacterium
GTGGGTGCCGAGGCGGCCGCGACGCTGCTCGGTTCGGTGACCGGGCCGTTGATCGCGCAACTGGCGGGGATCCTCCCCGCGGCGGTCGCGGCCAGCATCGGCACGCTGGCCAGCGCCGCCCTCGCCTGGCCGGCCCACGGAAGATCTTCTTGATCTTGCCCGCGACCTCACCCGCTTCGTTCACCAACCCCAGCGTCGGGTAGATGACCGGGTGGTCGGCGACCACCCGGCGCGGCAGTCCGCGCCGCTGCCTCCTGGTACGCGCGAAGGTCCACGTCTGTCCCCCGTCCCTCAATGCCCGTGTCCGCGGAACGTACCGTCCATACCATGCCCGCCCTGGCGCGTTTCGCGATGTGGACCGCCGTAAAGGGGATAACCGACTGGCTCGGCGCTGTGATGCCGGACAAGAGAGGCGGATGGGGCTCACGTGATCAAATGGCAACGACCGGCGCTGAACTAACGTGTACGACAAGCCGCCACGTTGTTCGAGCAATCAGGCTACACGGGGAAGCACCACTGCCCGTTCTGATATCAATTGCCGCTAAATGTACCGATGATCGGGGGCTGCGCAGGCCCTCCTCCTCGGTGCGACTGGACGGGGCACTGTTATGAGATGTCGATGGCTCCGGACAGGGGCAGCGACGCCGACGACGGACCGGCGGCCAGGGTGAACTGACCTGGTTCGGTCGTCCAGCCCTCCCCCGGTGCCCAGTGCTGGAACGCGCGCGCCGCCAGCGGGACGGATACCGTCACCGTCGACGCCGGTCCGGCCTCGGCCACGGCGAACCCGGCCAGCCACTTCGCCGGGCGCTCGACGGCGGACGACGGGCGCGACGCGTACACCTGGACCACGGAACGACCCGGCCGCGAGCCAGTGTTGATCAATGTCACGTCAACGGAGTCAACAGAGTCAACGTTGATCGACATTGACTCGTAGGACCAGGTCGTATAGCCCAGCCCGTGCCCGAACGGGAACAGCGGCACCCGCCCGTCCCGGTCGTAGGCCCGGTAGCCGATGAACAGCCCCTCGTCATAGGACAGCACCCCGTCCACCGGAGTCACCGACGGCAGGCCATCCTCCGACGAAGGCCACGTAGTCGGCAGGCGGCCGCCGGGCTCGCGGGCGCCGAGCAGCACGTCCGCCAGGGCGTCGCCGTACTCCTGCCCGCCGAACCAGGTCAGCAGCACGGCGGGTACCTGGTCGATCCACGGCATGAGCACCGGCGAGCCCGAATTGACCACCACGATCGTGCGCGGATTGGCGGCGGCGACGGCACGGACCAGGTCGTCTTGCCGGCCAGGCAGCGCGAGCGTGGTGCGGTCGGTGCCCTCGCTCTCGGTCTCCGCCGTGGTGCCGACCACGACCACCGCGTACTCGCAGGAGGCCGCCAGCTGCACGGCCGCGGCGATCTCCTCGTCGTCGGTTCCGTGCGGCTGCTCCAGGTTGAGCTGCAGCGCGGTGAGGAAGCCGGCCAGCGGGGATGTCGACACGTCGTAGCCGAAGACAACCGGCACGCTCTCGCCAGAAGCGAGCGAAACAGGCACGATGTGCTGCGGCGGGGTCATCAGGCTCTCCACCACGTCCACGCCCTCTGGCAATTCGAGCGATGCGTCGAACAGCGTGCTGTCCCGGACCATCAGTGAGCAGTGGCCCAGCGCGGACACACCGAGCCGGTACGCGCCCGCGTCGGTCGCCTTGATCAGGCAGTGCACCTCGAGCCGGGTCACCGCGCCGGGGGGGTACGACGGGCCGAAGCCGCCCATCCACGTCCACGAGCCGACCCCGCGCAGCTCAGCGCCGAGCAACGTCCCGTTCTCGTCGAAGAACCGGACCTCGACTCCGGACGTCTCACCGTCCGGCTGGTACAACCAGGGCGCGCCCGCGACGGGCACCCGGCCGTGGCCGTAAAGCCCGGCCGCGTACCTGACATCCACGCCCGCGTTACGCAGGCCGTCGACCGGCGAAACCGTGTACGACGGGAAGACGGTGGCACTGCCACCGCCCATGGTCCTGGCCAGCGCGGCGTTCGGCCCGATGACCGCGACCGGGCCCGGTTCGGCCGGCAGCGGCAAGACCGATGAGTTGCGGACCAGGACGAAGGTCGCCGCCGTGGTCTCCCGCAGTTCCGCCACCACATCAACCTCGGCGGGCTCAGCCTTAACAGCACCCTCGACCGCCCCGACCCTGCTGGCCAGCCGCAACAGCCGTTCGACCTTGTCGTCGATGAGCGCCTCATCGACCGCACCGGACCGCACCGCCGTGACCAGGGCGTCGCCCCAGACCGCGAACATCTCCGTGGGGCCGGGCATGACCAGGTCGAGGGCGGCGCGCGCGGCCGGTTCGGTGGACCGGGTGGCCGTCCAGTCCGACACCACCACTCCGTCGAAACCCCACTCGTCATGAAGCACCGAACGCAGCAGCGGACTCTCGGTCATCGTGTGCCCGTTGACGCCGTTATAAGCGGCCATCACCGACCACACGCCGCCGTCACGGACGATCGCCTCGAACGGCGCGAGGTACAGCTCGCGCAACGGCCGTTCGGCGATCCGCACGTCGACGGTCATCCGCTCGGTCTCGGAGTCGTTGCCGACGAAGTGCTTGACGCACGCACCCACGCCGTTCGACTGGAGCCCGTGCACGTAGGCGGTGCCGATCAGGGCGGTGAGCAGCGGGTCCTCGGAGAAGCACTCGAAGTGCCGTCCGCCAAACGGGGTGCGGTGCAGGTTCACCGTGGGCGCGAGCAGGACGTCCACGCCCTTGCGGCGCGCCTCCCCCGCGAGCAGCCGCCCGATGGCCGTGACCCGGGCGACGTCCCAGGTGGCGGCCAGCGCCGTTGGCGACGGGATGTTCGCCGACGGGTCGCGTTCGTCCCACCGCTCGCCGCGCACGCCGGCCGGGCCGTCGGACATGACCATGCGGCGCAGCCCGACGGCGGGCTCGGGCAGCAGCGACCAGAAGTCGGCGCCGGTGAGCAGCCTGACCTTCTGCTCCAGGGTCAGTTTCCCGGTCAAGGAGGTCATGGTGCCGGGATATTCACGAGTTTCGCCAGCGCCGCGCGATGCGCGTCCGCCGTGCCGAACCCCAGCGAGTCCGCCTTCGCCCGCTTCAGATACAGGTGCGCCTGATGTTCCCACGTGAACCCGATACCCCCGTGCAGCTGCACGCACTCCTGCGCGGCGTGCACGGCGACGTCCGAGCAGTAGGCCTTAGCCAGCGATACCGCCACGGCTGTCTCGGCAGGCTTGGTGCCCGAAGACTCCGTAGCCAGGCAATCCGCCGCATACCGGGACGCGGCCCTGGCCTGCGAAACCTCGACCCACAGGTCGGCGAGGCGATGCTTGATCGCCTGGAATGAGCCGACCGGCCTGGCGAACTGGCGCCGTTCCTTGACGTAGCTGACGGTCAGGTCCAGGCAGTGCTGCGCGATCCCGAGCTGCTCCGCGGCCAGGATTCCGGCGCCGGCCTGGACCGCGGCGTTAAACGCCTCCGTCGCGGCCTCACCCGAGGCGAGCTTCACCCCTGGCGCGTCGTCCAGCGTGATGTCGCATAGCTGCCTGGTCATGTCCAGCGAGGTCACCGGGGTCCTGGTGACCCGCGCGGTCGACAGGTCCACGGCGTACAGCGCCCGCGGCACGCCGTCGGCGGGCACCAGCAGCATCCCGGCGGCCAGCGCGTCCGCCACCCCGCTGATCGTCCCGCGCAGGCGGGACCAGCCGGACGCCTGGTCGCCCTGATGCGGCCCGGCGACCCGCACGGCGACCGGGAACGACGCTCCGACAGGCGCGGTGACGAACGGCACGGCGAGCGCGGCCGTCAGTTCTCCGGCCGCCATCCTCCGGATCAGGTGGTCCGCTTCGGACGAACGGCAGGCGAGCAGGCACGCGGTCGCCACCACGGCGCTGCCGAGGAACGGAACCGGCGCGACCGCGGCGCCCAGTGCTTCCGCCGCCGTGGCCACTTCGCGGAAGGACGCGCCCGCCCCGCCCGCGTGTTCGGGTATCAGCAGCCCCGCGCAGCCCAGGTCCGCGGCGATAGCGTGCCACAGCTCGGTGTCATACGTTTCGTCCGACTCGGTGCGGGCCAGCACCTTGTCCCAGCCGCACCGGTCTTTGAGCAGTGCGTTCAGCGACTCGGCGAGCGCCTGCTCGGAGTCGTCGTAGAGCAGGTTCACCGCGGCACGTCCTTCCATGGCACACCCTTGTCGGGACGTTGCTCGGGCGGCAGGCCCAGCACCCGTTCGGCGATGATGTTGCGCAGCACCTCCGAGGTGCCGCCCTCGATCGAGTTGCCGCGGGCACGCAGGTAGCGGTAGCCCGGCCCGCGGCCGAAGAAGTTGGCGTTTTCCGGACGGCGCATCGTCCAGTCGTCGTAGCGCAGACCCTCGGCACCGGACAGCTCGACCTCGAACCCGGATATCTCCTGGTTGAGCCGGGCAAAGACCAGCTTGGCGCCCGATCCTTCCGGTCCGGGCTTCCCCGCGGCCAGCTGCTGCCGCAGCCGGTCAGCGGCGAGCCTGGCCACCTCGGCGTCGACCCATAGCCGGAGCAGCCTGTCGTGCATCCCGTGCGTGCGCAGCTCGCGCTTCTCCCGCCAGGTGCGCAACGCCGGGCCGATCATACCGGCGTCCCTGGGGTACGCCCGCGAGCTGCCGATGCTCACCCGCTCACTCATCAGCGTGGTCATCGCGACGGTCCAGCCCTCGCCGACCCCGCCGATCCGGTCCGAGTCCGGGATCCGCACCTCGGTGAGGAACTCCTCGTTGAACTCTGCCTCGCCGGTAAGCTGCCGCAGCGGCCGCACCTCGACGCCCGGCGCGTGCATGTCGCACGCGAAGTAGGTCATCCCGGCGTGCTTGGGCGCGTCCGGATCGGTGCGCGTGACCAGCAGACCCCAGTCGGCCTGGTGCGCGGACGACGTCCAGAGCTTCTGGCCGCTGACCACCCAGTCGACGCCGTCGCGCACCGCCCTTGTCGCCAGCGCGGCGAGGTCACTGCCCGCGCCCGGTTCGCTGAACAGCTGGCACCACACCTCACGGCCGGTCCACAGCTTGCGCAGCCAGCGCTGCTTTTGCTCGTCGGTGCCGTGGCCGAGGATCGTCGGCGCGGCCATGCCGAGCCCGATCCCGATCCGGTCCGGGCGGTTGTCCGGCGCCTGCGCGGCGGTGAGCGCCTGGTCCACGATGGCCTGCATCGAGCGAGGCAGCCCGAGCCCGCCCAGCCCTTCGGGGAAGTGCACCCAGGCCAGCCCGGCGTCCCACCGCGCGTCGAGGAACTCCTCGCGATTGGTGAGGTCGTGCCCGTCGATCAGTGCCTTGACCCGGTCCCGCAAATCCTGTTCCGCTGGCACTGTGTCATCAAGCGCTGTGTCATCTAGCACAGGGGTCCTCCAGCTACGTAAATGACCTGCCCGGACACGAACCCGGCCCCGTCGCTGACCAGGAACGAGATCGTGTGCGCCACATCCTCGACCTGACCCACCCGGCGCACCGGGATCTGCCCGGCGGCGGCGGTCTGGAAGTCCTCGAACGACATCTTGACCCTGGCCGCGGTGGCCGCGGTCATGTCGGAGACGATGAAGCCGGGAGCCACCGCGTTCGCGGTCACGCCGTACGGCCCGAGCTCGATCGCCAGCGTCTTGGTCAACCCCTGCATGCCCGCCTTGGCAGCGGAGTAGTTGACCTGGCCTCGGTTGCCGAGCGCCGAGCTGGACGAGAGGTTGACGATGCGCCCGAACTGCTGGTCCACCATGTGCTTCTGCACCGCGCGGCTCATCAGGAACGCACCGCGCAGGTGCACGCCGAGCACCGTGTCCCAGTCCTCATCGGTCATCTTGAACAGCAGGTTGTCCCGGATCACGCCGGCGTTGTTCACCAGCACCGTCGGCGCGCCGAGTTCCCCGGCGACGCGGTCAACGGCCGTTTGAACGTGGTCAGACTTGCTGACGTCGGCACCGACGGCGAGCGCCTGGCCTCCCGCGTCGGTGATCTCCTTGACCGTTCCCGCGCACGCGGCCTCATCCAGGTCCAGGACGCCGACGGCCATCCCGTCCGAGGCCAGCCTCCGCGCGGTGGCGGCGCCGATCCCCCTGGCCGCACCCGTCACGATCGCGACTCGCTCTGTCACCGGGCTCTCCTCCTGCATGTCATGGCGAACACTGCACTTCATAACTAACCGTGGTGCTTCCCATCGGCCATCTATCAGCAGCAGCTTAACTACCGGCCGGTAGGTGCGGTAGATGCGGTACTTCCCTAGGCGTCCCGCTTGTGCTTGCGCTACTTATGTACCGAAGCGTCCGGCCGGGTCTTCTACCGCAACACGCTCACGGTCATCGCCGGCCCGGACGGGTACCAGTTCTTCGGCTACAGCGGCCCGGACGATGGGCCGTCACCTGCACTGATGAGAGAGCTGATACAGCGCGTACAGCAACTCCCCTGAGTCGTTACTGCGTCGATACAGAAATCTACTTGTCCTGCGAATCGAGCTGTCCGTATCGTCGCGTGTACGGGGGAACGTCGGAGGGGCTGACGGTTGCCCCTGCTTCAGGAGGACGGGTATGAAAAGCAAGTTGCTCGCGATCATCGCTATCACCGGTGGCCTGTCGCTGACGATGATCGGCACGGCGTCGGCGGCGCCGCTCGGTCATCCCAAGCACCACCCCAAGCCGAAGCCGGTCACGCAGGTCACGGGCAAGCAACTGGCCAAGGCGCTGCTGCCGGGCTCGGCCTTCGGTATCGGCGACACGGCGACCGGGCTGGTGACCAGCGGGGGCAAGCTGGTGTCGTCCGGCGGGAGCATCTCCAGCTACCCGTGCGGTGACATCCTGTTCGGGGTGCCGCTCATCGGCCAGTCCGCCGTGGCGCTGAACACCATCGAGTCGGACGGTGCGCTCGTCGGCTCGCAGAGCATTTCCCAGTTCAAGAGCAACGCGACGGCCTGGTGGTACCTCGGGCAGCTGAAGGGCAAGTACAACGCGTGCCCGACGTTCTCGACCGGCGCCGGGAGCAGCGCGCAGACCGGACCGATCTCGCTGTCCATCGACTTGCAGAACGTGGCGAGCACCAAGGTCGGGAAGAACAGCGCTTTCACGGTCACCCAGGTTGTCGAGGTCTCCGACTCCTTCGGCGACAGCACCGAGTCCCTCAACACGACGGTCGTGCAAAGCGGCAGGAACGTCTACGCGATCTGGGAGATGAACGAGGGGAACACACCTGTGCCCAACGCTCTGCTCAACAAGCTGATCAGCAGGACGCGGGCCCTCTACAAGGGTTAGCCGGCAGTTCTGGCGCGCAAAACCCGAATTATCACGTTTTGCCCAGTCTGCCGACAGGTCGCTGAATGATGGTGCGCGTGGCGTTCCGGGATTCCGGAACGCCACGCGCACCATCGCGAAAGGGCACGCGACCGACACCCCTTTATGCCCGATTTAGAACACGCGCGGGAAGGTGCGTGTTCGCGGTTGCGGCGTTGCGCTGGCGCGTTCCGGGGGCTGGCGCGCTCCGGCGGGCTGGCGCGTGATCAGCGCGGTAATTATGTCCAGCACGGAAGAAAAGGCTGCTCACAGCAACCTTGATCACCGCGTTGGACACAATTACCGCGGTAACGCCGACGCGGCCGGGACAGGAGGGACAGGAGGGGCAGGAGGGGCAGGATGGCGCTCGCTGTTCCGGATCTCTCCCGGGGGGTCAGCCCTGCCGCAGGAGGCCATGGTCCGGTTGCGGGCCCGGGGATCGCCGAGGGCGGGGACTCCTGTCTCATCCATTCCGGGTAAGCCGTCACTCTCGGCAGTGCGGCGTGGCGGCCGGGCATGAGCGGCTCAGCCGGTGCGCTTGAAGACGTACATGGGTCCGTCCGAGAAGATGACCGTGTACATGCCTTTCGGGTACATGGCGTCGACGTACTCGGGCACGTCGCTGATCGCCGGGGAGTAGTCGCTGTCCTGACCGTCGAAGACGATGTACTCGGTGTCCGGATTGCGCGCGTTGCCGATCCAGTATGTATCGGTCCGCGTGGCCAGCGACGCCAGCAGGTCGAGCGTGGTCAGTACGGTGGCGCCGTCCGGCACCTTGGCCATCGCCGCGTTGGCCGCGGCCACGTTCGGGCCGATCTTGTAGGTGTTCGCGTTCCACAGGCCGTTAAGCGGGTACTGGAAGGCCAGCGGGAACGCGATCGCCAGCATCATCGCGGCGCCATAGCGTTCGGCCCCGGCCATGGTGGCCTTCCACCAGCCCCGCGCCCCGCTCGCCCAGTCAGCCCAGAGCGCCGGGCCCGCTGCGGCTGATGAGCCCTTCGCAACTGGCGGACCTGCTGTAGCTGGCGGACCTGCTGTAGCTGACGGGTCTTCGGAATCGTCCGTGACATCCCTCGCCCGTGCCGCGGCGATCAGCGCCAGCGCGTCGACGGCGGCGACGAACAGGATCGGCACCACGGTCGCGTTGTAGTGCCAGTCGGTCCCCCAGTAAGAACTGTTCGCCGATTCGAACCGCAGGCCGAGGCTCGGCACGGCGATCAGAGCCACCGGGGAGCGCACGGCGATGAACGCGGTCGGCAGCAGCAGCATGACTACCGTCTGCAGCTTGACCGGCCAGTCGTGGAAGAACTGGGAGAACACCGCGCCGGCCGACGGGCTTCCGCCTGGTGCGAACGCGCCGCCGGCGTTCCAGTAGGTGTAGACGTGGGCGGCGTTGAAGTGCGGGATGATGACCGCGATGGCCACGAACGACCAGGCCAGGCCCCACACCATGAGGAACTGCCCGGCCTTGAGCCGACCGCGGTCCACGGTCCGGGTAGCGAGCCCGCTGAACAACAGGTAGATCCCGATCGCGGCGACCGTGAACCCCTGGTCTTCCTTGACCAAGACCAGGGGCAGCGCCCACAGCACGGTGGCCCGCACCCGGCCGCGCACCAGCGCGGACAGTGAGAACGCCAGCAGCGGGACGGCGATCGCGATCTCGTGGAAGTCGAAGTCGATCATCTGCTGCAGGCCCCACGCGCAGCCGTACGCCACCGCGATCGCCCTCGCCTGGCCGTGACCGAGCTTCTCCCAGGCGAGCTGCGCGATCGGGAAGATCGACGCGGCGGTGAGCAGCGCCTGGCCGGTCAGCAGCGTCGCCGCCGACGGGAACACGCGGAAGAACGGCGCCAGCACCGCGATGGCCGGCGAGAAGTGGTCGCCGAGCAGGTTGGTACCCGGTCCCCTGATGTTCACGATTGGCGCGTCGAAGTGCGCGTACTGCTTCACGGCCTCGGTGAAGATGCCCAGATCCCACGAGGACGGGTAGAGCTGGAGCAGCCGGAAAACCGAGATGGCCGTGTAGGCGCCGAACACTACCCCGACGATGACCCAGGTCAGCGGATCCCGGTAGACGGTAGGCACGCGGACGGCAGGTTCGGTGGGCGCCTCCTGCTCCTGCAACATCGCGCTCAGACTACTGCCTGCCCGGGCGGCTCACACACTGCCCGGGCAGCTCACACAAGGAGTAGTTTCCCGACCCGGCGACCCGACCAGTACAGGCCCGCCGCCCCGAGGACGGCCAGGTACGCGGCCCGCCACAGCAGCCCGGGGCCGACCACGCCGACGCTCAGATCCCGCAGGATCACCACCCCCTGGTAGAGCGGCGTCCACTCCACGATGTCCTGCACCGGCCGAGGGTAGACCGACAGCGGGTAGAACGTCGCGGAGAACAGGAACAGCGGCGTGCTGGCCAGGATCACGTAGTCGAAGTCCTGCCAGCTCTTCATGTACGTGGTGCCGGTCATCCCGATCGCGGCGAAGCAGAACCCGATCAGCACCGCCACCGGAACGCAGAGCGCGGCCCACGGCGAGTGGATCAGCCCCATGCAGAGCATGACCATCGTGAACGCGATCGCGTAGGCGGTCCCCCGGAGCAGCGCCCAGCCGATCTCGCCGACCGCCACCTGGGCCGGGCGGATCGGCGTGGCCAGCACCGAGTCGTACAGCTTGGCATACTTGAGCCGGAAGAAGATGTTGAACGTCGAGTCGTACATCGCCCCGTTCATCGACGAAACGGCGAGCAGT
Organism: Streptosporangiaceae bacterium; assembly: GCA_036490795.1. GTDB lineage: Bacteria > Actinomycetota > Actinomycetes > Streptosporangiales > Streptosporangiaceae > JAFARZ01. Next base: position 10,037 of record DASXDG010000239.1, read on the forward strand.
CCTGGCGCCACGAACTCCCGGTACGGAATGAGCGTGCCGCCGGGGCCGGCCACCTTCCCGACCAGCACGCCGAGCCCGAGCCCCACCGAGAGCAGGTAGAACAGCGGCTCGAAGATCCCCGAAATGAAGATGATCCAGGCGTGCTTGTACACCCGGGCGTGCCGCTCGATCAGTCGCAGCCCGCCTGGCTCCGACCCGGCCCGGCGCAGCCGGGACAGCAGCCCGACCGGCGGCGTGACCCGCAGGCCAGGCCCGGAAAGCACGGCTTCAGACATACAGCCTCCTGGAGTATGTCCTGGTCCCCGCCCATACGCCGATCCCGGCGAGCACGACCAGGTACAGCACGTGCCCGAGCGCCTCCAGCCAGTTGACCTGCCCGAGGCTGAAGGCGCGGCACAGCGCCACCCCGTGCCAGAGCGGGGTGGCGTAGGCCAGCGGCCGCAGCCAGACCGGCAGCTGGGACAGCGGGAAGAACGTGCCGGAGAACAAGGTGAGCGGGATCATCCCGAACCGGAACACGAGCGAGAACGCGTTCTCGGTCTTCAGCGTGACCGCCCACGCGGCCAGCGGCGCGGCGAACGCCGTCCCGGTCAGCACCGCGGCCGGTATCGCCAGCACCACCCATGCCGAGCGCTCCGCGCCGAACGAGCACATCACGACCATGAAGATGGCGACGTTCAGGCAGATCCGCATGATCATGAACAGCAGGTGCCCGCGGAAGATGTCGGCGGGCCGCAGCGGCGAGGCCTGCGCCCCGATGTAGATCTTGTTCCACTTGATAGAGCCGAACACGGGAAATGTCGACTCGTCCATGCCGGTTGTCATCGCGCTGGACGCGAGGATCGCCGGGGCGAGAAACGCCAGGTAGGGCACGCCACCCAGGGATGCCGTCCCGTGCTTGTCCACGAGCGATCCCAGGCCGAATCCCATCGCGCCCAGGTAGCAGATCGGCCCGAGGATCGAGGACCAGATCGACGAGCGCCAGATCCGCCGGTACACGGTCAGCCAGCACTGGAACGCCCTGAGGGTGAGCGGCGGCCCGGCGCTTACCGAAACAGGGGCAGCGGTGACGGCGACCACTAGTCCTCCAGCCGCCGTCCGGTCAGGTGCAGGAAGACGTCCTCCAGGGTGCCGCGACGGACCAGCGAGGTCACCGGCTCGAATCCTCGCGCGCGGACCTCCGCCAGCGCGACGTCTCCATCGGGGACGTAGAGCAGGATCCGGTCAGCAAGCACCTCTGTCCGTTCTGCCGCTGAGTCGTTGAGCTTTTCCGCGGTAGCGTCGTGCAGCTGGGGGTCAAAGCGGAGCTCGAGCACCTCCGGCGTGCAGTACCGCTCGATCAGCTCGCGGGGCGAGCCCTCCGCGGCGAACGTGCCGTGGTCCATCACGACCAGCCGGTCACACAGCTGCTCGGCCTCATCCATGTAGTGCGTGGTCAAGATCAGCGTGACGCCGCGCTGTTTGAGCCGGAACAGCCGGTCCCACACCACGTGCCTGGCCTGGGGGTCCAGGCCGGTGGTGGGCTCGTCGAGGATGAGGATCTCCGGATCGTTGATCAGCGACCTGGCGATGGTCAGCCGCCGCTTCATGCCGCCGGAGAGCGGCTCGACCTTGTCCTTCGCCCGGTCCTCCAGCTGGACGAACTCCAGCAGCTGGTCGGTCCGCTCCCTGATCACCTTGCGGCCCAGGCCGAAGTACCTGCCGTAGACCAGCAGGTTCTCCCGCACGGTCAGCTCGACGTCCAGGGTGTCGTCCTGCGGCACCACGCCCAGCCGGGCCCGTATCGCCGATCCGTCCTTCACCGGATCGGCGCCGAGGATCCTCAGCTCGCCTCCGGACGGAGGCGAGACGCAGCCGATCATGCGCATGGTCGAGGACTTGCCAGCGCCATTCGGCCCCAGGAAGCCGAAGGCCTCACCTCGATACAAATCGAAATCTATGCCGTTTACCGCCGTGAAACTCCCGAACCGTTTGATCAGGCCGCGCGCGCGGACAAGCACCTCAGCTTCGGACACCGTGGCACCTTACCTCGGGGGTCTGACATTTTCCGAACGGTTTATGCTGGCCACGGGTGTCAGGCAGGGAACGCGGGGTAGTCTCGGTTTCGTGATCCGCGACTACTACGCGCGCTTCAAGGGGATGATCCACGAGGTCACCAAGTTCGGTGTCGTGGGCATCATGGCGTTCGTCATCACCATCGTCCTCACCAACGTGCTGCACTCAGGCGCCAAGCTCAGTCCGGTGATGTCGACGACGATCGCCACCGTCGTGGCCACGGTCTTCGCGTTCATCGGCAACCGGAACTGGGCTTTCAAGCACCGCCGGGGTGAGAAGCTGGGCCGCGAGGGCCTGCTTTTCCTGCTCTTCAACGGGATCGGGCTGCTGCTCCAGGTAGGAGTCGTATTCATCGCCCAGCATGGCTTCGGCGAGCACGGCACCTTGGCGCTGAACATCGCGTTGATCGTGGGTGTGGGAATCGCGACGGTGTTCCGGCTCTACTGCTACCACCGCTGGGTGTTCAACACCACCCCGGCAGGACCCCCGGCCGCCGAGCAACTCGAGCCGGAGACCGCGGGTTCTTAGCAGCCCCTCGTCCGCCTAGCAGCCCCTCGTCGCCGACAGTCCTAGCGGAGCCTTGAGCGCGGCCGTCTGCTGCGCCTGGGTCAGGTAACCGACCGCCTCCATCCGGCCGAGCACGTGCACCAGGCGCGCCCTGGCCTGAGCCGGGTGATCCAGCGGATCGTCGAAGGTGGGCGCGTTGACCGCGCCGGCCAGCATCGCGGCCTGGACCAGCGTCAGGTCAGCGGGCTGGTGACCGAAGTATCCGCAGCTAGCTTGCTCAAGGCCGTAGTACCCATGCCCGTAGTACGCGACTTCCGAGTACATCTGCAGGATCTGGGTCTTGCTGTAGGTCATGTTCAGCTTGATCGCGAGAGTGACCTGTTCCAGCAGCACCTTCGCTCCGGAACGGCCCTGGGTGTAGAGCATCTTCGCCAGCTGCTGCGCGATCGTGCTGCCGCCCTGGTCCTGCTTGCCCGTCATCTTGGCGAGGATCACCCGGCTTATGGCCAGCGGGTCCACGCCGGGATCGGAGTAGAAGCGCTTGTCTTCGGTCGCCACCAGCGCATGGGCGAAATACTGCGGAACGGGCGCGCCAGGGTAGGCGATCCCGTGCTGCTGCGCCTGATCCTGAACCAGCGAGGTGGCCTCCCCCGCGGACGGCGTGAGCACGAACAGCACACCGACCGCCGCGGCGAGCACGAGCACCACGACCAGGCCGATCTTGGCGATCCTGAGCGAGATCCGGCCCCAGCGCCTCGCCCCGAGCGGCCGCGTGGAGGCCTCGGCGTCATCCTCGCCAGGCTGATCCCGGCGCAGGACGTCGAGTACTCTCACCCGCTCAGTGCCCCTTCTTCCCGCATAACGGCCACGCGCCCCTTCAGGGTAGCCGCGCGCTCGGGCGCATCAGCCCGGATCGAGCCCGCCGGCGCGGCGCGTTCGTTCCGGAGCAGGTTCAAGGTGCGCTAAGCTGAGCGTGCTCGTGAAAGCGGGCACCGGGACGTGGCCCAGCTTGGTAGGGCACCTGACTGGGGGTCAGGGGGTCGCGAGTTCAAATCTCGCCGTCCCGACGGTTTTTGAATGAGATGCCAGAATGCTGGCACGCCGCGGATCTCGCATCCGCGGGAAGCGGCTGGCGCTATCGTCGCGTCGTGGCTCGGGTTACGTAGCCGTGATGCCGCGTTTCCGGTCGAACCTGCCGTGCACGACCTGCCGGTCAGCACCCCGAGGTCACTCATTCGGAACCTCGAAAGGCGACTCCCCTACGACCCCGAAATGATCGGCCTGTTCTTCATCATGGAGGGGGAGCCGAACATCTAGCTCATTCCGAGTCGTGTCATCGCCGGGCGGGCCGGCATTCTGTTGCGCACATACGAGAAATTCACCGTCGGGAACGCGAGCGCTCTCATGCGGACAGGTCGTTCTCGCGCCGCTTGATGTGCGCACGTCGTGATCGCGAACGACGCCCTGATGTGCATGTTTTCTCGAATGCTTGACGTAGAGATGTGTAAATCGGCGTGACTGGTGGAATCACTGATTCTGTCTCTGATATAAGGGGGAGATCAGTGCCTGAAAAGACTGCGGCCACTAAGACCGCTCGCCGAACGACGAGCACGCGCCGCGCAACTACTGTCAAGAGTGCTGCAAAGCGGGGCCCGGTCAAGAGTGCTGCGGCCAAGCGGAGCACTACCGCTAAGCGGACCGCGGCTAAGCCGGCTGCCAAGCGCGCCACCACGGCGCGCAAGCCCGCGACGGCTCGCAAGCCCGCGACGACCACTGCGCGTAAGGCGGGCACGGCCCGTAAGGCGAGCACCACTCGCCGCGCGACCACCAGTGCCCGTCGCCCGGCCACCGCGACCCGCCGGACCAGCACGGCCCGCCGGACCAGCACCACCGGCCGCCGGACGAGCACGGCCCGCCGGACCAGCACCGCCCGTCGGACCAGCACCGCCCGCCGCACCACCGCGACCCGCCGGCCGAGCACCGCTCGCCGGTCCGTGGCGTCGACGGCGAGCATCACCTCCGCCGCGACCAAGGTGAACTCGGCGGCGACCAAGATGACCTCGGCCGCGGCCGCCATGAACACGGCGACCAAGGCGATGGCAACGGCTGTGAAGTCGCTGACCAGCGCCGCCAAGTCGATGTCCTCGACGTCCTCGCGCAGCACGGCCCGCAAGCCGGCTGCCAGGAAGACCACTGCCAGGAAGACCACTGCCCGCAAGCCGGCGGCGCGCCGCCCGGCCTCTGCGGCAACCTCGCGGACTCGCCCGGCGGCCAAGCGGACCAGCACGGCCCGCACGGCCACCACGGCGGGTAAGGCGACCACGACCCGCAAGGCGACCACCGCTCGTAAGAGCACGGCCACCAAGCCGCGGACCGTTAAGGCCACCGCCCGCAAGGCCAGCACCACCACCGCTCGCAAGGCGACCACCGCTCGCAAGAGCACGGCCACCAAGCCGCGGACCACCGCTGCCAAGGCCACCGCCGCCAAGGCCACCGCCGCCAAGACCAGCACGGTCAAGGCCACGGCGACCAAGGCGACCGCGACCCGCAAGGCCACGGCCAAGCGGACCGCCACGAAGCGGACCGCGGCCAAGCCGCGCACCACGGTTAAGGCGACCGCCACCAAGGCGACCGCGACCAACGCGCGTCCGGCTACCAAGTCGAGCACCGTCAAGGCCCGGACCACGTCCAGGCCGAAGACCACCAGGACGACCAAGCCTGCCGCGGCCAAGACCGCTGCGACCAAGTCCAATGGTGCGGCCGTACGGCCAGTGCCGATGCCGCATGTTCCCGCTCCGGCTCAGGCCGTGCCGCCCGCGACGCGGCCCGGTGCTGACTTCGAGCGGGGCCTGCTCTCCGGGCTCGTTCGCTAGAACCCGCGAGTAAGCAACCAGTAACACCAGGAGCCGCCGTCCCCGGTACCGGGGACGGCGGCTCCTGCCTGTCCGGAGGCGTGACACCGTCCCCAGGGGCGTGACATTGTCGACAGGGCCTGGCCCCGCGCACGCTCCCGACACCAGGGGCCGCACTGGTATCAGCTATGCACGGCGTACTCTCCTGTCACCGCCCGCGCCGCGATTAGCGCGGTAATTATGTCCAGCACGGAAGAAACGGCTGCTCACAGCACCATCAATTGCCGCGCTGGACATAGTTACCGCGCTGATGAGCCCTGCATCCCGCGTCTAGGTCGCACCCCCGGCTGCTGTCGCGACTCAAGCCCGGCCCGATGCATCCAGATGCGCGCCATAACGTCCGGAATGCCCGCCGCGCGTTCCACCCCCGGCCACAGGCCCGAACTAAAGCGGTGTTAACTATGTGCCATGACTATTAACGGAGAATACGAGCCGAGTCCGAGCGCCTGGGTACGCGACCAAGTGGAAGCCTACGAGCGTTCCGGCGGTACCGAGGGAACCGTGCTGCAGGGCACGGACATGCCGGTGGTGATCGTCACCAACCTGGGCGCCCGGTCCGGCAAGGTGCGCAAGACTCCGGTCATGCGGGTTGAGCACGACGGCCGTTATGCCATGGTGGCGTCGCGGGGTGGTGCACCTACGCATCCGCTGTGGTACCACAACATCGTTGCCCACCCCGAGGTCGTTCTCCAGGACGGCGCGGAGACCAAGCGCATGGTGGCCCGGGAGGTCAGCGGCGAGGAGCGCGCCCAGTGGTGGGAGCGCGCGGTAGCCGCGTATCCGCCCTACGCCGAATACCAGACGAAGACCACCCGCCAGATCCCAGTCTTCGTCCTCGAACCAGCCAGCTAGCCGGCACCAGCCGGCACCAGCCGGAAAGCCGCGCTCATTACCCGGTCGCGGCCGCCTTGCGCCTGAAGGTCAATGCCCGCCGGCGCGTGTCCCGGATGATCACGCGGGACGCGTTCCGGCCGGGAATCCCCATCACTCCCCCGCCGGGGTGAGTTCCCGAGCCGCACAGGTACAGTCCCGCGACCGGCGTCCGGTAGCCGCACGCCTCCGCCGAGGGCCGGAACGAGAACAGTTGGTCAAGGGACATCTCGCCCTGGAAGATGTTGCCGCCGAGCAGCCCGAACCGCTCCTCGAGGTCCACCGGCGTCAGCACCTGCCGGTGCGTCACCAAGTCGCCGAAACCGGGCGCGAACTCGGCAATCGTGTCGATCACGGTCGAGGCGAGCGCGTCCCGCGCCGCGTCATCCCACTCCCCGTCCGCCAGCGAATACGGGACGTACTGCACGAAACAGCTCAGCACGTGCGCCCCGTCGGGAGCCAGCGTGGAGTCCTTGGTCGTCGGGATCACGCAGTCGATCATCGGCCGCGGTGACGGCTGCCCGTATTTTGCCGCGTCCCAGGCCCGCTCCAGGTACTCAAGAGTCGGGCTGATGATGAACTCCGGATGCTGCGGCCCCAGTTCCGATCCCGGCCGTGCCGTGAACGAGGGCAGGCCGGACAGGGCGAGGTTCACCTTGGCGGACGGCGACCGGGTGCGGAACTGCCGCATGTCCTGCACCAGCGATGGCGGCAGGTGCGACTCCCCCACCATGGACAGGAACGTGGTGGCCGGGTGCACCCCGGAAACCACCATCTTCGACTCATACGATCGCCCGTCGGTCAGCGTCACGCCGCGGACCCGCTCGCCCGCCACGTCGATCGACGCGACCTCGGCGTTGGTCTCGATCACGACGCCCGCTTCCCTGGCCGCGGACGCGATCGCTTCGGAGATGGCGCCCATCCCGCCGCGCGCGAATCCCCAGCAGCCGCCGACGCCGTCGACCTCGCCCATCCGGTGGTGCAGCAGCACATACGCCGAACCGGGGCTCATCGGGCCGCCCCACATCCCGATTACACCGCCGGGCGATAGCGCGCCGAGGATGCGGTCGTCGGTGAAGTACCGGCTGAGGAAGTCGGCGCAGGACATCGTCATGAGGTCGACCAGGCCGGCCGCCGCGCCACGGCGCCGCAGCAGGTAGCCCATCATCGCGGCCGCCGAGGGCAGGTCCCGTGCCGAGCGCAGGGCAGGGTCGGGCGGGATCTTGTTCAGCAACGGCCTGATCATGGTGGCTAGTTCGGCCACATCCTGGCAGTAACGCGGGTACGCGGCGCCGTCGGCCTTGCTGATCTTCGCGATCTCCTCGGCCGCCTCGTGCGCGTCCTCCCAGACCAGGATCCCGCTCCCGTCCTGGAACGGAGCGAAATAAGCCGGGTCGAGCGGGTACACGTGATATCCGTGGCGGCGCAGCGAGAGCTCCGATACGATCCGCCCGGGCAGCAGGCTGACCACGTATGAGGCGGTCGAGACGTGGTAGCCGGGCCATGGCTCCTCCGTCACCGCCGCCCCGCCCACCAGGTGCCGCCGCTCCAGCACGACCGTTTTCAGTCCGGCGCGCGCCAGGTACGTCGCGCACACGAGACCGTTGTGCCCACCTCCGACAATCACCGCGTCAAACACAAATCCATCTTTATCTCATAACTGACGCTGGTGACACCCCCAGCACCGGGCGATTCCTCCGGCGCCGCGAGATTCAGGCACGCCCCATGATCTGGGCAGGCCGCGAGATCAGGCAGCGCCGCGTGATCCGGACCGAGCGTAGTTCACACTGGTTGGCGTGACTCGACACGACGACCTGTACCGGCAAGCCGAGGCCCGTGGCGTGGCCACCCGCTACCACGACTGGCGCGGCCGCGAAGTCGCGGTTTCCGAACAGACGCTCGCCGCCGTCCTTGACGCCCTCGGTGACGCCTCCCCCGGCAGCACTGGGCCGGCGCCTTCGGCCACGCCCGTGGATCTGGCGGTCGCCCCCTGCCCGTCCGGGCGTGCCTGGGGCTTCGCCATCCAGCTGTACTCGGTGCGCTCGCGGGCCTCGTGGGGGCATGGGGACTTCGCCGACCTGGCCGACCTGGCCACCTGGTCGGCCCGTGACCTGGGCGCGGACTTCGTACTGGTGAACCCGCTGCACGCGGCCGAACCGCTGCCGCCGATCAGCCCGTCCCCGTATTTGCCGATGAGCAGGCATTACCTGAGTCCGCTGTACCTGCGGATCGAGGACATCCCCGAGTACGCCCAGCTGAGCGGCGTGGACCAGGCCAGGATCGAGGCGCTCGGTGCCCCGCTTCGGGCCGCGAGCACCTCGGCGTCGCTGATCGACCGCGACACGGTATGGGTGGCCAAGCGGGCCGCACTCGAACTGATCCGGACGGTACCGATGAGCGCCGCGCGCAGGGCCGCGTTCGACCGGTTCCGGGCGCGGGAGGGGAAGGTCCTGCAGGACTGGGCGACGTGGTGCGCGCTGGCGGAGGCACACGGGCCGGACTGGCGTGACTGGCCGGCCCGGATCTCGGCCCCGGCCGGCACCCGGTCCGATTCCCCGCCGGACCAGGTACCGGCCGGGGCCGCTGACCTGACCGAGTTCCATGCCTGGCTGCAGTGGTCAGCGGCGGAACAGGCAGCATCGGCACAGGCCGCGGCCAGGAACGCCGGCATGCGCATCGGCGTGATCGCGGACCTGGCCGTGGGCAGCCATCCAGGCGGCGCCGACGCGTGGGCCGGGCAGGATGTGCTCGTGCGCGGGGTCAGCGTCGGCGCGCCGCCCGACGAGTTCAACCAGCGCGGCCAGGACTGGACGCTGCCGCCATGGCACCCGGCGCGGGCCGCCGGACCGCTCTCCGGGCTCGTCGCGGCGACCACGCGCAACGCCGGCGGCCTCCGCATCGACCACGTGATGAGCTTGTCCCGGCTGTGGTGGATCCCGGCCGGCCTGACGCCGGATCAGGGCACCTACGTCCGCTATGACCATGAACTGCTCGGTGGCGTACTCGCCGCCGGCGCGGCGGCCGCGGGCACGGTGGTGATCGGCGAGGATCTCGGCACTGTGGAGCCGTGGCTGCGCGGTTTCCTGGCGGAACGCCAGATAATCGGCACGTCGATGCTGTGGTTCGAGCGGGACGCGAATGGCCTGCCGCTGCCGCCCGGCCAGTGGCGCGCCGGCTGCCTGGCCACGGTCGGCACGCATGACCTGCCGCCCGCCGCGGCGTTCCTCACCGGTGAAGAGGTGACGATCCGGGCCGGTCTCGGCCTGCTCACCCGCCCGGAGCCGGAGGAACGGGCCGCCGCCGCGGCGGACCGGGACCGGTTCCTCGCCCTGCTCGCCAGCGAGGGCCTGCTACCCGGCGATGCCACGGCGCCGTCCACCGCCGATTTCACCGTCGCGCTGTACGCGCACCTGGCCAGGACCCCGGCCGTGCTGATCGGTGTCTCGCTGGCCGAAGCGGTCGGCGAGGTCCGTCCGCAGAACATGCCGGGTACCACCGACCAGTACCCGAACTGGCGCATCCCGCTCGGCGACGAGAAAGGCGAACCCGTGCTGCTGGAGGACCTGCCCGGGCACGCGGGGGTCCGGGCTGTAACAGCCGGGGTTCGCGGGGTAAAGTCCACGTCGTGACTACCCGCGAAGAGCTGGACGCCCTGTCGTCCCGAGAGCTTCATGACAAGGCCGTGCACCGCGCGGAAAGGCACGCCGACGTCAAGTTCCTGTGGGACGTGCTGCGCGCGCTGCCGGCGGCGGAGGCCGCCGAGGGGCACGAGGACCACGCCGAACTCGACATCGGGACCGTCTCCGGACTGCTCGCGGACGCGCTGACCGCGGGCAAGACCGACGTCTCCGACGCCCTGCGCCCGATGTACATCGACTACCTGCTCAAGCACTCCTAGCCAGGCCTGGCCTGGCCTGGCCAACCAAACCAAACCAAACCAACCAACCAACCAACCAACCTGGGTCGATTGCGTGATTGACATCGCTAGAGCGTGTCAATCACGCAATCGACCCAGTGGTTTATGCGTGTGGCTCGATGACCGGGACGGTCACTGGCCCGCGTCGAGAACCGCCTCGATCTCGAGGTTGATCGTGACCTTCTCGCTGACCGCGACGCCGCCGCCAGGGATCGGGCCGTTGTAGCTGACGCCCCAGTCGTTCCTGTTGATGTCGGTGGTGGCGGAGAAGCCCGCCCTGGTGCCGCCGTAGGCGTCCGGGCCGAAGCCGTTGACCTCAAGCTTGAACGTCACCGGCTTGGTGACTCCGCGAAGGCTGAGGTCGCCGTCCAGCAGGAACTCGTCACCGTCCTGGCGGATGCCCGTGGACTGGAACGTCATCGTCGGGTACTGCTCGATGTGAAAGAAGTCCGCGCTGCGGATGTGGTTATCGCGGTCAGGTGACCCCGTGTTGACGGAGTTGAGGTCTACGCTGGCGGTAACAGTGGACTTCAGCGGGTCACCGGCCGTGACGACGGAAGCTGAGAACGTGTCAAAGCGACCGCGAACCTTGCTCACCATCATGTGCCTGACCACGAAGGACACCTCGGAGTGCACGGGGTCTACATTCCAGGTCCCCGCGATGTAGCCGGGAAGTTCCACGGCCGTCTCGCTCATCGTTCCTCCAAAAAAGCGGTTCCTGATCGTATGTTACTTCTTAATAGTAACTGTACAATGTTTGAAGGGTCAAGCAATGACTGGCCGCCAGGACAGGCATAACCTGATGACCAGGGAGGGTCGTTTCATTGGATCGGGGAGGAGCCGAGGCGGACGACGCGCCCGGGCAGTGCCGCGACGCATCCGGCCAGGGCGACGCATCCGGCCAGGAAGCGCGGAGCCATCACCCGTCCGCGTGCCGTGCACGCGAGGTCCTGCAACGGGTCGGGGACAAATGGTCCGTCTACGTCATCGACCTGCTCGGCCAGCGCACGATGCGGTTCAGCGAGCTGCACCGGTCGATCGATGGCATTACCTCGCGGATGCTGACCGTCACGCTGCGCGGCCTCGAACGCGACGGCATCGTGTCCAGGACCATCCATCCGGTCATCCCGCCCCGTGTCGATTACGAGCTCACCCCGATGGGCCGGACGCTGCTCGACACGATCGGCCAGCTGGTCAGCTGGACCGACAGCCACCTGCCGGAAATCGATGCGGCCAGAGCCGCCTACGACGCCAGGCACCCCCGGCAGTAAGAGGCCGAGCGGATAGATTGCCGATCCGGAGTTCACGCCACAGCACCGGACAGCATCCAGCCGCCCGGTACCGCGTACCGCCTCAGACGGTGCACGGAGGCTTGAAGCAGACGTAGCCACGGGGCCAGAGCGTAGCAGTTAGCACGCGCGGACAGGTGAGTGCTCGCGGGCGGCGGTGTTGCGCCGGGCGCTGGTGCCGTCCTGCGGGGCTGGCGGGTGATCAGCGCGGCAATTGTGTCCAGCACGGCAGAAAAGGCTGCTCACAGCACCATTAACCACCGCGCTGGACATAAGTACCGCGCTACCGTAACGGCGGCGCGGCTGGGACCGGAGGGGGACACTCGCTGGTCCGGATCTCCCAGGATTAGCGCTGCCGCGGGACCCGGGTTGAGGCTTTGCCTGCGAGCCGTATACCCATACCGGGCGAAACGGGCGCGGAAACAGTCACCTGACAGGCAAAGTGAGCAGACCAGCCGGAGATCATGGCCCGGCTATGACCGGGAGACCGCCGCGGGCGGGTCTCCTGACTCATCCACAGCCGGCCCGCACGACGACCATGATCACGCCGCCTTTTCGCGGCCTCTAAGCTTGTTGTTCGTGGAGACTCCCGCCGAAACCGCTGATGAGACTCAGTACCGGCTGCTGCACGGCTCGTCGTTCGGCCCCGTGGCCGCCGCGTACGCCGAGAACCGCCCCAGCTACGCGGACGCCGCGATCCGCTGGTGCCTGGAACCAGTCAGCACCGGCGGCAGACCACCCACAGTGGCCGATCTCGGAGCGGGCACCGGCATCTTGACCGCCGCGATCGCCCGGCTAGGTGTCGACGTCACCGCGATCGAGCCCGATCACGGCATGCTCGCCGAGCTTCGCCGGCAACTGCCGGGAATCCGCGCCGAGCAGGGCAGCGCCGAGGCGATTCCGCTACCGGATGCCAGCGTCGACGCCGTGCTGGTGGGGCAAGCGCTGCACTGGTTTGACCTGACTGTGGCGCTCCCCGAGATCGCCAGGGTGCTGGTGCCCGGAGGGGTGCTCGCCGCGCTCTGGAACGTGGACGATGACCGGGTCGCCTGGGTGGCCGAACTCTCCGAGATGAGCAGGCGCCAGGCGTCCAATACGCTACTGCGCTGGCGCGAGGGCTATGGCAGGTCGCAGCAGGAGGCCGCGCTCAGGACCGGGAGTTCGCTGTTCTCCGCGGCCGGAACGGCCGAGTTCAGCAACGGACAGGTCCGGACCGCCGACTCGCTGGTGGCGACGATCGCGACCCACTCCCACCTGCTCGTCATGGAGCCCACCGGACGCGAGGCGCTGCTCACGCAGATCAGCGACTTCCTGCGCGGCCAGCCCGAGACGGCCAACGGCGAGTTCACGCTCCCGCTGCTCACGGTCGCCGTCCGCGCCACGAAGGTTCAGCCGGCAGCCCGTTAGCCTGCGGCCGGCATCGTCGCTAGCCCGTTTTGGCCGTGACCGTGGTGACCAAGGACTTGCCCGGCTTGCCCGTGCCCGAGCCGGATGAGCCCGCTGTCGCTTCCGCCTGCGCGAGTAGTTCCTGGGCCGGCTTCTCGAGCGCCGCGGCGTACGAGGCCCACGCCACATGCCCGCCCGTCTGGTAGCCGCCGATCACCCCGTAGACGGTCCCGGTGCCCTTGCCCGCGTTGTAGTTCAGGATCCACGGTCCCCCGCTGGTCCCGTACCAGAAGCCACGGCAGTAGAACTCCATCTGATCGGGGCGGAACCTGAAGCTCTTCGTGGAGCACATGATCGGCTTCTGGTCGGTGTCGTTGTAACCGATCACCGTGACGTGCTGGGCATCGGGCAAGGCGAACGCGATCTGCAGCGCGCCGGTGACGTCCTCGATCGGGCCGACGGAGTCCGGCGGCGGCACCACGTTCAAGAAGGCGACGTCGAGGTCGGGATCCGCCCCGTGACGCCAGCCGGTGCCGACCGTGATCTGGGTGACCGGCCAGACCCCGTAGGAGACAGGCCCGCCGTTGTAGCCGGGGATGAACTCCACGTTCTGCGAATAGCTCTTGCCGGAGTAGACGCAGTGCGCAGCGGTCACGACCAGGCTGCCGACCGTGCTGCGGATCACGCTGGCAGTGCAGAAGTGATTGCTGTTGGCTTTGGTGTAGAACAGCGCGCCGACCGTTGGCACGCCACTGAAAGGCTGGGGGGTCGGCGTGCCCCGAGGGGGCGACAGTGTCGCCGCGGACCCCATGACCGCGGCCTGCCGCCGCACCGCGGGAATCGGTGCCGACGGCGACCCCGTTACGGAAGGCGGGGACGCCGATGAGGAACGGGCACTGGCCCGCATCGCGGTGGCCATGCGGGCGGGAGTCCAGTAGGAACGGGCGGCGGCCTGAGCCGCCTCCCCGATCAGGTGCACTGTCCCGGTCACACGCGCCGTCCCGGCCACACGCACGGTCCCGGTCACACGCTCCCGCGCGTGACCGATCGAAGCCGCGTGGCCGGCACGGCCGGCGGGCCCGCCCGCTTTGGCCTGTGCGACCTCGGTAACGGCGATGGTCCCGCCCGCCAGCAGGCAAGCGGTAGCCGCCAGTGCAACGATCAGGCGGGACCTGGTACGGCGCGGAGCGATGGCGTGCCGCGGTCTCATGGACGCTCCCGCGATCCCGCGATCACGGGCACGGCAATGGCAAACCCGCTCAAAAACATGAAAGCCAAAGTTTCCGGACTCCATCATCGCTGTCAAGCCGAATGCGCATGCGCGCACGCAGGCCTGACGTAAGCCCAGTACAGGGCGTCCAGTACTGGAGCGCCCGGCACAGGTGTATGGCCAGCGAGGATGATGCCAGGCGGACAGCGCATCTAGCCTAGGGCGTCAGCTGGCCCGCGCGATCACGCCGCTCCGCGTGCGCACCTCCCCCGACCTCGGGACCGCGCAGTCCTGGCATGTCCGGCTTAACCGCATAGCCGCCCGCGGGGTCAGGACAGGCGGACCGCGGTGACGGCCGGCGTGTAGACGAGCATCGTGAACCCTCCCCCGATCGCGTCGATGGCCGCTCCGGTACCGGCCAGGATCTGCGCCAGCTTGTCGCCGGGAAGCTGGGCGAGGTTGCCCTGGGTCGGCACGAAATCCAGGTACTCGTCACGGCTGTACGCACGCTCCCACGCATAGCTCCACTGTTCGGGTTCGCCGAACCCGCCGGCCGCGCGGATCCCGTCCGCGGCCCGGGTCAGGATCGGCTGGTACGCGTCAAGCGCCGACCCCGGCGGCCGGTTGCGCAGGTCGAACGGCGAGTCCGGCACGACCCGGTGATAGACCTCGGCGAAGGCGTCCGATACCTCGGCCGGCGGCTGGAACACATGCCAGAACAGCGCCAGCCGGCCGCCCGGGCGCAGCACCCGCGCCGCCTTGGCCGCGCCCGCGACCGGATCCACCCAGTGCCACGCGGTCCCGGCGACGACCGCGTCGTAATCCCGGCCCGCCGCTTCCCAGTCCTCGAACGTCGCCACCTCGACCCGCACGCCGGTGGTCCGCGCGAAGTCCGCCATCCGCGAATCGGCTTCGACGCCCAGCACCGTGCAGCCCGCCGCCTGGAACTGCCGTGCCGCGATACCGGTGCCGCAACCCACGTCGAGCACCTCCGATCCCGGACTGGCGGTGACAATCCGCTCCACCAATTCGCCGGGATAGCCGGGCCGGGCACGATCGTAACGCGCGGCGTCGGCGCCGAATGCCTCCGCGACCTGACGCAGCTTGTGACTGTCCTGAACAGGGGGCTCAGCCCGCTCTGGCGGTATAGTGGTCATACGCCCACTTTAGTGGGCGAGCGCCCACTAGCCGGCCGTCCGCGCGACTTTTTCGCTACGCCGCGGGTGAACCGGAAGGCCCGGGCGACAGCGGGAGGAAGCCGGGTGCCAACTGGAGTGCACATCCGTGACGCGCGTGAGCAGTTGTTCGCCGCCGCGGAACGCGTTCTGCTGCGGGACGGGCCGAACGCGCTGACCAGCCGCGCGGTCACCGCCGAGGCGGGCGTGGCCAAGGGCGTCTTGCACCGGCATTTCACCGACTTCGACACGTTCGTCGTCGAGCTCATGCGGGACCGGGCCAGCCAGATGGACGGCCAGCGTACCGCGCTGCTGGCCCGCGCCGGGACCGGCACGGTCGCCGGGAACCTCACCGGCGCGCTCACCGACCTGTTCAGCTCGGTAGCCGTGGCGATCGTCGCCCTGGTGATCTTCCGCGACGACCTGCGGGTCCGGCTGCGCGAGGCAGGACTTGGCCGGCTCCCGGTCCTCGCCCAGGGGACGGCCATGATCAGCGATTACCTCGCCGCCGAGCAAGACCTTGGCCGCATCCGCGCCGACGCCGACCTGGACTCGACCGGGCTCGCGCTGACCGGATCGGGGCACCTGATGTTCGCCGGCCACGACAGCGGCTCTGGCCACGACAGCACCGGGCCGGACCCCGACGCCGTCAGCGCGATGATAACCACGGTCTTGTCCGGTATCGCCACCCCTGGCGGGTATTGACGACATCGATCAACGTGGCCGGTGTCCACGGTGTTGCGCGCTATGCCGGTCACGACGCACCAATCCCCGTAGGATCACACCGTGGGCGGGGCAGCGGACAACACAGTGCTCAATAACACAGCGCTCAATAACACGGCGCTGGACAACACGGCGCTGGACAACACGGCGCTGGACGTGCTGAAGCGGGTATTCGGTTACGAATCGTTCCGCGGGCAGCAGGAAGCAATCATCGAGCACGTCTGCGGTGGCGGTGACGCGGTCGTGCTGATGCCGACCGGCAGCGGCAAGTCGCTGTGCTACCAGATTCCCGCGCTGGTCCGTGACGGCACCGGCGTGGTGATCTCACCGCTGATCGCACTCATGCAGGACCAGGTCGAGGCGCTCACCGTACTCGGCGTCCGGGCCGGCTTCCTCAACTCGACACAGGACGCGGACGAACGGCGCGGCGTCGAGTACGCGTTCCTCGACGGCAAGCTCGACCTGCTGTACCTGGCGCCGGAGCGGCTGCGCAGCGAATCGACGCTCAGGCTGCTCAGCAAGGGCGAGAAGTCGCTGTTCGCGATCGACGAGGCGCACTGCGTCGCCCAGTGGGGCCACGACTTCCGGCCCGACTACCTGGCGCTGTCGGTGCTGCACGAGCGCTGGCCGGACGTTCCGCGCATCGCGGTCACCGCGACCGCGACCGAGCACACGCACGAAGAGATCACCCGCCGGCTGAACCTCCAGGACGCCAGGCACTTCGTGGCCAGCTTCGACCGGCCCAACATCCAGTACCGGATCGTGCCGAAGAACTCACCGCAGCGTCAGCTCCTGCAACTGCTCAGCGCCGAGCACGACGGCGAATGCGGCATCGTGTACTGCCTGTCCCGCAACTCGGTGGAGAAGACCGCGGAGTTCCTGGTGCAGCAGGGATTCCCCGCGCTGCCTTACCACGCCGGGCTGGACGCACGAACCCGCGCGCACAATCAGGCGCGGTTCCTGCGCGCGGACGGGCTGATCATGGTCGCCACGATCGCGTTCGGCATGGGCATCGACAAGCCCGACGTCAGGTTCGTGGCTCATCTCGACCTGCCGCGTTCGGTGGAGGGGTACTACCAGGAGACGGGGCGGGCCGGCCGGGACGGACTGCCATCCACCGCGTGGCTCGCGTACGGCCTGCAGGACGTGGTCCAGCAGCGGCGGATGATCGATGAATCCGAGGGCGACCTCGCCCATCGCCGGCGCCTGTCCGCGCAGCTCGACGCCATGCTCGCGCTGTGCGAGACCGCCGAATGCCGTCGCTCGCAGCTGCTGCGTTACTTCGGTGAGGAGCCGGCCGGCGCGTGCGGCAACTGCGACACGTGCCTTGATCCGCCGCAGGTGCGGGACGGTACGGAGGCCGCGCAGAAGCTGCTGTCCACGCTGGTCAGGGTGGCCCGGCTGAACGGGCCCGCGTTCGGCGCCGGCCAGTACATCGACATCCTGCTCGGCAAGGACACCGAACGGATCAGGAGCTACCGGCACCACGAACTGCCCGTCTTCGGCATCGGGACCAGCCACACCGAGATCGAGTGGCGCGGGGTGGTACGCCAGCTCCTCGCCGCTGGCCTGCTGACGGTCACCGGCGAGCACGGCACGCTGGCGCTGACCCCGGGCAGCGCCGACGTGCTCCGCGGTGAACGACCCGTGATGCTCCGCATCGAGCGCAAGCCGGTCAAGCCGGCCAAGCCCGCGCGGACCAAGACCGGGAAGGGAAAGCCCGGTAACGAGCCAAGCACCACCGTCAGTTATGACAGTGATCTGTTTGAAAAGCTCAGGGCCTGGCGCGCGGCGGCGGCCAAGGAGCAGGGCGTGCCCGCCTACGTGATCTTCCACGACGCGACGCTGCGGCAGATAGCCGCGGAACGCCCGGCCGACCTGGCCGGCCTGGCCGCGATCAGCGGGGTCGGTGAGACCAAGCTCGCCAGGTACGGCGCGCAGATCCTAGCGGAACTGGCCTAGATACTTCGCCCAGCCGAGCGTGCGCCTCTGCCCGCGGTCTGATCCGCATGCTCCCACTCATCGATGCTGCGGGTCAGGGACTCCAGGTACGCGCGCAGATGCGTGCGGCAGACATTGCTGAACGTACGCAGGTACGTCAGCTCGGTCTCGAGTTCCTGCCGCTGCTCGGTGGACAGCGGCTCGCTGGACAGCACCGGGGCGGACAGCACCCCGGCGGTGTGCTCGACAACGGCGTGCGTCGCGCTGGCATGCGCCTCGTCGAGGATCACACTGGCGCGCATCTTCGCCTCGGCGAGGATATCCTCGCGCCGGCGCCTGGCGTCCTCGGCGATGTCCCGGCTGTACTCCTGCGCGTTCGCGACGTACTTGTCCGCGGTCTGCTGCGCACGGGACAGGATGTACACGGCCTGCACGTGGCCATCCTCGGGACGGACCGTGTCGGTCTCGCGCACCCGCTCGCGGAGCCGCCACACCTCTTCCTCAAGTGCGGTCCGCTCGTTCAGCAGGCGGACCAGTTCGCTTTCCACCCACTCGCAGAACGCCTGGACGCGAGCCTCGTCCAGCCCGCGCCTGCCCAGCCGCGCCGAGGGGAAGTGCACCGACTGGACGAATTCCGGAGTCAGCCGGTCCGGGTACATGGCGATGCTCACGATTCGCTCCAACCGAAGTCCTCAACGAAGATGCGTTCTGGTGGCGTGCCGAGTGCTTCCAGCCGGCTCGTCGTGGCGGCCACCATGGCCGACGAGCCGCAGACGTAGGCGTCGTGATCACGCCAGGTACCAAGCCGGGCGAGCACGTCGGCGACGGTGCCGCGTTCGGCGCGCTGGGTCTTCTCCGCCGAGACCGCCGGGGTCACCGTCAGCCACGGCCACCTCGCGGCCATCTTCTCCAGGTCGGCCACGTCGTACAGTTCGGCCGCGGCGCGGGCGCCGACGATCAGGTGGGTGGGCGGCGGCTCTCGTCGCCCGCTCGTCTGCCCGGCCGCGAGGTGCTCGAGCATCGCCTTGAGCGGTGCCAGGCCGGTGCTGCCGGCCGCCATCACGATCGGCCGGTCCGATCGCGTGTCGATCCTCATCGCGCCGACCGGCGGCCCGAGCCGGACCGCGGAGCCGATGCCCGGATCGTGGACGAGCGCCCCGGTCACCTGGCCGCCGTCGATGATCCGTACGTGGAAGTCGAGCGTTCCGTCCAGCCTGGGCGCGTTGGCCATGGAGAACAGCCGCCACAGCCGGGGGCGCCGCTCGTACTCCAGCGCGACCGACTGGCCGGGCAGGTACGGCATCGGCTGCCTGGTCGACACCTTCAGCACCGCGATATCGCAGGTCCGCCGCTCATGCCCGACGATCGCGCCATCCCACCAGGGCGGGTTCCGCTCGTCCTCGGCGGCCGCGCCGGTCATCACCTCGGCGATGACCCCGTACGCGGCGGCCCAGTCGGCGGCCAGTTCCGCATTCCACGCCGACCCGGAGAAATGGGTGAGCGCCGCGAGCAGGCTCGCCCCCACCGCCGGATAGTGCTCGGGTGCCACGCCGAACTTACGATGGTCGCGGCCCAGGTCTTTTAAGAACGGGACGAGACTGTCCAGGTTGCCTACGTCAGAGACGATGCGGCCGAGCGCGTTGAGCAGCCGGTCGCGCTGCTCCGACATCGATATGGGGAACATGTCCCGCACTTCGGGGTGACCGAGAAACAAGTGCGAGTAGAAGAAGAGCGCTACCTCGTCGCCATGCGCGCCAACACGCTCGAAACTTTCCTTTAGCCGTCGTTCATCCACGCGATCTCCTCCACCCTCATGGATCACGTGCCGCCGGATACAGTGCGGCCGCTCCAGGCCCCTCCACCAAGGCCTGGAGCGAAACCGCCGCACTTGCATCGTGCGCGATTGCACGGTACGCGAATTAGCATAACGGGCATGGCCGCGTTTAACTACGAGTTTGCGACATATTACTCTATGCAATCATCATGGCTATCGCTTACCTGGTGTTTTCGCATGCTAATCGAACGCGCAATTGCGTTGTGTAATCGACGGCCCGCGCGGTGCTCACTCCAGCGCGGTGCTCACTTTAGCAACTTTGACAACATCAGCACCGTTGGGCTCTCCAGCACCAAACAACGTGTACGTTTGCCCCTACGTGGCGGTTTAACCCTCGTTTTGGGGGGTCAATCTGACACGAAGGGGAAATCGCACACGTTAATTCGGTCGGGAGCGGTATCGAGCCGGACCCCGGACGTATCACACGCCGGACCCGGCGGCCTCCAGTCCGGACCCGGACCGCACCGGACCACCCCCGGACCGCCCCGGCGACCGCACGCAGTGGGCTCCCGCGATCAGCTGCCGTCCGGGTAACCGCCGCGGTGCAGCACCATCGGGTAGCGCGGCAGCGTGACCGGCGGCCGTACCTTGGCGCGCCAGCCGTCCGGGTACGGCGAGAGCGCGGCGAACAGCGGGGAGAAGCCGTCCGCTTCGGGCGGCGTGGCGAGCCAGGTCAGCACGTCGCGGGCCGCCTCCACCGCGGCGCTGTCCAGCCCGGCCTGCCAGCGCCGTTCGCAGTCGGCGAGGCGCTCAGCACAGGCGCGTCTGGCCGCGACGCCTTCCGGGGTAAGCCGGGCGAACTTGATGCGTCCGCCGGGATCCTGTTCGGTGACGGCGAGCCCCATGGTGGCCAGCGTTCCCATTGCCATCGCGACCGCCTCCTTGGAGACGCCACTGAGCACCGGGAGGTGACGTACCTGGACGCCTTCCGCGCTGAGCACGCGGAGCACGTTGGCGCTGATCGCGAGTGACAGTCCGGACTCACTCTCGTAGTCCAGGGCGAGCGCGAGCAGCGGCCGGGACAGCAGCGCGTTCAGCGGCAGGGGATGACGGTCGCCCTCCCCCGCCTGCCTATCCGGCTGGCCCGCTGGCCGGACCGCTGGCCGGACCGCTGGCCGGACTGATGGCCGGACTGATGGCCGGACTGATGGTTGGACCGGCAGGCGGCCGTGCAGGCCGGGGCCGAGGATCGGCAGGCAGTCCGGAAGACCGGGATCGAGCTGCCCGGCTATCACTTGCAGCGCGTCCCGCAGCCTCCCGATCTCCTCCGCGCCGAATCGCTCGCGCCAGTGCTCCTCGACCAGTACGGCCAGCGGCGCCCACACGTCGCGTGCCGCCTCCCCCGCGGCCGTCGCGGTCATGACGTCATGCGGACCTGGCCGTTTATGGCGCCCGCTGGCGGTGCGCCCGGTGCCGGAGATCGTCACGTAACCCCAGCGGCGCATGCCGTCCAGGTTGGTGACGGTCCTGGCCAGACGCTGCAGTTCGGCGATCGTGCGCGGCTGATCGAGGAAGCGCAGGCAGTTCTCGTACATCACCAGCGAGGTGAGCCACGGCCCCGATCCCCGCGCCGAAGCACCGTGGTCCGCGGTCCGGTACGCCATCCGGTGCTCGGCCTCGTTGTCGGTCTCGATCGTGAACGCGACCAGTGCCTGCGACAGCAGGGCGGTGAGCCCCAGCGGGCCCGCCATGGGCGTGGCCGACGTGGCGCGTGTGGCGGACACGGCAGGGGCGGACACGGCAGGGGCGGACACGGTCTTTGGTCCCGCCTCGGTTACCAGCAGCCCCACGCCGCGCAGTCGCTCCCAGCGAGCGGGATCGACGTCGCTTTCCGGCGGGACTAGCTGCCATCCGGTACGAGCCAGCAGCGACTCGGCCTCGGCCGGCTCGAAACGCGACAGCACCGGCTCCCCCATCGACGCGACCGCGTCGCGGAACCGCGACTGGCCGCGGAACGTGCCCGTCACCGGCATCGAGATAGCGAGCCGGCTGCCGGTCGCAGCCACATCGCGGAACTGGCCGAGCAGGTTCTCCACCACCTCCGGCGGCAGGTAGACCGCGACGCCCTCGACCAGGAACAAGGCGGGGGCCTCGGCGTCAAGGCCGGCGTCGAGCAGGACCCGGGCCACCTGGTCGGTGGTGAAATCCGCCGCCACGTACCGAACGTCTCGGGTGTCGACGCCGAGCCGCCGCAACCGCTCCAGCTTGTCCCGCTGCGTCGACGGGTGATCGACCTCGAACCAGCGGACGCCGGGCGCCGCGTACCGCAGCGACCGCCCGTCGTAGCCGGCGCCGCCCACCACCACCTGCCGCGTCCCGGCATTCATACCGGATAGGACGAACCGGTCGAAGAAGGCGGTCCGCGCCCGCAGGTACTCGTGCATCCTGCCCTGCGGCACTTCTATATCGCCCGCGACATCGGCGGCGAGCGCGTCCTCGGCCGCCGGGTCGCCGTGCGGCCACGGCAGCCGCACGTAGTCGAGCCGGTGGGCGGCCACGCGCCGGGCGGTCAGTGACGGACCCCCGTCAGCTATCACCTGCCCATTCTGTCAGGCTTGACCGTATGACAACACACCGCAGTGTCACCATAAGGCGCACCGCCAGCAGCGAGTACATCGTGACCAATAGCAAGGGCACCGAACTCCGCATGGCCAGCGGCGACACCACTGACTTCACCCCGGTGGAACTGCTGCTCGCCGCCATCGGCGGCTGCACGGCGGTCGACGTCGACCTGGTGACCAGCCGGCGGGCCGAGCCCGGTGAGTTCGAGGTCGAGGTCGGTGCGGAGAAGATCAACGACCCGGCGGGCAATCACCTGAGTGACATCACCGTGACGTTCCGGATCAGGTTCCCTGAGGGCGAGGGCGGCGACAAGGCGCGCGCGGTGCTGCCCGGCATCGTGGAGATGTCCCACGACCGGTTGTGCACGGTAGGCGTCACCGTCCAGCGCGGCACGCCCATCACGACCGTCATCGAATAACGACCCCGCCCACTGACGCAACGACCGTTACGCAACAGTTGTTTTGGTAGGTAGGGTCAATTTTTGCGCCCGAAATGTCGCGAATGCCGGACCTTAGATACCAAAACAACCGTTGCCTAAGGGTCATGTCAGGGTCATGACCGACCGGCCGAGCCGACCGGACCGAACGCACCATAAGGGACGGCACGTTACAGTTTCTCCATGGCGGAACAGGGCAAACCCGGCGAACTGGCCAGGAACGGCCTGCGCGCGTCCCATGAGGACCGCGACAAGATAGTCGACGTTCTCCGGGTAGCGGCGGGTGACGGCAGGCTGACCTCCGACGAACTCGACGAGCGGATAGAGGCCGCGCTGACGGCAAAGACGTACGGTGAGCTGACCGTGCTCATCACCGACCTCCCGGCGGCTCCGCATGCCATGCCGGTATCGTCGGCCCCCGCCAGGGAACTGGTGAAGATCGACTGCCGCAGCGGGCAGGCCAAGCGGGATGGCCGCTGGGTCGTGCCGGAGCGCATCGAGGCCAAGGTGACCAGCGGTCACATCATCCTCGACTTCACCCAGGCGGAGATCACCCAGCGGCGGCTGCGGATCGACACCGAGGTGCGCAGCGGTCACCTGGTCATCATCACCAGGCCCGGCATCGTCGCCGAGGCGGACGATGTCGTCGTCCGCAGCGGCCATATCAACATCAAGCATCCGTGGCGGCCCGAGGTACCGGAGATCCTCAGGATCGAGATCGCCGGCAAGATAGGCAGCGGGCACATCGTGGTCCGCGCCCCGCGTCGTAACCTCTGGCAGTGGCTGACCCGGCAGCCCCGACCGTTCGAGCAAGCCAGGTAGGCTCACCGCCGTGCCCACCCGCCTGCTCACACCGCGATGACTCCTGCTCAGCAACGCCAGTTCGACGCGATAAGCGCGGAACTGAACCGGCTGATCCGCTACGACGACGAATCGGTCGTGCACGAACACTGGATCAGGCAGCGCTACGACGGCGGCTACGCGCAGACCTACCGGCCGGCCAGGACAGCGGCGGTGGAGACGGCATGGCACGAGGCCGGTCACGCCGTCGCGGCGCTCGTCACCGGCGCCAGGTTCAGCTCCGCCAGCATCCGGCACAGTGCCACCAGCGCGGGACGCGTGCACGCGATCACGACCGGCGGCAGCGAGGCGTTCGTCATCCACGCGGCCGGACAGATCGCCGAGCGGCTCCGCGGCTGGACGACCCTGGACGACGATGCCGGCCTGACCGCCTGGCTCAGGACCTGGCGCGATGACGGCGGCGACGCCAAGCACTTCCGTGACACGATCAAGCCCCGGTCGGGCACCGCCGCCGAGGTGGCCGCGTGGCGCTACGCGGAACGGGTCCTCACCCCGCACCGGCCGCAGATCCGCCACCTGGCCCGCGCCCTGCTGGTCTACCCCAGGTACCTGCCCTACGAGGTCAGCAAGGCCCTCTACCGGGCATCGCTGTACCAGGCGGGGAACGCGAGCAGCGAATCGAGAACCACGTCCGCTCCCGCCAGGTAGAGCGCGCCCGCCCCGAACGACCCGGTCGCCACCCCCACCGCCCTGGTGCCCGCCGACACAGCGGCCGCCACGTCTGTGGTGCTGTCCCCCACGTACGCGGTCGCCGCGATCGAGCGCAGCACGGCCGCCTTCTCCTCGCCGTGCACATGCACGAACAGCTCGTCCGCGGCCAGCCCGGCCGCCCGCAGCGACGGCCCGGCCGTCAGCGAATGCTTGGCGGTGATCACCACCACGCGCTCCCCCGCGGCCCGCACCGCGGCCAGCGCCGCCGCGGCACCCGGCAGCGCGACGGTATCCTCGGTCATAGTCAGGTAATGCCGACGGTACGTCGCCACCGCGGCGGCACGGTCCGCCTCGGGGAACCAGTACGCGAGCTCGTCCTCCAGCTTCATGCCGAGCCGCTGATCCACCTCGCCCAGCTCGATCGCCACCCCGGTCTCATCGGCGAGCGCCGCGAACGCGCTGAGCGTCTGCGGCCGCGAGTCGATCAGCGTCATGTCGAGGTCGAACCCGACCGCCCCCATGTCCGTCACGCCCCCATTATCGAAGCCGGCCTCCACCCTCGCCCAGCCAGCCCGGCCCTGACGCGCTAGCTGGGCCTCATTCGGGCGCCTTCCGCACACCATCATCCTCTTCTGTCCCGTGAGTCCCAAAGACCCCAGGCAGCGTTGCCGGCGATGCCCAGCCGTGGCATCGACGGCGACGTTAGCGCGGAACTTTTATCCAGCGCGGTAAAAAACCATGCTCACAGCAACGATTTCCTCCACGATAAGACGAATTACCGTGTTAATTGCCAACGGTCCGGCGCTTCTCGCGACGAAAGTGAATTAAGTGGCGACTGACTACGTGCACTCGCGCTCGCCGGGCCGCGACCGGTTAGGCTGGTGTGCCATGACGTGGGACGAGGTGCTCGCCTACTGCCTGGCCAAACCCGGCGCGTGGCAGGACGAACCATGGGATGGCGACCTAGTCGCCAAGGTCGGCCAGAAGGTCTTCGCGTTCCTCGGCTCGGGAACCGCACACGGCATCGGCCTCAAGTGCGGTCCGAGCCGCGACGCGGCGGACGAATGGCTGCATCGCTATCCCGATGACGCGTTGGTGATGGCGTACATCGGGCGATCCGGCTGGAACACCCTGCACATCGGGGGCGCCATCCCCGAGGACGAGCTCACCGAGGCCATCGACGCGTCCTATGACACGATCGTCGCCAAGCTGCCCAAGAAGGACCGCCCCGCGGCGACGTAACGCCGTGATCCGGCCGTCCCGGTCACCGGGTGACGGCGGTCACCGGGTGACGGCGGCGAGCATGGCATCCAGCGGAGCCGGCCGGCCGGTCATCAGCTCCACCTGGCGGGCCGCCTGGTGCACCAGCAGATCCAGGCCGCCCGCGACCGGGACGCCGGCCCGCATCGCGGCCTGGGCGAGGACGGTGGGCCACGGGTGGTACACCACATCGAGGACAGCGCGGGGCAGGTGACCAGGAACCACTGCCTGTTCTGCCCATGTGTCGCTGGCGCCGGCGGGCACGGTGGATATCAGCAGGTCCCCGTCGCGCAGGCCCCCGTCGCGCGGGCCCCCGTCGCGCGGGCCCTCGGCGGACAGGCCCTGGGTGAGGGGCCGCAGGTCCACCGCCATGCCCAGCCTGCGCGCGGCAGCCAGCAGATCACCGGCCCGGGCCTGGTCGCGGACCAGCACCATCACCTCGGCAAGGCCAAGCTCGCGCAGCGCGGCCAGCGCGGAGCGGGCGGTACCGCCGGCGCCGAGGACGGTGGCGGACTGCACGGACGGGGACGATGTGACGCCGATCCCGGCGAGCGCGGCGACCATGCCGGCCACGTCGGTGTTGTAACCCCGCCGCTCGCCGTCCGCCGTGAAGATGACCGTGTTCGCCGCGCCGGTGTCGGCGGCGAGCGGCTCGGTCTCATCTAGCAGCGGCAGCACGGCGAGCTTGAGCGGCATGGTCAGCGACAGGCCTGCCCACTCGGGCCCGCAGCCGGACACGAGGGCCGGCAGCGCGGCCGTGTCGCACTCGATCGCCGTGTATGACCAGCCGTCCAGGCCGAGCGCACGATACGCCGCGTTGTGCAGCGCGGGCGAGAGCGAGTGGGCAATCGGCGACCCGAGAACGGCGGCCTTCAAGCTTCGGCCACCCCTACCTCAGCCACCCCTACCTCAGCCACCCTGCTCAGCCACCCTGGCCAAGGGCGTTGCGCAGTTGCTGCTCGTACTGCTCGAACTGGTTCAGGCTGTTGGTGAACAGGGTCTCGCCGGTCTTCGGGTTGACCGTGACGAAGTACAGCCAGTTGCCGGATGCCGGGTGCAGCGCCGCCTGGATGGCCGCGTTACCCGGACTGTCGATCGGCCCGGGCGTCAGGCCGGCGCGCTTGTAGGTGTTGTACGGCGAGTCGCTTTCCAGCTGCTTGTCAGAGGCGATGATGCCGTAGGTGTTCAGGCCGTACAGCACCGTGCTGTCCAGTTGCAGCTTCATGCCCTGGGCCAGCCGGTTGTAGATCACCCTGGCGATCTTCGGGTAGTCCTGCAGCCTGCCACCCTCGGCCTCGACCAGGCTGGCGACCACGACCGCCTGGGCGGGCGAGAGGTGGACCTCGTGCGCCGCTGTGCTGAGGTTGACGTTGGCCGCCTCCGCATTGAACGCCTTGGTCATCTGCTGCAGGACGCTGAGCGCGGTGGCATTCGGCTGAATCTGGTACGTGTCGGGGAACAGGTAACCCTCGGCCTTGCCGCCGGCGTAGCCGGGCAGCCCGAGGTGCGGGCTCTTCAGCGCCTGCTCCAGGTCGGACTGGGTGAGGTGCGGATCCGCCGCGGCCAGCTTCGGGATGATCTGGCTCAGCCGCAGGCCCTCCTGGACGGTGACCTTGTACTCGATGACGTTGGCTGGATTCAGCAGCATGGAGTAGGCGAGCGATGCCTGCATGTGCTCGTGCAGCCGGAAGGTGCCGGGCACCAGGCCATCGGGGCTCTTGCTGTGCTCCGCGGCCAGGATGAACGCGCGGGTGCTGGCGACCACGCCCTTGCTGACCAGTTCGGGTGCGAGGCTGCTCGCGGTGTCGCCGGACTGCACATCGACCTGGACGCTGCCCGTTCCCTGGCCGGCGTAGTCGGCCGGGTGATACTTGTTCTGGTACAGGTGGTACACGTACAGGCCGCCGACGACGATCGGGATCACGATGACCAGCAGCGCGATCCACGGTGCCAGCCGGCGCACCGTGCCGCGCTTCTTCCTCGGCTTGTCCCCGTACTCCTCGTAGTCCTCGCGCCCGTCGTGCTGCCACTGCTGCTGGTCCTCGGGGCGGCCCTGAGCGGCGGGGTCGAACCACTCCCCGTCTTCGGCCCACTGACCGCCGTAGCCGCGCTGCTCGCCGGCGTAGCCCTGCCGGTCATCCGCGTAGCCCTGACGGTCATCGGGGCGGCCGTCGGTGAAGCCGGGCACGAACCGGTCTCCCGGGTACCCGCCCTGCTGCTGATCGGAGTACCGTGGGTCCTGATAGCGGGGATCTGAGTACTGCTGGGGTTCCGGATAACGCTGCTGCTGCGGCTCTTGGTACTGGCGCGCCGCGTGCCGCCAGGGACCGTGGCGCCGCGGATCCGGCCGTTTCGGCTCGTGGTGCACCGGCTCGTACTCCGGTGGCAGCTGACCGCCTGGGGTGTTGCTCACGTACCGGTTCCTTCCGTCACGAGCTCGCCTGGAGGGTACCCGGTACCGCGCTCGGCATCCAGGGCGGCCTGCAGCAGTACTGCCGCCGCCGCCGCGTCAACTATCTCACGGCGGGCCCGCGAATCCTTGCCACCGCGACGCAGCGCGTCGTGGGCGGTACTGGTAGTAAAACGCTCATCTACCAGCCGGACGGGCAGCGGAGCCAGCGTGGCGGCCAGCGCCGACGCGAACGTCCTGACCGACCGGGCGGCGGGGCCCTCCTTGCCGGACAGCGAGGTGGGCAGCCCGGCGACGACCTCGATCGGCTCGGCCTCGCGCACCAGTGCGGCCAGCGCGGCCAGGTCGCCGGCGCCGCGCCTGACCACGGTCAGCGGGCTGGCGAGCAGACCGTCGCGGTCACAGCGCGCCACCCCGATGCGCACCGAACCCACATCCACAGCCAGCCGCACGCCAGTTCTCAACCGGTCACTCCCGACAGGCCGGTACACCCGGGCCAGTGCTGACCCGGGTCGCAGTGACATGCCAATTACGTTACCTACCGGATCTGAGCGTGTCCCGCAAAGCGGCACGAACGGCATCAAATGCGGCGTCTATCACGTTCTGGTTACTTTCTGTGATCGGCGCCCCGCCGCCCTGGGCGACGTCTGGCTTGCCGCCGCCGCCACCGCCGAGCGCCTTGGCCGCGACGCTGACCAGCGAGCCCGCGGACAACCCGAAGCCACGGCCGGCCTCGTTCACCGCGATGACCACCACCGGACGGTCGGCCGGCACACCGACGACCATGACCGCCGCCGGACGGCCGCGCTGCACCCGGCCGCGCACGTCGAGCGCGAGCTTGCGCAGGTCGTCCGCCTCCGCGCCGTCGGGGGCGCGGTAGGCGACGAAGGCCATCCCGCTGATGTCCTCCGCGTTCGCCGCGATCTCCGCCGCGTTCTCGAGCAGCTGGGCGGCCTTCAGCCTGCCCAGCTCGCGTTCCGCGTCGCGCAGCCGCGACACGATGCCGGAGATGCGCTCGGGCAGCTGCTCGCGCGGGGTCTTGAACTGCTCGCTGAGGTGGCTGACCAGCACCGATTCCCGGGCCAGGAAGCGGAACGCGTCGATCCCCACCAGGGCCTCGACACGGCGTACGCCCGACCCGATGGACGCCTCGCCGAGCAGCTTGACGAGGCCGAGCTGGCCGGACCTGGCCACGTGCGTACCGCCGCACAGCTCTCGCGAGTACTCGCCGACCTCGACCACGCGGACCCGGTCGCCGTACTTCTCGCCGAACAGGGCAAGCGCACCCATCTGCCGTGCCTCGTCCTGCGTGGTGTAGAACGCGTGCACGTCCAGGTCGCCGATCAGGACCTCGTTGACCTCGTCCTCGGTGTCGGCGAGCACGCTGACCGGGACCGCCCCGGTCGCGGTGAAGTCGAACCGGAGCCGGCCCGGCGAGTTCTCCGACCCGGCCTGAGCGGCGGACTCGCCCAGCGCCGCGCGCAGCGCGCGGTGCACCAGGTGGGTCGCCGTGTGCGAGCGGCTGATCGCCCGGCGGCGCTCGATGTCGATCTCCGCGTAGGCCTGCTCGCCTGCCGCGATCTCGCCCCTGGTCACCGTGCCCCGGTGCACGATCAGGCCCTTGATCGGAGCCTGCACGTCGTGTACCGCGACGCTGGCGCCGTTGCTGGTGGCGATCGTGCCGGTGTCGGCCAGCTGGCCGCCGCCCTCGGCGTAGAACGGGGTCCGGTCGAGGATCACGCTGACCTGTTCGCCCTGCCTGGCGACCGGCGCCGCGGCACCGGACGCGGTCAAGATCCCGACGATCGTGCCCTCGCCCGCGCTCTGGTCATAGCCGGTGAACGTGACCGCGCCCGAGGACTCGAGCACCGTGGCGTAGACGGAGATGTCGGTGTTGCCGGTCTTCTTCTCCTTGGCGTCCTTCTTGGCCCGCTGCTTCTGCTCGGCCATCAGCCGGCGGAAGCCCTCCTCGTCGACGTGCAGGCCCTGTTCGGCCGCCATCTCCAGGGTGAGGTCGATCGGGAAGCCGTAGGTGTCGTGCAGCTGGAACGCCTGAGCGCCGCTGAGCACCGGATCGTGCTTCCGCTTGGTCTCCTCGACCGCGGCATCGAAAATCGCGGTGCCGGTGCGCAGCGTGCCTGCGAACGCCGCCTCTTCCGCGTCGATGACCGTGTGGATGTTCGCCGCGTCCCTGCGCAGTTCGGGGTAGAGCGGGGACATCGCCTCGATCGCGGCCTCGGTCAGCTCGTGCATGAAGCGCTCACCGCCGCCGGACCCGGCACCTCCCCGGTGCCCGCCGGAGAGCAGCCGCATGTTGCGGATCGAGCGGCGCAGCACCCGGCGCAGGATGTAGCCGCCGCCCTCGTTGCCGGGCAGCACGCCGTCCTCGATCAGCATGACCGCGCAGCGCACGTGGTCGGCGACGACCTTCAGCGCGACGTCGGCCCTCGGGTCGGTGCCGTAGCGCTGCTCGGACAGTTCGGCGGCCCGGTCCAAGATCTTGAAGGTGGTGTCGATCTCGTAGATGTTGTCGACGCCCTGCAGCAGCGACGCCATCCGCTCCAGGCCCATGCCGGTGTCGACGTTCGTGAACGGCAGCGGGCCCTCGACGTCGAAGTCGTCCTTGGCGCGCACCTTGCTGAGCTGGTCCTGCATGAAGACCAGGTTCCAGACCTCCAGGTAGCGGTCTTCGTCCGCCTCAGGC
The DNA here is from genome assembly GCA_036490795.1 of Streptosporangiaceae bacterium. Classification (GTDB taxonomy): domain Bacteria; phylum Actinomycetota; class Actinomycetes; order Streptosporangiales; family Streptosporangiaceae; genus JAFARZ01. Next base: position 40,739 of record DASXDG010000239.1, read on the forward strand.
CCGCCCGCACGGCCGTACTCGGGGCCGCGGTCGTAGTAGATCTCCGAGCAGGGACCGCCGGGACCGGGAACGCCCATGTGCCAGTAGTTGTCGGCCAGGCCGCGCCGCTGGATCCTCGATTCGGGCACGCCGACCTCGTCTCGCCAGATGGCGTACGCCTGGTCGTCGCCGTGCAGGACCGTCGCCCACAGCTTGTCCTCGGGGAAGCCGAACCCGCCGTCGGCCTCGGACCGGGTCAGCAGCTCCCAGGCGAACGGGATCGCGCCTTCCTTGAAGTAGTCGCCGAACGACCAGTTGCCGAGCATCTGGAAGAACGTCGCGTGCCTGGTGGTCCTGCCGACTTCCTCGATATCCAGCGTCCGCACGCACTTCTGCACGTCGGCGACCCGGCGGTGCGGCGGGGTCTGCTGGCCGAGCAGGTACGGCTTGAACGGCTGCATCCCCGCGACGACGAACAGCAGCGTGGGGTCGTCCGCGACCAGGCTGGCCGAGGGCACGATGGCGTGTCCTTGCTGCTTGAAGTAAGCGAGGAAGCGGCGGGCGATCTCTGCCGACTCCATCAGCGGCCATCCTTCCGGTCGGGATTGTTCTTGGTTTCGAGGGACGCGTGTCCCGAGGGCAGGGCATGACGGGTCGAGTACATGTCCATGCCCTCTCGTACATCGCGGGCGAACCTTATCGTGCCGCGCGTGGCACGCAGGATGCCGCGTCGCTGGTTGCGGACATTCAGCTGGCCGCGCGGACCCGGGTCTGCCCGCGACAGCGGAGCCGATACCCGGCGGCCGAGCGCGGCGGCCCGCCGGTAGCCGAGGATGCCGGCGGTGGCACCCGCCCCGAGCCAGAACGCCCTGCGGATCATCGCCGTTCCACCACCCTTCCTGGGAGGGCCCTGCTGTTCATCCGGGCGGCCCGGCGCAGGTGAAGCGCGTGCCTGACGCCGTAGGCGACCGCACCCGCCTTGCCCACCGGGCCGGCGGCTACCGCCTTCCCGAGGCCCGCGAGGGCGTTGACCTGGCCGGCCAGCTCGGACATGCCGGCGCCGAGTTCGTCCATGCTGGCGGTCACCGACTCGGCGTGGTCCAGTTGCCGTCCGGCCCGGTCCACCGCGGCCTGCGCTCCGTCCACCGCGGCCTGAGCCCGGTCGAGCAGGATGTCAGCACGCGCGAGCAGGCGGGTGGTCTGCGACATCAGCCTGGCCATGCGGAGCAG
>DASXDG010000240.1:0-7642 GCA_036490795.1 Streptosporangiaceae bacterium
CGGCGGCTCGGGGGGCAGCCCGAAACGGGCGAATAGTTCTGTCCCCGTGATCCAGCCGGAATCCTTCGGCTCGAACGTGCCGGCGGCCAGGAAGGCGGTTACATCGCTTATCTTGTCTCCGCGCACGGTGAGCACGTCAACGCAGTGCGGGACGTAGCGGTCTCGCGCAGGATCATGGAGATAGCAGCCGACAGCGAGCTGGCCGTTGGCCTGGGCCGGCCGGTGCCGCCACCGGTCGGTGAACGGGTAGCGGAGCAGGAACCATTCGATCGCTTCGTGCCCGCGATACCACTGGGGGTGCGGCGGCATCGACCAGGCCGCGTCCTCGGTGAGCATGCTGATCAGCGTGCCGACGTCGTGCCGCTCCATCGCGTCCGCGTACCGTCCGGCCAGGGCACGGGTGCGCTGGTCGCCCAGCGAGCGAAGGGTCGCCTGCTGCGTCTGGGCCGGGACCAGGGCGCGGACCGTGGCGCGGGCGCGCTGCAACGCGCTGTTGACCGCCGCCGCCGAGGTGTCCAGCTGGGTGGATATCTCGGTGGTGGAAAAGCCCAGCGTCTCGCGCAGTAGCAGGACGGCGCGCTGCAGCGGCGGCAGATGCTGGAGGGCGACGATGAACGCCAGTTCCAGGCTCTCCCGCTGCTCGTAGGACGCTTCCGGCTCAGCGGCCAGCCACCGGTCGGGGAACGGCTCGAGCCATGGCAGGTCGGTCAGCGGCGCGGTCAGTTCGGTTCCCTGGTCCGCGGCCGGCCCGAAGTCCACCGGGAGTTCGCGCCGGGACCGGTGCCTGGCCAGGTCGAGGGCGGTGTTGGTCGCGATGGAGTACAGCCAGGAGCGGAGAGAGCCGCGTCCCTCGAAGGCGGCCAGGTTCCGCCAGACGCGGAGCAGTGCCTCCTGAAGCGCGTCGTCGGCGTCGTGCACCGAGCCGAGAATCCGGTAGCAGTGGGCGCGCAGTTCGCCGCGGTAAGCGCCGGTCAGCTCGCCGAAAGCGGCCTCGTCTCCGTCCACGGCCAGTTTCAGCAGGCTCGGCTCGTCGGTCATAGCCTCACGGTAGCCGCCGGCACGCGTCGCGAGCGTACTCAATCGGTGAAGGTGGGGTCGGCGCCGTGCAGCCGGGGCGCCCGGCCGGCCGGCTCCTCCCAGTCTTCCTGACGGCCGAGAGCGGTCAGATCCAGCCACGAGTAGGCGTTGCCCAGGACGTCGGTGCCACGGGCCCAGGTGGAGTAGGTGTGGAAGATCTCGGCACCGTCGCGCAGGAAGCAGCTCACCCCGGATACTTCGGCGGAGGTCTCGCCTTCGCCGATGCAATCCGGCTGGCTGCGGAAGTTGTACTCCAGCTGCGGCCTGGCCGAGTCCAAGGTGGCGCGGAAGTCGTAGTTGAAGTCGCTGCCGTAGCAGGAGTACCAGGGCACGGCCCAGCCCCGCTCCGCCTGGTATTTCCGCAGCTTATCCACCGGTGCCCGGGACACCATGGCGAACGCCGTATCGCGCGAACGCAGGTGCCGCACCCACCCGTCGCCGATCTCGTCGACATCGGCGGTGCATCCGGGACAGGCGGCATCCCAGTCCGGCGCGAACATCACATGCTTGACGATGAGCTGGCGGCTCGACTCGAACAGCGCCGGCAACTCCACCTGCTTACCCAGACCCTCCAGCTCGCCTGGACCCTCCAGCTCGCCTGGACCCTCCAGCAGATACTGCTTCTCGATCCGGACCATCGGAAGCCGCCGCCGTTCGGCGTTCAGCGCGTCACGCCTGCGGGTGTCCTCTTTCTCCATCAGCAGCAAGCGTTTCCTTGCCTCCAGCCATTCCTCGCGGCTCACCACGTCGGGAAAGGTCATCCCAGCTCCTCCACGTCCAGCTGCGGGTCTGTCACTATCCAGACTGAGCCGGACGCGGGAAATAATCGCCGACTCCCCCAGGACGTCGATGTTGATCAACCACGACAATGCCGCGAACTACAGCCGCGGTCAGGCGACGGCCGCGGCCAGGCTGACACCGGCGAGGACCAGCATGATCGCGGCGGCGGCGCGGGTGATCCAGGCCAGCGGCATGATCTTGAGCAGGCTGCGTCCGCCGATGATGGCGATGCCGGCCACGGCCCACAGGGCCAGGACCGCGCCCACTCCGACGGACAGCGGGTCGTGGTAGCGGGCGGCGAGGCTGGCCGTGGCGATCTGGGTCAGGTCACCGAACTCGGCCACCACGACCACGCCGAAGCTGGTCCATGCGGCCTTCCAGAACGAGCGCTGCCGCCCGCCCGGCTCGACGTGCTCGTCCGCGCCCGCCTCGTCGCCGTGACGGCTGCGCAGCAGCACTACCGCACCGATCGCGAACAAGATCGCGACCGCGATCTCGATCGGGTGGCGGGGCAGCAGGGCGAGCAGGCTGCCGGCCGCGATGGCCAGCCCCACCTGCACCGCGAATCCGGCGGCGGCGCCCGCGAACACGTACAGCGGCCGGTACCGGCTGCCCAGGACCACGCTGGCCACGGCGGTCTTATCGGGCAGCTCCGCGGTGAAGATGACCGCGAACACTGTCGCGACAATCGCCAGGTTCATCAGGAGCGCTCCTCACGGTCACACCACGCTCTGAACACCCCTGGCACGAGCGGAAGGGGCATTCCGGCAAGCGGTTACGGCCTGAAGGTCTCGCTCAAGCCTCGCGGCTCCCGGGCGCCGGGCCCCGATTGCGGGGCCAGCATGTCGACGGTCCGGCTGGAGAGCTACTCCCCTTCGCTACTACAACTCCAACTCTCTCACACGCCGGGGGTATTCCCCAGGCGTTCGGCGTGAGGATGGAGTATTACCAGAGCGGCTATGTGAGAGGTGAGCCTGCGTGAGGGCAATGATGATGGATCGCATCGGCGGCCCGCTGGCGGTACGGGAGGTGCCCGATCCCGTCCCGCCGGACGGCGGAGTCGTGGTGCGGGTGCACGCTACGGGCCTATGCCGCAGCGACTGGCACGCCTGGGCTGGCCACGATGACATCGTGCTGCCGCATGTGCCCGGTCACGAGCTGGCCGGGGTGATCTCGGCGGTCGGCGCCGGGGTCACGAAGTGGTCGGCGGGTGACCGGGTCACGGTGCCGTTCGTGTGCGGCTGCGGCAGGTGCGAATGGTGCCTGTCCGGCAACGCCCAGGTCTGCCCGGACCAGGAACAGCCAGGCTTCACGCACTGGGGTTCGTTCGCGCAGTACGTTGCCCTGCACGCCGCCGACGCCAACCTGGTGGCGATCCCCGAGGGCGTGTCGTTCGAGGCGGCGGCCTCCCTGGGCTGCCGCTTCGCCACCGCCTATCGTGCCCTGGCCGACCGCGCGCGGCTGGCCGCCGGCGAGTGGGTGACGGTGATCGGAGCGGGCGGTGTAGGGCTGAGCGCGGTGATGATCGCCAGGGCACTCGGTGCCAGCGTGATCGCGGTCGACCGCAACCCCGAGGCCCTCGCGGCGGCCAAGGCGCTAGGCGCCAGCCACACCCTGGTCAGCGAAGACAGCGTTCCGGCTCGCGTCCACGAGCTCACCGGCGGCGGCAGCCACGTCGCCGTCGACGCCATCGGCAGCGAGCAGGCGTGCGCGGACTCGATCATGAGCCTGCGCCGCCGGGGACGCCACGCGCAGGTGGGACTGCTCCCCCCGGTCGCCGGCCACCCCCGGCTGCCCATGGCCCGCGTCATTGCCTGGGAGCTGGACGTGCTGGGCTGTCACGGCATGGCCGCGGTGGACTATCCCGCCATGCTCGCGCTGATCGGCAGCGGCGACCTGCGCCCGCAGCGGCTGATCGAACGGGTCGTCGGCCTGGACGAGGCCGCGGAACTGCTGCCGGAGCTGGACCGGGCCCGGCCGGCCGGGATGACCATGATCGACCCGCGGCGCTCCTGACAAAACGCGCCCGGCCAAAACGCGCCCGGCCAAAACGCGCCCGGCCAAAACTCAGTTGCGCCCGCGGCGAGCGGAGTACGACAATGCCTGGCGCGGCATAACAGCCCGCACCCGCACAGCGGCCAGATCCGAAGGAGCCAGTAATGCGAGGAACGTCCGTATCCATCGAAAAGCGACTGTGGCTCTATTCGGAGGATGTGGCACGTGCTTCGCGGAATGCTCAACCTGGGGATCCTCGCACATGTTGACGCCGGCAAGACAACACTGACGGAGCGGCTGCTCTACTCCGCCGGGGTGATCGACGAGCCCGGCAGCGTCGACGCGGGGACGACGCAGACCGACTCGATGGAGCTGGAGCGGCAGCGGGGAATCACGATCCGGTCCGCGGTCGTCTCGTTCGGCATCGACGGCACGACCGTCAACCTGATCGACACACCCGGGCACCCCGACTTCATCGCCGAGGTCGAGCGCGCGCTGAGTGTCCTCGACGGTGTCGTGCTCGTGGTCTCGGCCGTCGAAGGGGTGCAGCCGCAGACGCGCATCCTGTGGCGGGCCGTGCAGCGGCTCGGCATCCCGGCGCTGTTCTTCGTCAACAAGATCGACCGTCGCGGTGCCGGCTATGACCGCCTGCTCGGCGACATCGCCGAGCGGCTGACGCCCGCGATCGTCGCGATGGGCTCGGTCAGCGGGCTCGGCACCCGCGAGGCGGCCTTCGTCCCGTTCGACGGCACCGACCAGGCAGCCGGGTCACGGCTCGCCGAAGTCCTCGCGGATCACGACGACGCGGTCCTGTCCGCCTACCTCGACGGCTCCGCCCACCTCGATGGCCAGGCCCCGATGCCGTACCGGTGGCTGCGCGAGAAGCTGGCCGGACAGGTCGGGCAATCCCTCGTGCACCCGGTGTACTTCGGATCGGCCATCACCGGCACGGGCACGGACTCGCTGCGGCAAGGACTGACCGGCCTGCTGCCCGTGGCGGACGCAGACCCCGCCGGGCCAGTCAGCGGCCGTGTCTTCAAGGTCGAGCGCGGACCCGCCGGCGAGAAGATCGCCTATGCCCGGCTGTTCTCCGGGACAGTCTCGGTACGGGACCGGGTGCGGTTCGGTACCGGTCAGCGTCACGAGCACGAGGGCAAGGTGACCGCGATCAGCGTCTTCGCCGACGGCGCGGAGGTCCGCCGCGACCGCGTGACCGCGGGACAGATCGCCAGGCTGTCCGGCCTGGCGGAGATCCAGGTCGGCGACGTGATCGGGACAGCGCCGGACGGTGCCGCCCAGCACCACTTCGCGCCGCCCACGCTGGAAACGGCGGTCGTGGCCGTCGACCCGCGCGCCAGGACGCGGCTGCACGCCGCCCTGACGCAGCTTGCCGAGCAGGATCCGCTGATCAACGTCCGGCAGGACGACATCCGGCATGAGATCTACCTCTCGCTGTACGGCGAGGTGCAGAAGCAGGTGATCGAGGCGACCCTGGCGAGCGACTACGGACTGAAGGCCGGCTTCAGCCAGACCACGCCGATCTGCGTCGAGCGCCCCGTCGGCACGGGCACGGCGGAGGAGATCATGCACACTCCGGAGAATCCGTTCCTCGCCACGCTCGGAATCCGCGTAGCCCCGGCCGCCGAGGGCTCGGGCATCGCGTTCCGGCTCGAGGTCGGCCACCAGTCCGTGCCGCTGTACATCTACAAGAACATGGAGAGCTTCGCCGCCGCGATGGAGCAGTACATCACGCACACGCTGCGCCAGGGCCTGTTCGGCTGGCAGGTTACCGACTGCACGGTGTCCCTGATCCGCTCTCAGTACAGCATCGCCGACGGGCCGCCGTCGACGCGAGGCCCGCTCAGCTCGCCGCAGGACTTCCGCAAGCTCACCCCGCTCGTGGTCATGCAGGCCCTGCGGCGAGCAGGCACTGTCGTGTGCGAGCCGGTGCACCGGTTCAGCCTGGACACACCCGCCGACACGCTCAACGTGCTGCTGCCGGTGCTCGCGAAGCTGAACGCGGTCTCCCAGGTAACCGCCACCAAGGACGCCTGGTGCGTCCTCGAAGGAGACATCCCGGTCGCCCGGCTGCACGGACTGCGGCAGCAGATCCCGTCGCTGACCAGCGGTGAAGGCGTCCTGGAATCGACCTTCGACCACTACGAGCCGGTCCGCGGCGCTGCGCCGCTCCGGCCGCGTACCGACGACAACCCGCTCAACCGGGAGGAGTACCTGCACCGCGTTACCCGCGGCGCGGTGCGGACGCCCGCTGAACCGCGAGGATGAGGCGGGCGGGCCGAATTCGTGTCCCGCTCCCCGATCACCGGCGTGACTATTACGTTGACTGATATATTGGTCGACGTACTAGGAGGGCGGCTGGCTGTGAACAGAGGTAATGACAGTTCCGGGCAGGACGTGCTGCGCCGGGCCGGTGAGGCATCGGTGCTGATCCTGATCAGCCTTGCCGACGGCCCCAAGCATGGATACGCGTTGATCCAGGACATCAAGGAGCTGGCCGGCGTAGAGCTCGGGCCCGGCACGCTCTACGGTGCGCTGGACCGGCTCGAGCGGCTCGACCTGATCGAGTCGCTGCCGGCCGATGACCGGCGCCATCCGTACCGCATCACAGCGCCGGGGGCGGCGGCCCTGCGCGTGCACCTCGACGCGCTCGAGCGAGTCAGCGCGGCCGGACGGCTACGGCTGCGGCTGGGCGGCATCTGATGGGCGATCCCGGGGTGCCACGGCTGGTCGGGGTCGCACTGCGGTGCTACCCGGCGCGATGGCGGCAGCGGCACGGCGCCGAGGCCGCCGAACTGGCGGCCCTGCTCATCAGGGACGGGACCTCGCCGTGGTCGATCTTCCTGAGCTACCTGGCGGGTGCCTCGCGGGCGTGGCTCGTGCCGCGCCCCGGCCGGCGGCTGAGCAGGGTTGCCTGCGCTCTGCTGATCGCGGCCTGTTCGCTGGGCCTGTCGGCGGGGCTGCTGGCGTCGGCGGCGCCGGCCAGGGCAGCCAGCCCTGGCAGGACGGGCGAACACGGAAATTGCCAGCCCGGGCACGTACGGGATACGCCCGGCACGGGCCGTCCGCGGGTAAGGATCGGGAAGGCCGGGCATGACCAGACCTGTTAGCGCGGCCCCGGCCGGTGCCAGCCCCAAGCGGCGGTGGCGGTGGAAGCGGATGGTGATCGAGACGGCCGTCCTGGTCGCCGTTTCCGTGCTGCTGACTGGCACGGTAGACGCGTTCGCGTTCGAAGGCTTCAAGATCCCCTCGGGGTCCATGGAGCCCACGCTCGGCGTGGGCGACCGCATCGTGGTTCAGAAGGCGCTCTTCAACTGGCGTGACCTGCACGAAGGCGACATCGTGGTGTTCAGCCACCCTCCGCTTGACGACTGCCCCGGCCCTCCCGATGAGGACCTGGTCAAGCGCGTCATCGCGCTGCCAGGGCAGACCATCTATTCGTCGGGCAACCACATCTACGTGAACGGGCGGCCGCTCGCCGAGCCCTACCTGCCGCCCGTCGACCCGCTGTGGCCGTCGATAGCCAGCCCGCGGCATCCTTACCGGGTACCGCCAGGCGAGTTCTACATGCTGGGCGACCACCGCAACGACTCGTGCGACAGCCGGTTCTGGGGTCCGATCAAGGGCACGAGCATCGTCGGCAAGGTGGTGCTGCTGTGGTGGCATGGCAACCACCCCATCGTCCACGGCTTCTGATCCCGGTGCGGTCAGCCCGCGCTCGCAGCTGCGGGCCGGCTGCCTTACGGGTTCTCGCGGGAGGGCAGCAGCCACA
>DASXDG010000241.1:0-9618 GCA_036490795.1 Streptosporangiaceae bacterium
TGTTCAACGCGGGAGAAATACCTGCTCACAGCAACGTTTTCTACCGTGCTGGAAATATTTGCCGCGTTAATCCCTCGGGACGCTAACCCAACCGCCACGACCACCACATCAACACCTCAGACCCCACCTGCCCCGCCCAAGCCGGGGTCCGCCCCCCTAAAGGGCGCCCCCGCCCACGTCAAGGGCCGCACCACCCGCAACCCCGCAACCGCACCACCAAACCCGGCACCAAACCCGGCACCAAAAATCGAGGGCGCTAATCCGATCTTCTGACCTGCATGGTTGACCCCGGTCAGCAGTTCATTACATTTTGTTTATGCGAGCTTTCGCGCGCTTGGTGCTCGCGGCGGTCCTGCTCGGTTTGTGGGCAGCGCCGGCCGCGAACGCCAGCGTCGGGGTCGGCATCCAGGCCGACCCGGTGCGACTCAGCGGTACCGCGCACCCCGGCGGCAGTTACCTGCTGCCGACGGTGTACGTGGTGAACACCGGCACCCAGACCGAGACGCTGACCATGCGGGTCGAACGGCTGCACGCGGGCGGCGGCCAGTCGGTGCCCGGGTCATGGATCCAGAGCTCGTGGACTCATGGCTCCTCGGTGGCGGCCGGCCAGTCGGCGGAGATACCGCTGGAACTGGTCCCGCCCGCGGACGCCAAGCCGGGCAGTTACTCCAGTGACATCGTCGTCACTGGCACCCCGCCGGCCGGCGGCGGTGATGTCAGGTTCGGCGCGGCCGCCGCGACCGGGCTGGACTTCCGCATCACCGCGGCTCCACCGGGCGGGTTCCCGGCCTGGAAGCTGTGGACGCTCGTCGCGCTGATCGTGGCGGGCGCCGGAGTTCTCATCTGCAAGCGCCTCGGGCTGCGGGTCCGAATAGATCGTCAAGGAGGCCGTTTTGGGGCGTAGCGCCATCCTCATCATCGCCGGGCTCGTCGTCGTCTTGCTGATCTTCAGCAGGCACTCGCCGAGCAGCGACGGTCAAGCCGCGCCGGTGGCCGGTGGCAGCGGGTCGACCACCGCGCACCTCAAGGTCGTGCCGACGATCCGCTCGGTCACCGTGTCACCGGGATCGGTGACGTACGGAAATTGCTCCGGCGGTTCCGGCTACACGAACTCCGCCGGGAACACCCTGGGCTACCCCAACGGGAGCTGCACGGTGGGGACGATCGGCGTCAACGAGTCGTTCCCGATCACGGTCACCTACACCGGTATCCCCGGCTCGGTGTACGTGAGCGGCTCCGGCGCCGCCCCCGCCGACAACGGCACCGGATGGACCCTGTGCAGCCCGCCGGGAAGCCCGCAGGGCCAGAGCGCCTGCACGGGCGTGCAGGGCCTGCCGGGGAACGACCAGTACATGGTGATGAACTTCGCCGAAGCGGTGGAGAACGCCGAGGTGCTGACCGCCACGCCGGCCTGTGACAAGGAATTCGACAGCCACGGCGGCTGCGCGGCCACTCCGCAGGAGTTCAAGAACCAGGCACAGCACGAAGGCCTGCTGCTGACCGGGCCGAAGTCCTGGAACGACCACTCCACGTCCTGGACGATGACGGTCACCTGGACCGCCGTGGGCTCTAGCTAGCTCTTGGGCTTGCGGGCGGGCGGAGCCGAGTGCGTCGGGCCCGGCGCCGGCTTACCGGACTTGGTGGCGCGGGCCGGCGTGTGCTGCGTCTTGTGCTTCGCCGCCGCCGCGTCCGCGTTCGCGGCGGCCTCGGCCAGCTGCGGTGTCATCCACAAGAGCATCGGCTCCAGCGCGGCCCGCCACACCTTGCCGGTGTGCCCGCCGGGGATCAGATCGAGCGTCACGTTCAGCTGACGCAGGGCCACCTCCTGGCGGAACTGCTCCGCGGCCTGGACGTCACCCTGGTCGTCGCTGCCGGCTGCCATCCAGAACTGCGGGAGTTCGTCGCCAGGCGGTACGTGCAGGATGTACTCGGACGGCGTGTTCCGCAGCTTGAGCGCCGCGTTGCCGGCGAAGACGTTCACCCGGACCGGCTTGCCGTTCGCCTTGTTGCCCTCGGGCACCTGGCTGGTCAGCGGGTAGAAGTAGCCGCTGAGCACGCCGGCGTAGCCGAAGTTGCCTGGCTCGTTGAGCGCGATGTTGGCGGCGCAGTAGCCGCCTTCTGAGTAACCGGCCACCCCCCACGCACGGCCGGGCGACTGCACCCGCGGAATCGTGCGCACCACCATCTCCGGCACCTCTTTGGCGATGTACGTCATGTCCTGGATGCCGCCGGGGTTGTTCAGGCACTGCAGCGAGTACCTCTCGCCGCCGTCGGTGTCCGGCATGACCAGGACCGCGGGCTTGGCCTCGCCGTCGGCCAGCAGGCCGAGGTAGGTGGCCTCGACGTCGAGGACGTCGATCCATGCGATCGGCGACCCCGGCGAGCCGTGCAGCAGCTCGATGGCCGGGAACTTGTAGTGCTTGTACGCGGCCTGGAAGTACTGCGGCGGCAGGTAGATGATCACCTGCCTGGTGATGTGCGTCTTCGGCCCGGTGATCATGGTGGCGAAGGTGGTACCGACTTCGGCGTCCTCGGTGGCGTTCGTGTCCCGGTTGAGGTCCTGCTGCAGTTTCTTGCCTCCCCCGGTGCCGACGCCCGCCTGCTCGTAGTTGGGAAGTCCGCCGCTACCGCTCAGATCGTCGAGCATCGCGCCCCACGTCGGGTAGTAGTCGTAATACTTATTGACTGCTGCGATACCGAACGCCATTGCGGGAATGAAAGCCAAGCAGGCAGCGAATACCCGGAACACGACCTGCTTCGAGACCGCGACCCAGAACAGCAGTGCGCCGAACGCCACGATGAGAATCAGGAAAAACCCAGTTCCCTGCGGCTCTAGCACTCAGCTCTCCTATCGCGGTCCGGTCACCGACGGTGATGTGCCCCGCATGGCAACGCGCCACACCGCACCGTCATGTCAACGGGCGGAAGGGGACTTCGGGTTCCACGGAGCACAGAGTCTGCGCGGACCGTCCTTGCTGGACGGTCCGGGGAGACGCTCAGGAACGCGTGAGCATGCTAAAGGCTGCCCCCGCCGGGCGGTGGAGGTGGGATTTGAACCCACGGAGGGGTTGCCCCCTCACACGCTTTCGAGGCGTGCGCCCTCGGCCACTAGGCGACTCCACCGTGGCTGAGCTTACCCGAAACGCCGGGCCGTGAAGAACTCCCGCAGCAGTTCGCCGCAATCTTCTGCCAGAACCCCGCCGATCACCTCGGGTACGTGGTTGAGCCGTCGATCCCTGACCACGTCCCGCAGCGATCCGACCGCGCCGGCCTTGGCATCTTCCGCGCCGTAAACGAGCCGGCCGAGCCTGCTCAACGTGACGGCGCCAGCGCACATCGTGCATGGTTCGAGCGTCACCACCAAGGTCAGGCCGGTCAGCCGCCAGGCGCCGAGAGCGGCGGCCGCTCCCCTGATCGCGATGAGTTCGGCGTGAGCCGTCGGATCGTGGTCCCGCTCACGCCGGTTGTGTCCGGTGGCGATCACGGCGCCCGCGTCGTCCACGACGACGGCGCCGACCGGTACATCACCGGGCAATGCACGGCGGGCCTCATCGAGCGCCAGCCGCATGGCCGACTCGAAGCTAGCGCCATACCCTGTCGGCGCGGTCCCGCTGGTCACTGTCTCTACGGGCCGAGCGCGATGTCGAGCGCGCGGTCCATCGCGGAACCGAAGCCGAGCCGGTCGGCGATGCCTGCCACCGCGTCTTCGGGGTACAGGTCGAGGTCGGCCGACATGGCACCGAGTTCCATCTCGTCGAGACCGAGGTCGGCGAAGACGGACATGTCACCGGCGGGCAGCACCTGGTCGAGTTCGTCGTCGCCGGGTACCGGAATGTCGAGTGCCTCGAGGACTTGGCGGGCCAGGTCGTAGTCGACCGCCGCGGTCAGGTCGGAGAGAAACAACGACACGTCCTCGCCGAAGATACGCACGGCGAGAAAGAAGTCGTCGCCGACGCCGGCGAACCCGATCGTGCCGCCGATGCTCGGCTGCTGCCGCAGCGCGCGCACGAACGCGTCAAGATCGCTGGTGACAGCAGTGGGCAGCGCGTCGGCTTCCCACTGATCTTCTTCGCGGTACACGATCACTGCGAAGTCCGTCTCGTTCGCGTCGTTCATCGCCACCCCACCAGCATGCGCTGCACGGTGGAATGCTGTCAGATAGGTGTCAGGCGGTGCAGCAGAATCGCCGGGTGCGTGCGGGAAACTTACCGGTGTGTCGGCGTGGCCGACTTAAGCGCTTGCCCCAGATCGTGCATACTGGGACGGACACGGGGGCATACTGAGGCCGACGCCTAAAGCAAAGACTGTCCGTCTAAACGTTGGTCCCGAAATCCGCGCGCGCTACCATAGGGTCTACAGATGACAGAACAACTCTGGGCAACCAGGGAGGCGACGTGAACCTCAAGACGATTCTGGGTTATGCGGCGGTCGCCTTCGTAGTTTGGTGGATCGTGAAAGAACCCACTAGTGCCGCCCACCTCGTCACGAACATCGGCAACTTCCTGTCGTCGACGGCGAGCGGTTTCTCGCACTTTGTTTCATCGATCTAAGACCTGAGGCGCGATGAGGCTTGTCCCGAGCAGCGACACCGTCCCGACCTCGGTTAACAAGTATCTCCTGCCCCACGAGCGTCAGGTCATCACGGTGCGCCAGCATCCTGCCGTCCTGATCAGGCGCATCGTTGAGGCGCTCATTGGTCTTGCTGTGGCCGGCTTCCTCAGCGACACCGTTGCTCACGGCAACAACATCGTGATCCTGGTGATCTGGCTGTTGTGGCTCGTGCTGCTGGTGCGGCTGGTGATGAAGGTCTTCGAGTGGTCGGTGAACTACTTCGTCGTCACGTCGCAGCGCATGCTGCTGGCGAGCGGCATCATCACACGCAAGGTGAACATGATGCCGCTCGCGAAGGTGACCGATATGAGCTTCCAGCGGTCGACGCTAGGCCGCCTCCTCGGGTACGGCCAGTTCATCCTCGAGTCCGCCGGTCAGGATCAGGCGCTGCGCATCGTGGATTACCTGCCTTACCCCGAGCAGCTCTACCTCGAGGTGTGCGGGCTGATCTTCAAGGGCAAGGACGAGGACGACTAGCTCGTCTTAGACCGACACGAGGATCACTCCCGCGGCGGCGAGGACGAGGCCGACCTGCTGCACGGTGCGCATGCGTTCGCGCAGCACGAACCTGGCCAGCAGTACGGTGGCGCCTGGGTACAGCGACGTGATCACCACGGCGAGACCGAACATGCCCATCCGGGTGGCGAGTACGTAACAGAGGTTCGCCATCGAGTCCAGCACCCCCGACGTGAGCGCGATGCACAAGACCTGCTTGCTGATCACGCCCCCCTTGGCAGAATGCTGCCGTGCCCTGACAATCGCGAAGGCAGCGAGCGCCACGACGGTACCAGTCAGGCGCTGTATCGCGACCGGCCACAGTACGGATTCGTGACCGGCGTTCTTGAGGAACACGAAGAACAGGCCGAACGCGGCGCCCGCCGCGATACCGTAGCCGAGCCCGCGCAGCTTGTGCGCCGAGCTCGCCGCATCCGGTTCGGCCCTTTTCTCGGCACTGACCAAGATGATCGCGGTCAGGCAGATCAGTGCGCCGGCGATGACCCAAACGGTTGGCCGCTCGCCGTCCGCCATCGCGACGCCGACCGGCAGCACGGTCGAGACCAGGGCGGATACCGGCGCCACCACGCTCATCGGCGCGCTGGCGAACCCGGTGTAGAACGCGAGCAGCCCGATCGTGCCCGCCAAGCCACCGGCCATTGCCCAGACGGCCCCGCCCCAGCCGCCGAACGCCACCAGCGAGCCGCCATGGAACAGCCCGATCGCCCCGATGGCGGCGAGCACGACGAGCGCACCGGCCGGCACGGTCAACGTGATGACCGCGAAGGGACCGGCGCGGCGCGCGGCGACGCCGCCCAGGAAGTCCGCGATCCCGTACAGCATCGCGGCGGCGAGTGCGAGGATGAGCACTGATCGTCCTTCCGGAGGGAGGTCGGTCGGAATGTTGTTATGCGTAGTACAGTCTACCGACCGGCCAGGTGCGGCGGAAAGCGAGTTATGCCCGAGAACTCTTTGTCGAGCGCGGTGGCGCGCACGGTGAAGGCGCTGCGTGCCGAGCACGGCTGGTCGCTGGATCAGCTTGCCGCGCGTTCCGGGGTGAGCAAGGGCGTGCTGGTGGCGCTTGAGCAGGGCCGGTCCAACCCGAATCTCGCCACGCTGGCGCGGCTCAGCGACGCCTTCGGCGTACCCGCCACGCTGCTCATCGACGTCAGCGCGGCACCCACCGTGCAGGTCGGCGACACGTCGCGCGTGCTCTGGCAGGGTGAATCCGGCGGCGCCGGCACGATCCTCGGCGCCACCGATCCGCCCTGGGGCGCCGAGCTGTGGCACTGGGACCTGATGCCTGGCGAGTCATTCGGCGGCGAGGCCCACGTTCCTGGCACCCGCGAGATGGTGTGGGTGGAGTCCGGCGTGCTGACCGTCACGGTCGGCGGCGAGCGACATTCCGTGCCGGCCGGGCAGTGCGCCAGGTTTCCCGGCAGCCTGCGGCACCGCTACGGCAATAGCGGTGACGAGCCGGCTCGGTTCACGATGGTCGTTGTGATCCCGCCTGCCAGGGACTGATTTATCCCATAACAGCAGTGGTACTTGGTGCCCCTGGCGCTGTACCCAGTCCCTGGCGGCGACGGCGGACCCGCGGGCGCCGGCCATGTCGAGGTCGGGAACCAGGGCGATCTCCGCCACCCGCGCCTGTTCCTCGCGCAGCGAGGTGTTTGCCCGCACCGTGTCGAGGAACCAGTCGCGGAAGTGCGGCGCCGCCTCCACCACGCCACCGCCGAGGAAGTACACGTCGGGGTCGAGGAACATCGCCGCGATGCTGAACAGCCTGCCGAGCGCCATCGCCTGCTGGCCGAAGATGGCCAGCGCCATCGGGTCGCCGTTCTCGGCGTACCCGCGCACCTTCTTGGCCGCGACGCCTATCGGCTCGCCGGTCAGGTCGTGCCCTGGATACTTGCTCAGCCAGTAAGGCAGCAGGTTGTTCTGGATGCCGGTGAGCGAGGCGAAGCTCTCCACATCGCCGGACAGGCCGCAGTTGCACCACGGCAAGGACTGCCCCTCGTCCAGCAGGCCGTCGAGCGGGATGTTGATGTGCCCGAGTTCGCCGGCCATTCCCGCCGCGCCCTTGACGACCTGACCGCCCTCGACGATCCCGCCGCCGAGCCCGGTGCCGACGATCGCGGACACCGAGCCGTGACCGGCCGAGGCACTGCCGTACCGCACGTGGTGCGCGTACAGCGCGGCCGCGTTGCCGTCGTTGTTGTAGATGACCGGGATGCCGATCCGGCCCTCCAGCGCGGTGCGGATGTCGAAGCCGCCCCAGCCGGCGTCACCGAAGTTCGTCGCGCCCTTGGCGGAGATAACGCCGTCGGCGCTCGCCGGGCCTGGCGTGTCCAGGCCGATGGCCTTGACGCTCGCCAGCGAGGTCCCGGTGAGCGTGAGCACATACTCGACCGCGTCGGTCAGCGCCTGGAGCGCCTTCTCCGGGCCTTCACGCACCAGGCTCGGCACCTCTGCGAGCCGATCGATACGGAAGTGACCGTCGGCGTCGAGCACCGTCCCGTTGTTCGCTGTCCCGCCGTTGTCGAGCCCGACGACCGCCCAGTCCGGCATTGATCCTCCTAGCGCGGCCCCGCTCATGGCCGCTGAAAGCAGATGGGAAATACGCACGTTACGAACGATTTTGCTTTAGCCAAATGCGTTAGTTCAAGTCCGTGCGCTCACGACATGAGCGAGGCGAGCGAGCCGGCCAGCGTCGGACTGACCTGGACGGCACCGGCGTACTCCGAGCCCACGTCCACGGGCACCACCTCGACGTTCATGCCGGTCTGCGGCGCCTGGATCATCCAGCCGTTGCCGAGGTAGATGGCGACGTGCGAGATGTAGCCGGGCCTGGACGGCTCGGTTCGGTAGAAGAGCAGGTCACCCGGCTCGAGCTGACTCACCGGAACGGCCGGCCCGGTCAGCGCCTGATCGTCGGCCACCCTGGGCACGGAGATCCCGGCCTGGGCGAACGACCACTGGACCAGGCCGGAGCAGTCGAACTCCTGCGGACCTGCCGCACCCCATACATACGGCATGCCGCGACGGCTGAGCGCGGCCCGGAGCATGGTGCTGATCTGGTTCTGGGTGCTTGCGCTGCCGTCCGCGCGCACGCCGCTTCCCGGGGCGCTGGTCACCCAGCTGACCAGCGGGGCGGCGGCCGCTCCCGGAGGGAGCATGGCGTTTATCCGGGTCATGACCGAGGTCAGGTTGCCGTGGACGCTGACGATCAGCCCGTTGCCGGCTGGCATGCCGAGCGAACTGGCGACCGTGTCGGAGACCACCGCGCCGACGCCGTTGATGCCCAGCGAGCCTAGGCCGGTCAGCCGCAGCTGTTCCTGCTGCCGCCCCGAAACCGTGAGCGTGCTGCCCAATGTCAGCTTGCCAAGCACGTCCGCCGAACTCGCGACGGCGACGCCCGCGTCCGCCACTCCCTGCCAGAACGCGTCGGACTGCGCGGTGGCGGCGGGCGTGTAGCCGCGGAACGTGGACGGGTCGACGCCCACGACGGCGGTATCCGCGCCGTTGATCTCCATCCGGGCCGCGTCGATCGGCTCGGTGCCCGCCACGCCGGACTGCCGGGAGACCCGCGCGACGAACCGCGCGGAGAGGCTACCCGGGGCGACGATCAGCAAGCTCGCCTGGTGCAGCTGCCCGAGCGGCGCGACCGGGTTGTGCACCGCCTGGGGGGTGCTTCCTGCCGCCACGGCCCGCGCCGCCAGGTGCTGTGCCGCCAAGTGCTGTGCCGCCAGGTGCTGTGCGGGCGCTGCCGACGGCCCGGTCGTGATCATGAGCCCGGTCATTGTGCCCGCCACGGCCAGCACCCCCACGGTGGCGAGCACCGGCAGGCGGGTCGGACGCACGGCAAGACGGTGCTCAGTCACACGAGCCGGCAAGCGAAGCAGACGCACGAGTACAAAGGTGCCTTAGAAGGCAGGCAATAGTCCAGCTGGCATATTGCGCCGACCTCTTCGCACACGGCACGGCACTTTGCGTGACCTGCCCGTTCAGGTATCTCCTGGCCCCGCTGGATCGCGCCCCCCGATTGCCGCAAGCATCGCCGCGCCCCCGCGCAACCCCCACGCGGCTCCCCACTCAGTCTGCCCCTGCTGACCCATAAACCACTTGCATCGCTCAGTGCACACGAGCCGCAGTCAGAGGCCCGCGCGGCCACACAACGCGGAAGATCGCTCTTTCACGGAGAAAATACCTGCTCACAGCATGGTTTTTTACCGCGCTGGACGGAATTACCGCGTTGATCGCTGCAATCAGCCGAACCGCCAGACCGCGTAGCGGGCCTCGGCACGCGATTCTGGCCGGGTCAGAGCGTGGCGTGAACGTCGTGGTTCTAGTCATCGCCGATGGCGAACCCTAGGACTACCGCGGCGGATACCACGACGCTGCCCGGCGCCAGGTTTTCCGATGACGACGCCGCCATCGCCGCGCTCCGCAGCGGCACCGGTCCGCCCGTATCGGTTTCCACGTCGTCGATGTGCACCACCGCACCGAGCC
>DASXDG010000242.1:0-6640 GCA_036490795.1 Streptosporangiaceae bacterium
GGAAACCGGCGCAGGCCCTCGAACTGGCCTGCCGGGTCCGCGCCCCGTTCCGGTGGTGTCCGGTCCCGTCCGCCGAACGGCGAGAGCACCACGACGTTCGCATAGCCCGAGGCAAGGTCGGCGTTCTCGGCGGAGCGCACGCCGCCGTTGATGTAGCGGGTGCCGTTGATGCTGTGCGTGGCGGTCAGGCCGGGCAGCGCGGTGCTCGCGGTGACCGCGTCCACCAGGTCGACGCCCGAATCGCGGTCGAACGCGGCCAGCTCGCCGGTATGCGCGTTGACGGCCACCACGATCATCGGCCGGCCCGGCCACTGCGCGCCAGGCAACCGGGCGGCGACCATCGCGCGCCGCGGTCCCGCCCCGGGTGCGAGTACGGCGTCGCTCTCCAGCCCGAACGCGCCCATCGCCCGTTGCAGGCCGGCGGCCGAGGTGGCGGCGGCGCCGATGGCCCTCATCCGCTCGAACGCCGTGGCCCTTGGCAGGGACGGCGGCTGTTCGCGTTTCTGCCCGGCCGGCTGAGCCGGCGGGGACAGCACCGAGGCCAATAGCTCGGCCGGCGGTGTACCGCTGCGCACCTGCGCTGCCGTGGTGGAACCGGACGAGGTGCCGATCACCAGATCGGCAGCCGCGGTCAGGTCGAGACCAGCCTCGGCCAGGCCCGCGATGACACCGATCTGCCACGCTTGCCCGGCAGCCCCGCCACCACCGAGAACCAGGGCAACATTGTGAACCATAGGTTTCGCCTTCCAGGAGTGCCTTGTTACCGAGGCGCTCCCGGCGATACCTACGTCAACCGCCCGACCGTGACGGGAAAGGAGAGCACCCACACCGGTACAGCGTTCATGGGTCTCACCTCCTCAGACAGCGTCACGGTCGACTGCAAGCTACCAGGCCGACGCGACACCGGCCAACTCTTTTTCCAGCCACGTCATCACGACTCCAGGCTGGCCCTGACAGCGGCTCACCCGGCGTCTAGCTGACCAGGAAGCCACGCTCCGACGATGACCCCGGTAAGAGCGACCGCGATGGCAAAAGAGAACGCAAGCGCGACCGCGGGGCCGTGCCCTATCCGGGAAGCGGCGGCCACGATGGCCCCCGCCACTCCGGTGCCGAGGGCCTGACCGAGGACGTCGCAGAGCTGAAGAGCCGAAGTTGCCCGGCCCTCCTCGCCCGCCGCGGCGAGGTTGAGTGTGGTGACCGACAGCGGCGCGTAGGCAGTGCCGATCCCCGCACCGGCTAGCGCCCAGGCCACGACGGCCAGCGCGGCAGGCACCGACGGCAAGAGCACGACGCACATCGCGCCGAGGCCAATGGCGACCAGGCACTCGCCAGGCCGGACTAGTCGGCGCGGACCCCACCGGGCGATGCAGCGGGCCTGCACCCACGATCCGGCCGTCCACGCAAGGGTCGACGCCGTGAGCGCGAGCGCCGCCAGCGTGGTCGGGGCATGCCGGACGGTTACGATCGCATACGGGACATATGCGTCGCCAGCGAAGAAGCAGCACGTCAGCAGCGACCGGCTGAGGATGGTGACGGATAGCCCTGGCCGTGCGGAGAGGTACCGGGGAGGTGTCAGGCGGCGCATCGAGACAGCGAGAAGGGCGCCGCCGGCGACACCGCCCGCAGCGGCCACGGGCGCGACGCCGGAACTGAGCGACGCCAGCGCCGTGCCGGCGCCGGCGGCCACGCCCAGCGCGGCCAGGTACGGCACCGCGGCCGTTCCCGGGCTCGCTGGCGGCGGGACGTGCCGCAGGGCCAGCACGACAAGCACCCCAGCCGCGATCACCAGCGGCAGCAGGCCAAGGAATACCCAGCGCCAGCCGACTGCCGCGGCCACGAGGGCGGCGATACCTGGGCCGATCAGGCCGGGCACCACCCACGCGGTGGAAAGTACGGCGAACATTCTCGGCCGGGACTGCTCGGCGTAGCACCGGGAGATCGCCACGTAGGCCACCGCGGGCACGACCCCGGCGCCAAGGCCCTGGACCGCCCTGCCCGCCACGAGAACCACCATGTCCTGCGCGGTCCCCCCGATAATCAGGCCAACGGAGAACAGGGCAAGGCCGACGAGCATCGGCCGCCCGAGCGGCACGCGGTCGGCCAGCGTTCCGGCTAGCACGATCCCGATCAGGCTCGCCAGCAGGAAAGCGCTGAACACCCACCCGTAGAGACGGAGATCTCCCAGCTGGCGACCGATCACCGGCAAGATGGTGGCGACGGCGAGCGCCTCGAACGCGACGAAGGTAACCGCGA
The DNA here is from genome assembly GCA_036490795.1 of Streptosporangiaceae bacterium. Classification (GTDB taxonomy): domain Bacteria; phylum Actinomycetota; class Actinomycetes; order Streptosporangiales; family Streptosporangiaceae; genus JAFARZ01. The sequence continues at coordinate 2,254 of DASXDG010000242.1, forward strand.
GCACCAGGCCGACCGTCAGCGGGCGCTGCGCCTGCGTCCATATCCCGCCTGCCAGGCTGGCCGGCGGCGTGGGGGCCCTGTCCGCATCCGTGCTCATTAGGGTGAGGGTAGAACCTCAACTGCTGTTGAGGTCAAGCGCGCCCGGTGACTTGCGAGTTTTGCGGAACTCACGATGCGAAGTCGGGAGTGGCCGACCTGGCGGACTCGCTGCGGCCCGCGGGCTGCTCCCACTCCTCTTGCCGCCCGAGGGCGGTGAGGCTCCGGCCGGGCATGTCGGATGGCTGGTCGGCGGTCTTCATACTCTCCTGGCCCGTGGCGGCGTACTCGTCAAGTGAGCGGTAGTTGTACTCCCCGAAGCCGCGAGCGGCGTCGATCGTGACACCGAAGTCGAAGTTGAAGTCCGACCCGAAGGACGAGTACCAGGGCAGATGCCACCCCTTGCTGGCTTTCCAGCGCTGGAGCTTGGGCAGCGGCGCCCGGGACACCATCGCGTAGCTGGTGTCCCTGACGTGAAGGTGCTCCATGAAACCGCGCGACAGCTCGTGGGTGCCGGCGGTGCAGCTTGGGCAACCGTCCTCCCACTCCGGGTGGAACATGAAGTGGTAGATGATGAGCTGGGACCGGTCCTCGAAGATGCCGATGAGGCGCACCCTGCCGTCTGGGCCGTCGAAGCGGCAAGCCATTCCTCACGCGTGGCGATCTTGGGAAGGCTCATCGCGGCCTCCTTGCCTGCGATAGCGGTAGCTTGGGCTCGTCTACGTCGGCCCCTGGCCACGGCAGTGCCGCTTCCAGCGCGGATATTGCGGTGGAGCAGGCGGAACATGGGCCTACCCTTGTGTTCTGGTGGCGGTTGCCCGCAGGTGTACCTCGCGGGTGACCTATCGCGGATCCGGCGCTGTCCCTTGTGGCGGCCGCGTCCGCGGTGCCGCGTGCCGCGCCCGGGTAAATCCTGCCCGCCCGATGTCCTGACGGAGGATGAGAGAGTCCTGTGCTGATCCGCCTGTTGCGCACCTACCTGCGCCAGTACCGCAAGCCGCTCGCGTTCCTGCTGGTGCTGCAGCTCGCGCAGACGCTGGCCACGCTGTACCTGCCGACGCTGAACGCGGACATCATCGACAACGGCGTGATCTTCCACAACACGCACTACATCCTGACGACCGGCGGCGTGATGCTGGCGATCACCCTCGCGCAGATCATCTGCGCCATCGGCGCGATCTACTTCGGCGCCCAGGTCGCGATGGCTCTCGGCCGCGATGTCAGGCAAGGGGTCTTCCGCCGGGTGCTGATGTTCTCCGACCGGGAGGTGAACCACCTCGGCACCGCGTCGCTGATCACCAGGACCACCAATGACGTCCAGCAGGTCCAGATGCTGGCGATCATGACGTTCACCCTGCTGCTGTCCGCGCCGATCATGTGCGTGGGCGGGATCATCCTGGCGCTGAACCAGAACGTGCCGCTGTCGTCGCTGCTGCTTGTCGCGGTGCCGGTGCTCGCCGTCATGCTCGCGCTGATCATCTCCCGGATGCGGCCGCTGTTCCGGCAGATGCAGGAGCGGCTGGACGGCATCAACGGGGTGCTGCGCGAGCAGATCACGGGCGTCCGGGTCATCCGCGCGTTCGTGCGCGACCCGCAAGAGCGGGAGCGGTTCGACCGCGCGAGCACCCAGCTGTTCGACGTCTCGCTGGGGGCCGGCAAGCTGATGGCGCTGATGTTCCCCTCGGTGCTGCTGGTGCTGAACCTGTCCACCACTGCCGTGGTCTGGTTCGGCGGACACCTGGTCGCGGACGGCACCATGCAGATCGGGTCGCTGACCGCGTTCATCACCTATCTGGCGCAGATCCTGACGGCGGTGATGATGGCGACGTTCATGTTCATGCTCGTGCCGCGGGCCGAGGTCAGCGCGGAGCGGATCATGGAGGTGATCGATACCGAGCCGGGCGTGTCCGCGCCGGTTACCCCGCTGCCGGCGGGCCCGGAGCCCGGCCGGCTTGAGCTCCGGAACGTCGAGTTCCGCTTTCCCGGTGCGGAGCAGCCGGTACTGCACGACATCACCCTGGCCTCGCTGCCCGGCCGGACCACGGCGATCATCGGCGGCACCGGCAGCGGCAAGACCACCCTCGTCAACCTGATACCGAGGCTGCTCGACGTGACGGGCGGGTCACTGCTGGTGGGCGGCGTGGACGTGCGGGAACTCGACCCGGCTCAGCTGTCGGCGGCCGTCGGGCTGGTGCCGCAGAAGCCGTACCTGTTCTCCGGCACCGTGGCGACGAACCTGCGGTACGGCAACCAGCAGGCGACCGACGAGGACCTGTGGCGCGCGCTCGAGATCGCCCAGGCCCGCGACTTCGTGGAGCGGATGCCGGACGGGCTGAACTCGCCGATCGCGCAGGGCGGCACGAACGTGTCCGGCGGCCAGCGGCAGCGCCTGGCGATCGCCCGCGCGCTAGTGCACAAGCCGCGGATCTACCTGTTCGACGACTCGTTCTCCGCGCTCGACTACGCGACCGACGCGCGACTGCGATCGGCCCTGGCGACTCAGGTCACCGACGCGACCATGGTCATCGTCGCCCAGCGGGTCGCCACGATCAGGCACGCCGACCAGATCCTGGTGCTGGACGCCGGCCGGATCGTGGCCCGCGGCACCCACGCCGAGCTGATGGAGTCGAGCGAAACCTACCGGGAGATCGTGCTCTCCCAGCTAACTGAGCAGGAGGCCGCAGCGTGAGCGAGCTTGCGAGCGAACCAGCAAGCACTGTGCGTCCGCGAATGCGGACTCCGTGCGCCAGCGAGGCGGCCGCATGAGCGCGGAAGTCAACGAGGAGCGGGCGACGCCCGAGCGCGGGCCGGGCCCGGGGGCCTCGATGCGGGGTCCCGCTCGCTTCATGAGCGGCATGTCGACCGAGAAGGCGCTGGACTTCAAGGGATCGGGCCGACGGCTGCTGGCCACGCTCAGGCCGTACCGGCTGCTCACGATCCTGGCGCTGACCCTCGCGGTCGCCAGCGTCACCATGTCGGTGCTCGCGCCGCGGCTGCTCGGCGAGGCGATCAACCTCGTCTTCGACGGCTACGAGTCGCACCGCGCCGTGGACTTCGGCCACGTGGGGCAAATCGTGGGCGTCGTGACCGCGCTCAACGTCGGCGCCTCCGTCTGCGCGTTGTTCCAGGGCAGGCTGACCGCGACCATGGTCCAGCGATCGGTGTTCGGGCTTCGCGAGCAGGTGCAGGCGAAGCTGTCCCGGCTGCCGCTGAGCTACTTCGACCGGCAGTCCCGCGGCGAGATCCTGAGCCGGGTCACTAACGACATCGACAACCTCCAGCAGTCCGTCCAGCAGACGCTGAGCCAGCTGGTGACCTCGCTGCTGACGATTGTCGGCGTGCTGGCGCTGATGTTCATCGTGTCCTGGCAACTGGCCCTGATCGCCCTGGTCACCGTGCCGGCCTCCGCGGTGGCGATGCGCAAGCTCGCCAAGCGGGCGCAGCCGCAGTTCATCAACCAGTGGAAGTTCACTGGCCGGCTGAACGGCCACATCGAGGAGATGTACACCGGGCACGCGCTGGTGACCGCGTTCGGCCAGCGGGAGGAGGCGATGGCGGCCTTCGACGAGCAGAACGAGGCGCTCTACCAGGCGAGCTCCCGGGCGCAGTTCATCTCCGGCACGATCCAGCCGCTGATGATGTTCATGTCGAACCTGAACTACGTCCTGGTGGCCGTCGTCGGCGGCCTGCTGATCGCGAACGGCTCGCTCACCCTCGGCGCGGTGACCGCCTTCATCCAGTACTCGCGGCAGTTCAGCCAGCCGCTGACCCAGGTCGCCAGCATGGCGAACCTGCTGCAGTCGAGCGTGGCCTCCGCCGAGCGGGTGTTCGCGCTGCTTGACGCGCCGGAGCAGTCGCCCGACGCGGCCGAGGCGGTCAGGCCGGCCGAGGTCCGCGGCCGGGTCGAGTTCGACGACGTGTCGTTCAGGTACCTGGCGGACCGGCCGCTGATCGAGCACGTCTCGCTGACCGTGGAGCCGGGGCAGACCGTCGCCATCGTCGGCCCGACCGGCGCGGGCAAGACCACGCTGGTCAACCTGCTGATGCGGTTCTACGAGATCGACTCGGGGGTGATCCTGCTCGACGGCGTCAACATCGCGCAGATGAGCCGCGACGAACTGCGCGGCCTGACCGGCATGGTGCTCCAGGACGCCTGGCTGTTCGGCGGCACCATCGAGGAGAACATCGCCTACGGCTCGCTCGGCGCCACCCACGAGCAGGTCGTCGAGGCGGCCAAGGCGACGTACGTGGACCGGTTCGTGCGGACGCTGCCCGACGGCTACGACACCGTGCTCGACGACGAGGCCACGAACGTCAGCGCCGGGGAGCGGCAGCTGATCACGATCGCCCG
>DASXDG010000243.1:0-13087 GCA_036490795.1 Streptosporangiaceae bacterium
CGATCTGCTCATCGAGCAGATACCGACTGCCCAGCGTCCGGATGGCCATGACCCAGAAGCATATCGTTTTGCGGCTTTTGTCTTACTGCTGCCGCGTCGGCTGAGACAAGCCTGAGACATAAGCGGACGGAAGTTATCACATGGTGACACGTACCGCGCCCGCTTGGACCACAGCACCGCGTTCGGTCACCATACAAACGCGCGCCGCAGCCAGCAGGCCGGCCCGCGCATCGGGCACACGATGCCATCGCGGCGGACGCGCCCTCCACCGCGGCGGACGCGCACCCGCGATGGGGCCGACGCAGGCGCGGGGCAGGTCCGGGGCCGGCGCGGGGCAGGCGCGGGGCAGGCGCGGCGCGGGGGCGGGGGCGGGGGCGGGGCGCGAACATCCGGGGGGCGCGGCGCGCGAATACCCCGGGCAAGGAGACCCGCCGCGAACCGCCTGCGCATATCGGATCAAAGCAGTGCGACGCGGGTCACAGCGCCGGGCGGGCCCGGCAGGGCATTCTTGCGGAGGAATGAAACTTTGGGAGATCGTCGTGCTGCTTGCCGCCGGGACGCTCGGCGGCATCGCCAGTACGGTCGTGGCCATCGCGTCGCTGGTGACGTATCCGGTGCTGCTCGCACTCGGCGTACCGCCGCTGACCGCGAACATGACCAACACGGTCTCGCTGGTACTCACCGGAGCCGGTTCGGTGGCCGGCTCCCGGCCCGAACTCGAGGGCCAGCGTGAACGGGTACTGAAATTCGGCGCGATCACCGCGGCCGGCGGGCTCGCGGGGGCCGCCGTCTTGCTGCTGGCGCCGGCCAGCACGTTCACCGTGGCGGTGCCGGTGCTGATCGCCGGCGCGTCGGTCGTGCTGTTCCTGCAGCCGAGGCTGAAGAACCTGACGCCCACCGAAGAACACAAGCTCATCCACAAGGTGGCGCTATTCGGGTGCGCCGCGTATGTCGGCTATTTCGGTGCTGCGGCCGGCGTCCTGCTGCTGATCGTGCTCGGCACGATGATCGCCGAGCCGCTGATCAGGGTCAACGCCATCAAGAACGCCGTATCCGGACTCGCCAACTTGATGGCCGCGCTGTGCTTCACGATTTTCGGCACGGTGCGCTGGATCCTGGTGCCCCCGCTGGCGGCGGGTTTCCTGCTCGGCGGCTGGATCGGGCCGAAGATCGCCAGGCGAGTGCCCACGGGAGCGCTGCGCGTCCTGGTTTGCCTGTGCGGGCTGGGACTGGCGATCCGCCTCGGTATCGGCGCGTACCACTGATCCGGCAAAATTATTCACATATTACGTGGTAGAGGTTTACCCTAAGCCAATAAGCCGGCACGTGGGGATGGGCACCCGCGTGTTCCCGGCGGTGGCCAAAATTGGAGCTTTCCAGGATGCTTCTACTTGTCATTGCCTTGTTCGCGGGCAGCTATCTCATCTCGCTGCGGATCCACCCCCTCCGCAAGTGCCCCACCTGCAAGATGAGCGGCAGGCACTACGCCGCGGTCTTCAAGGGCAACTACCGACGATGCCGCACGTGCGACGGGTCCGGTCGTCGCGACCGGTGGGGTACGCAGGTGTTCTTTGGCGGAACCAACCATACCGGCGTCTTCAAGAAATAACGGGACGACGATCACTTTGCCGGTGACACCCGATTCGGCTGCCTCATGCGCGGCGACGATATCGGAGAGCGGGTACCGGTGCACGGGCAGTTCGGTGAGATCGCCGTCCGCGGCGGCGGCACTGATGTCGGCGGCCGCGGCTTTAAGCGTGTCCTGCGCCACGCCGTAGACCAGCACGAACTTCAGCGTGACGTTGGCGGACATGCAGGCGCGGACCGGAAGCACCGGGTTGGCGGCCTCGGCCGCGTACGTGACCACGGTGGTGCCCGCGTGCGAAGCCGCCAGGTCCAGTTCCAGGTTGGCGCCAAGCGCCAATTCGATGATCCGGTCCACGGTGCCAATGCGCTCGGCGGCGCCCGGCTCCCGGTAGTTCACCACTAGATCGGCACCGGCTTGTTCGGCGAGCGCCGCTTTCTCGGCGGAAGAAACCGTCGTGATAACACGCGCGCCTGCCCGTTTTGATAGATTAATAGCGAAATGACCTACCGCGCCCGCGCCACCCGCGACAAGTACTGTTTGTCCATCAATGGGACCATCTGAGAACAGGCAATAATGCGCGGTTATCGCCGGCACGCCCAGTGAGGCACCCAACTCGAAGGACGCGTTACCGGGCAGCGGCGCGGCGCGGTCGGCGGGGAGCACGGTCCATCCGGCGGCGGTTCCCCAGCGCTGGCCGAACGCCGCGAACCACAGCCAGACCCGCTGGCCCACGCGCGCCGGGTCCACGCCGGGCCCCACCGCCTCGATCACCCCGGCGCCGTCGTGGTGCGGCACCTGGAATCCGTCGATCGGGCGCGCGGTCGCGCCGCCCCTGGTCTTCCAGTCGGTCGGGTTGACACCGGAGGCGTGCACGCGGACCAGGACTTCTCCCGGCCCGGGCGAAGGAGTGTCCACGTCCTCGACGGTCAGGACCTCGGCGGCCGGTCCGGTCCCGCGGTAGAGCGCTGCCTTCATGGATGCGGTGTTCACGGATGCAGCGTAACGCCCTTGATCACCTTGTCGACGGCATTGCGCGGTCCGTAGACCGCGATTCCCGCCAGATCCAGCACGGACGCGGCCACGACGACGGCCCGGTTGTCGTCGTCGTTGCCGGTGCCGAACATCTCCGTGGTGTAGACAGCCGCGGACATTCCCCGCGCCAGCGCGCGGGCATGCACCTGGCTGAGGTCTTCCGCCTCATAGACAAGAACGGGCTGCCGGAACAGCTCCGTATACGTGTTACCCGCCCCGTCCTCGTACGGCTTGCCGATGGTCTCCGGGTTGGCCGCGGCGATGCCGCTGGCCAGGAAGGCGGTCACGTTGAGCTGCTGCCATTGCTCGAGCCCCGCGCGAACCACGATGGCGATCTTGGTGTCGAAACGCATGCGTACTAGCGTGGAACCTGGAGGTGAGCGGGTCTTGAACGCTGGTGCGGGCCACGACGGCGCGGATTGGGCGCGGTACTTCCGGGCCGGCCCGGTGGAGGCGATGCACGCCCACTTCACCTCGCACGTGTATCACCGGCATGCCCACGAGACCTATTCGTTCGGCGTCACCGAATCCGGCGCTCAGGCGTTCACCTGCCGCCACGACCGGCACGTGAGCAGCACCGGCCTGGTCATGGCGTTCAACCCTGACGACCCGCACGACGGCCACTCCGGCAGCGACGGAGGGTTCACCTACCGGATGGTGCACGTGTGGCCTTCCGCGTTCGCGGGCCCGCTGCCGCTGTTCCGCGCGCCGGTGCTCGACGACCCGGCCGCGGCCAGCGCGGTACGCCGGCTGTTCGCGGCCGTGGCGGAGCCGGCCAGCCCGCTCGAGCGAGACGAACGGCTGGACATGGCGGTCCGGCTGCTGTGGCGCCATGGCAGCGCGCGGGTGCCCGAAGTACGGGGACCAGCCGGGGCGGCCGACCGGGTCCGGTCGTTCCTGCATGACCAGGCCGTGGCCGACGTGACGGCGGACGACATAGCCGCCATCGCGGGGTGCAGCAGGTTCGCGGCGTACCGCGCGTTCGTGTCCGCCTACGGGGTCTCGCCGAGCGAGTACCAGCGCCAGTTGCGGGTCCGCGCCGCCCGCCGGCTGCTCGCGGCCGGCATCAGGCCCGCACGCGCCGCCGCGGAGGCGGGATTCGCCGACCAGCCGCATCTGACCCGCTGGTTCCGCCGTTACTACGGGATCACGCCGGCCGCGTATCAGGCTGCCTGACGTACCGCGCCCAGCGGCGGGCGAGGATGCCCGTCCGGGCGGCCAGCCAGCAGCCGAGCGCTACCCAGATGCCGGGCAGGCCCAGCCAGTGGAACCGGATCGTCAGGGCCGCCATCGGGACGTAGGCGAGGACCGCCAGCAGCATCGCCAGCCGCATCGCCTTGTAGTCGGCGATGCCGAGGATCAGGCCGTCATAGACGAAGGCGAGCGCGGCCAGCGGCTGGGTCAGCGACGACACGGCGAGCGCGACCATCGCGGCGTGCCTGACCGCCGGGTCGTGCGTGAACACGGCGGGGACGACGGGGGCCAGCGCGGCCGTGACGACGGTCAGCGCCAGGCCGGCCAGCAGGCCGAGGCGCAGGCTGCGGTGGCCGACCAGCCGCGCGTGCTCGTGATCGTCCGCGCCTAGCGCCGAACTCACGTACACCTGGGCGGGCACGGCGAGCGCGTCGAGCAGGATCGAGAGCAGGTACCACACGCGCATGGCGATCTGCTGCCCGCCGAGCGCGACCGGGCCGAGCCTGGCCGCGATCGCCGTCGTGGTCAGCGGGACGACGCCGAGCGCGATCGTCCGTACCGACAGCTGCTGTCCGGCGCGGAGCAGCGTGCGTATCTCCTGTTCCCCTGGCCTGCCCGGCGCGATGGCCGCCTTGCGCGACGTGGCGAAGTACCAGCCGGCGGCGGCGATCTGCGCGATGACCGTTCCCCACGCGGAGCCGCGCAGACCCCAGTGCGCCCCGTAGACCAAGGCCGTTTCGAGCGCGATGTTCAGCGCATTGGCGCCGACCGCGATGCGCAGCGGGGATCGGGTATCCGCCAGGCCGACCAGGTGACCATTGCCCGCATACGACACGTAGAGGAACGGCACGCCGATCGCGGAGATGCGCAGGTACTCGATCGCCCCCTGAACCGTCTTGCTGTTATCGCCAGCTCCGCCGAGTAGCCTGGCCGCCGCGGGTGCGGCGGCGACCACGATGAGCGCGACCAGCACTCCCCCGGCGACCGCGATGATGTACGCGGCGCCCGCCGCCCGGCCCGCCCCGGCTGGCTCGCGTGCCCGGCGGATCGCCACCGTCGACGTCGTCGCCATGCTGAGGAAGATGGCCACCCACGAGGCCAGCATCAGCGCCGCGTTGGCGATGGCCAGCGCGTCCAGCGGCGTCCGGCCAAGGTGGCCGACGATGGCCGTGTCGGCGAGGTTGTAAAGGGGTTCTGCGGCGATCGAGCCGAGCGCGGGGATGGCGAGGGCCGCGATGCGCCGGTCGAGTTCTGCGCCCGATTTCGCGCCTCCGGTGATCGCCTCCACCGGACAATGGTGCCTTAACGGGCCGGGAAGTGGAGAAGCCGCCTCCCGTGTCCTAGCCCCAGAGCGGGAATTCGCACTGCGATGCCAGTGGTGCGGGTGCGGCCACTGGGATCATTTCAGGGACCGCACGACGGCAGGCGCACGGCGACGCCGGCGCCCGGCGACGGCACGCGCCCGGCGACGGCACGCGCCCAGCGACGGCAGGCGCACGGCGACGGCAGGCGCACGCGATTAACGTGGCAGATAGCCCCTTCGTGTCCGATTACCCCCCGTTTTCGGGGGTCAGGACTCCACGAAGGGGTAAACGCACACGTTATCCCGATGAGCACCGGCCCCAGGCGGTGCACGTTGCCCGCTTTGCCGCAAATGCCCCCTATCCGCCCCGCCCCGCGCCCGCGCCCCGCGCCCGGGTCGCGCCTCGCGCCCGCACCCGCGCCAGACAGTGCCAAACCCACCTGAACAGTAAGATCGGGTCGGTGAACGCTACCGACTGGGCCACGGTGGCCGACCTGGCGACCGCGGCGGGCACTCTGGTGCTGGCGGCCGCGACCTTCTCCGCGATCCGTTCCGCCAACAGATCGGCGCGGATAGCCGAACGCTCGCTGATGATCGGCCTGCGCCCGCTGCTCATGCCCACCCGGCGCGAGGACACCATGCTCAAGGTGAACTTCGGCGACCGCAAGTGGGTGCACCTGCCCGGTGGCGGCGCGGCCGGCGAGATCGGCGGCGGGGACGGCACGCTCGGGCCCGCCGACGGTGTCGTCTACCTGGCGATCCCGGTGCGCAATGCGGGCAGCGGCATCGGCGTGGTGCTCGGCTGGATCTTCTATCCCGAGTGGCACCGCGGCGACGTCCACCCCGATCTCGCGGACTTCACCCCCAACACTCGTGACCTGTACGTACCACCCGGTGACACAGGGTTCTGGCAGGGTGCGTTCCGCGACCCGGATGACCCTCGCTACGACGAGGCGCGCAAGACCGTCGAGTCGCGCGAGCCCTGGACGATCGACCTCCTGTACAGCGACCACGAGGGCGCCCAGCGGCTGATCACCAGATTCACCGCGTTCGCGAGGGACAAGGACAAGGCTGAGGACGGCTGGATCGTGTCCTCGTCACGGCACTGGAATGTCGACGGCGAGGACCCGAGAAGGCGGTAACAGCAAATCACCGTACGGTAACTGCAAGCGCGCAATAGCAGTCCACTAGGTGCTACCGCAAGGCGCCACGCCGTCACTCTCAGGAAATCCCCAGCTCAGTCACGCCAGTTCTGACCAACTTTGGAGGCGTTGCACTGGTACAGTCGCCCCCTGTCCATCACAATTGAGTATCGGACTACCGGGTCGGGAACCAGGTCGGAACGAGGTGATTATGCGAACCCGAAGGCGATCGGGGCGGCACGCGGTGAACCGTGCCGCCGCCTGGTTCACCCGTCCCACCGGCCGTCTGGCGGTCGTCGGCACCTTGACCGTCGGTGTCGTCGTCACCGTCACCCCCGCCAATGGCGCCGCCACGGACATCGCCTCGCATGTCGCCAGCGACGTCCACAATCTGGTGATCTCCCAGGCGGAAACCCAGAACGGGGTGTCGTTCACCGGGACCCCCGCGGTTGGCGCGCTGTTCACCTCGGCTAAGGGCAAGCTGAACAACCACTTCTGCACCGCGAGCGTGGTGAACAGCCCCGGTGGCGACCTGGCGGTCACCGCGGCGCACTGCATGTCCAACGTGTCCGGCAGCAGCACCGTCATGTTCGTGCCCGGCTATCACAACGGCGACGCCCCGTACGGCAGCTGGCAGGTCACCAAGGTCTACTTCGACCAGGCCTGGACCTCCAGCCAGAGCCAGGGCGACGACGTCGCCTTCATCAAGCTCGCCCGATCGGGTTCCGACGTGCCGATCGAGGACGTGACCGGGGCGGAGAAGCTCGCCACCGGCACCTCGGTCAAGCAGAAGGTCCAGGTTATCGGCTATCCCGATGGTAAGAGCGAGCCGGTCTCCTGCGTGAACTGGACATCGCAGCCGCAGGCCGGCCAGCTCCAGTTCGACTGCGGCGGCTACACGGACGGGACCAGCGGCGGGCCGTTCCTGGCCGATGTCAGCTCGTCCACCGGCCAGGGCACCGTGATCGGCGTCATCGGCGGCCTGGACCAGGGCGGCTACACGCCCCAGGTGTCCTACTCGATTGAGTTCGAGTCGAACGTGGCCCGTCTTTACCAGGAAGCCAAGGCCGGCGGCTAGGCCGTTATCTCCAGGATCTCGGCGAGTTCCTCGTCGGTCGGCTCCCACTCGCCCGCGGCGGCGTTCGCCGTGACCTGAGCGCCAGAGGTCGCGCCGGCGATCACCGATGAACAGCCGGGTATCGCCGCGAGCGCGCCGATGGCCACCTCAAGGACCGTCACGCCGTGCTTGTCCGCCCAGGTGATCAGCTGCTCGACCGTGTCCAGCTTGGCGTCGGTGACGTAACCCGCGCGCGTGGCCAGCCTGGTGTTCTCCGGCACCGGCTGTCCGCGCCGGACCTTCCCGGTGAGCAGCCCGTTGGCCAGCGGGAAGTACGGCAGGACGCCGAGCCCGAAGTTCACCGATGCCGGAACGACTTCCTTCTCCGCGTAGCGCTCAAGCAGCGACCAGTGGTTCTGCGCGGAGATGAACGGCGTCTTGCCGGCCGAGGCGGCCAGGTGCGCCGCGTCGGCGATCTGCCAGCCGGACAGGTTCGAGTGCCCGATGTACCGCACCTTGCCCTCGGTCACCAGCTCGTCCAGCGCCGCGATCGTCTCCTCCATCGGGGTGGACGGGTCGGGCGTGTGCAGCTGGTACAGGTCGATGTAGTCGGTGCGCAGCCGCCGCAGCGACTCGGTGACCGCACGGCGGATGTAGGCGCGGCCGCCCTTGGCGCCGGCGGCGGGGCCGTATCCCATGTCCGCGTCCTGATGGCCGAACTTGGTGGCCAGGACGATCCGGTCCCGGCGCTTGCCCAAGATCTCGCCGAGAGCCTTCTCCGAGCCCCCGTCGATGCCGTACATGTCGGCGGTGTCGAACAGTGTCACGCCCGCGTCGATGGCGGCGTCGACCACGGCACGCGCGGCCGCGTCGTCGATCCTTCGTCCGAAGTTGTTGCAGCCGAGCCCGACGACGGAGACGAGCAGGCCGGACTCACCGAGTGACCGATAGCGCATGATCACTATGTTTTCATAACTAACGGTGGTGCTTGCCCCGGGGCCCCCGCTTCGGATCAGGGCTTGCGCGCGGCAAGAGCGTAGTAGTAACTGTCCGCGGGGTTGGCCGGGGCGTTGTCGCCGGGGTCGGGGCGCCATTGCGGGGTCCAGACCAGGCCGGGTTCGACCAGGTCCAGGCCGCTCACCATCTCCAGCACCTTGGTCTTGGTGCGCACGAACATCTTCGTCGTCGCCTCCTCGTAGACCTTGGCCGCGTCCTTCACGTACGGGTCGGCGTCCGCGGTGCCGTGGGTGAGCGCGACGTGGCTGCCGGCCGGGAACGGGGCCAGCAGCCGGGAGATGATGCTCGCCGGATCGGCGTCGTCGGGCAGGAAGTGCAGCATCGAGACGAACAGCAGCCCGACCGGCTGGGTGAGATCGAGCTGGTGCCGCAGCTCATGGTCGGCCAGGATCTGCTCCGGCTCGCGCATGTCGTACTTGATGATGACCGCGTTGCGTTCCTTGGCGAGGAGGTCGCGGGCATGAACGAGCACCACCGGATCGTGATCGACGTAGACCACGCGGATTTCCGGATCGACCGCGTGCGCGACCTCGTGCACGTTACCCTTGGTGGGCAATCCGGACCCTATGTCGAGCAGCTGGGTGATCCCCGCCTCTTTCACCAGGAACCGGACGGCCCGCCCGACAAAGGCGCGGTTCCATTGCGCCGCCTCTCGTATGACGGGCAAATATCCGGCGATCTCCTCGGCCGCCTCGCGGTCAGCGGGAAAGTTATCCTTGCCGCCGAGAAAGTAGTCATAGATGCGCGCCGAGCTTGGTATATCCGGCCGAAAGGTCGTTCGCCAGTCACTATCCGTCACCACACGAACCCCTCCAATCCCTGTGGCCCCTCAATGCCTCGGGACAGGTGTGTCCGGGACCGGCAGCGTCACCGGCCAGAACTGGGGGGTTGAATCCACAGTTCTGGGAGTGGCGCGCAATCCCATATGGGATATCATGGCTTTAACACAAACGGTACGCAACTAAATGCCGCGCAATTGCAAGAAACAATTCCGCGCCATCACGGCGGGCCTGGAGGACAGATGCCAGATCCCACGCCTCCCTTGACCGAGGGGCCGACCGTCCTACGGCGGCTGCTCGGCATGCAATTGCGGAAGCTCCGTGAGAACCGGAACGTCACCGCGGCCGAGGCGGCGCGGGCGATCCGCGGCTCCGAGTCCAAGATCAGCCGTATCGAACTGGGCAAGAGCGCGATCCGCGAGATCGACGTGCTCGACTTGCTCACCTTGTACGGCGTGGACCCGAGCGAGCGGGAGCAGTTCCTGACCCTCGCCGAGCAGGCGAGCCGGCGTGGCTGGTGGCATCAGTTCAGCGACGTCCTGCCCGGCTGGTTCTCCGCCTACATCGGCATGGAGGAATCGGCGCAGTCGATCCGCGTGTACGAACCGCTGTTCGTGCCCGGCCTGCTGCAGACGCCGCAGTACGCGGCCGCCGTGCTCGCGCTCGGCGACCTGTCCGTCAGCGAGGCCGAGCGGCACGTGATGCTGCGCAAGGAACGGCAGCGCCGGTTCGTCGACGGGCAACTCAAGCTCTGGGCGATCATCGACGAGTCCGCGCTGCGGCGGCCCGTCGGCAGCCTGGAGATCCTTCGTGACCAACTCCGCTACCTGATCAGTCTCAGTACCCGACGCAATCTCACCCTCCAGATCACCGCCCTCGGCGAGGGCGGGCACGCTGCGCCCAGCGCCTTTACCATCTTGCGGTTCAACGAGCAGGACATGCCCGATGTCGTCTACGTGGAGCAGCTCACTAGCGCGCTCTACTTCGACAAGCGGGCTGATGTCGACCGCTACCTGCTGGCTATGGAACGGCTGAGCGTCATCAGCGCGACGCCTGCCGAGACGCGGAGCATCCTCAGCACGATCATCAACCAAGTGGAGGAGCAGATTCGATGACCATTCGCAACGGAATGCCTGCAGCTGAGCTAGACGACGCGACCTGGCGCAAGAGCCGGCGCAGCGGTCCGCAGGGCGGGAACTGCGTGGAGGTCGCCCACCTCTGCGATGGCCAGGTCGCCATGCGCAACTCCCGGTTCCCGGATGGACCGGCCCTGGTGTTCACGCCCGCCGAATGGGATGCGTTCGTCGGCGGCGCCAAGGACGGCGAATTCGGCTAGCTCTTCAGCTTTAGCTGTGGCCCCCGGCGTCTTCGCGCCGGGGGCCACATGCTGCCCCCGAGGTCTCCTGCTGAGCCCCGGAATGAAACGTGGCCCCCGGCGTCTCACCCAGCGCCGGGGGCCACGTGCTTGCGGCGATTACACGGGAAGGTCGAACTCCCCGTTCTTCGCGCCGATCAGGAAGGCCTGCCACTCGCCCCTCGTGTAGACGTGTGCCGCCTTGGCCCGGTCCTTGGTGTCGCGGACCGCGACACCTCCCTCCGGCAGGTGCGCCACCTCGACGCATCCACCGCCGCCACTGAAACTGCTCTTGAACCAGCGCAGACCGCTGAGATCCCTCATTGTGTATCCCTACCTGACTTTGCGATTTTTTCTTGTTGGTAGTGCACAGTCATGCAAGGCCGCCGGCGACTGACTCGATCAGTTGAGTCGAGGCTGCGGGCGACATCGCCGCAGCCCGAAGCCGGTCAAACGCCTCTGTAAACAGCCGTACTTCCCTATCCTTTTCCAGGTAAACGATGCCGAAATACCCGCCGTCTTTGCAGGCGACGTCGTGGTCCGTCCGTTCCGGGAATTCGAGAATGGAGAAGGGTCCGTCCATTCCCGCGTGCGCGCCGGCCTCGAAGCCGAGCACCTGCAATGTCACATTCGGCCAGCGACTCGCCTCAACCAAGTGCTCCAGCTGCTGCGACATGACCAGCGCACCGCCCACGCAGCGCCTAATCGCCGCCTCGTCGACGATGAGCCACAGCTCGACCGGCGGCGCGTTCTCCAGGATCCGCTGCCGCTGCATCCGCAGGTCCACCATCTTCCGGACCTGCTCCTCGGTGTCCTTGGGACACAATTCGCGGAGCACGGCGGTCGCGTAACCCACCGTCTGCAGCAGTCCGTGGACGAGCGTCGTCTCATAGCAGCGCAGCCCGCTGGCCTCGGCTTCTAGCCCCACGTAGATGTCGAAACCGCTGGGCAGTACGTCGTCATAGTCGGCCCACCAGCCCTTGCGGTGGCCTTCCCTGCCCATATCGACAAGCACTTGCCGGGCGCCGGGATCGGTGACCCCGTACATGTCGAGCAGCTTGTTCAGGTAATAGGTCTTAATGGGCGCCTTACCGGTTTCGATCCGGGAAAGCGTGGACGCCACCAAGCCGAGTTCGCCGGCAACCTCGTCGAGCTTGCGCGAATGCCCGTCGCGAAGACGGCGCAGTTCGGCACCGAGTCGGCGCCTACGAACGGTTGGGCCATCTGACATGGGAAGACTCGCCTCCCGCGGGGACCGGAGGAATGGCTTACGCAGGACGAAACTTCAGATTGTAACGGGATCGCTCCGTAACGTCCTGACAAGCAGTACGATACAGCACAATGGAGTCCGATGAAATCCCATCCGAGATTTCATTTTAGAAATTTTCCTTACGCACTTGCGCCGGATGCACATGCTCGCCCATCATCATGGAATGAGATGCGTGTTCACGCGATCTGAGGAAATAGGCACGTCAGGGCCGACATCACGCAACTATGCGGATTCGGATCAAAATGGACACGAGTCACATCCGTTTATATGGCCCCACTAAATACAGGGTGCACATTGCGCTATTTACCTAGGACGCCAGAGAGCGGCTGGTCAGCACGCGAGAAGTTCGCGTACATGGGGAGGGACATGACTATGGAGACGCCCCAGGGCGCCCCACGACGGCCAAGGACCAGCGGCAGCCCTCGGGCCTCGGTCCTCGGTTCGCTGACGATCGAGGGACATCCGAGCCAGGTGTCCGCGGCGCGGGCGTTCGTGACAAGAACGCTCGCCGCCAGCCACCTCAAGGTCGACAGCGACGCGGCGACCTTACTGACCTCGGAAGTCGTCACCAACGCGGTCCTGCACACCAAGTCCGGTGTCGACGGCACGGTCACCATCGTCGTCATCAGCGTCCCGCACGGAGTGCTCGTCGAGGTCATCGACGACGGCTCGGCGGGCGTGCCGATCGTGAAGGGCGACCTCTACGCGGCCGAGGGACACGGACTGTTCCTGGTCCAGCAGCTCGCCGCCCAGTGGGGATACCTCAGGGATCCCGCGGGCACCACCGTCTGGTTCCACTTGCCCACCCCCGACGGACCCGCAGTGGCCGAAACCGACGCGGGACCCGCCGTCGAACGGCCCGATCCGCGCGATGCCGGCCGGCACCGCCAGTCCGCGCCGAACGTACACCGGCCCCGCGACCCCCACCCGGGCCTTTCCGTCGCGGCAATGTAACCCTGTTGGCACAATGGGCCCATGCCTCCCGTACCCAGGTCAACGGCGACCGGCCCAGGACCCATCGCGCCAGACGGCTGCGCGGTAGAGTTCTACGCGCTCATCCCCGACATGGGCGAATCACGGATCGTGCACGAGGCGGCCGGCCCCGGTGCGTCGATCCTCGAGCTCGGCTGCGGCGCTGGCCGGGTCACCCGGCCGCTGACCGCGCTCGGGCACCCAGTGGTCGCCGTCGACGAGTCACCGGACATGCTCGCTCGCGTCACCGGCGCGCAGACGGTGCGCTCATCGGTCGAAGAGCTGTCCCTGGGGCGGCGCTTCGACGCGGTCCTGCTGTCCTCCAACCTGATCAACGTCCCGGACGACCACGTGCGCGCGGCGATGCTGGCCACCTGCC
>DASXDG010000244.1:0-7945 GCA_036490795.1 Streptosporangiaceae bacterium
GGACGGCCTGGTCTGCGCCCGCTCGGTGTTCAACCACTCGATGAACTATCGCAGCGCTGTCGTCTTCGCGGAGGCGGCGGTCGTTACCGATGAGGATGAACGCTGGCAGGCGCTGGCTATCATCACCGACCACCTGATCCCCGGACGGTGGGACGCGGCACGGCAGCCGACCAAGAAAGAGATGGCCGCGACCGGGGTCATGCGACTACCCCTTGACGAGGCCTCGGTGAAGATCCGGACCGGCATGCCCGGCGACGACGAGGAAGACCTCGGCTTGGACGTATGGGCCGGGGTGCTGCCGATCACGATGATCTTCGGGGAGCCCCAGCCAGCCCCGCAGTTGCGGCCGGACATGCCGCTGCCTGCTCATATCAGAGACCGAGTCGGGCGGGACTAGCGCCGTCCTGCCGGCTCCGCGACGGACGGCGTTACCAGCTGCCCTTGTGCTCCGGTACGCGGAAGACGAGCGGCACCATGATGAACAGCAGGACTCCGGCGGCACCCCAGAGCAGGTGGGCCTGGGCCATACCGGGGTTGTCGCTGCGGTTGAGGATGGCGGTAACCGTCGAGACCGAGAAGATGATGCCCATGTAGACGAACATCTGCCGCAACCCGGAAATCGCCGCCACCTCGCCGGGCGCTACCTGGAGGCACGCGTTCCGCGAGGCCGGGTTAGCCATGCCGTTGCCGAGGCCGGTGAGGCCAGCGCCGATGCTGAGCCACACGTAGGGACTCAGGCCCAGGCGGGGCGCGATCGACATGGCCAGGGTGCCGATCGCCACCACTGTGAAACCAACGACCAAGGGTATCCGGTAACCGGTCCGCCGCAACGCCATCGCCGCCGCGGCTCCGACCACGATCGCCCCGATGCCACGGGCGGCGAGAAGCGTGCCCGCGCTGAGTGGGGCGAGGTGATACCGGTCCTCGGCGTAGAGCGGCGCCAGGGAGGCTACGCCGAACCCCATCACGCCCCACAGCAGGTTCAGGCTGTTCATGACCGCGAAACCCTTGGCCCGCAGCAACCGCATCGGGATGAACGGCTCAGCCGATCGCCAGGTATGGCGAATGAACAGGTAGAGCAGCACGAGCGCGCCTGCCTCAGGCACCACGAAGACTGGATCATAAAACGTCGTGTGCCTGTTGCCGATGTTGGTGATACCGAAGTTCGCGGCCAGGACGAACAGGCCCATCAGTACCAGCCCGCGGACATCGGTCCTGCTTCTCGCCGTTCGCTCGGATTCGGGGACGAACTTGAAGAGCGCGCCGATCAGCACAATCCCGATCGGGACGTTGACAAAGAAAATCCAACGCCAGGACAGGTAGCCCACCAGGACTCCGCCGATGACCGGGCCGATGACCTGGCCGCCGGACGCGATCGTGCCGAACATGCCGATCGCCCGGTCGCGGTCCTTGCCGAAGTGATCGGCGACGATCCCCGCCGCCGAGGGCTGTAGTGCCGCTCCGCCGATGGCCTGGAGCGCCCTGAACCCGACCAGCAGGTAGATGTCGGTCGACAGGCCGCACAGCAGGGACGACACGGTGAACAGGGCCACGCCGAAAAGAAAGACGCGGCGCCGGCCGAACTCATCGCTTACCTTCCCCGCGATCGGCAGCACGACGACCATGCCGAGGCTGTAGATCGTGATGGTCCAGCCCGCCCAGTTGATGGTGGCCCGCAGGCTGATATGGATGGCCGGGAGAGCGGTGGCAACGATCGTGGAGTCGATCGAGCTCATGAACAGCGCGATGGCGACGATTCCGAAGATCAGCCGGCGCGACGGTCCGCGCGTACCCGCGGACGTCCCGTGCAAGCCGACTGAGTGCCCGATCGCCACAGTCGTTAGTTTACCTAACGACTGTGGCGCATCCGGCACGGCCAGTCCTGCCAGTGCCCGCAGCACCGTCGGCTTGCCTGATCCGTTCGGTCCGAGCAGGGCGACAACCTGCCCGGAGCCAGAGCCCGGACTGGAGCTGGCGCTCGCGGTCGCGCCGACCAACCTTTGACCAGCGACCGGCATTGGTATCCCCGAAACCACGTTGTCTCGGGTTGACTACCCAGGGCCCAGCAGAACGTAATTGGCCGCTACTGTGAGTAATAAACCTACCGGCTCATGGCGGCAGCGGCCTTCCTGGCGATCTCTTCGACAACCGAGATCCCCGAAGCCTCGCTGGCGTTGTCGTCGGACAAGATGGCGATCAGCAGCCGCTGGTGATGGTGCTCCACCTCGCCAATGCTGTTGATCTCCCACAGGCCGGTGTAGGGATCAGGCAGCCAGCCGTTCTTCACCACGAAATGCGTCCCATGGTCAGCGGCGACGGGAACACCCCACTGCTGGTCTGTCTCGACGTGACCCATGAGGTACTGGGCGTAGTCCTGGGATGCGGCCGTCAGCACCGAAGGACGGGTGAACACAAGCCGCAGCAGCCGGATCTGGTCGTCGGTGGTGGTTGTCGTCAGGCCCCAGTACGGTCCGGTGCCGGCCGTGGTCTCGCTGAGACCGAATACCCGGTTGGCCTCGTCGACGCCCATCGCGCCGCCGACGTCGTCGTAAAGGCTGGACGCCGAATCATTGTCGCTGTGCTCGATCATCGTGGTCGCCAGTTCCTTCTGTTCCGGGGTAAGCGCCCGGTGGGTCTCCTGCGACCGGTAGAGCAGCGTGCACAAGATGTCGACCTTGACGATGCTGGCGGTCACGAATTCCCGCCTGCCGTCGTAGGCAGCCTCCGTCTTGGCGGTCAGGTCATCGACGGTAACCGTCACATGATTCCCGTCGGCCCTGGCAACCGGGCCGACGGCCGCTGCCAGTTCCCGCTGAGCGGACGGGGTTGCTTCAGGTGCCGCGTTCGCATAGCTCGTGCCGAGAGCAACAGATAGCGCCGCGACCAGCCCGGTTAGAGCAGCATGCCTTCGCACGAGCAGCAAACGTAGTGCGGCAAACTGAAGTAAAGCTGGGCTTCACCTGTGAGAATCGCGACTCAGTGTGTCATGGCGGCGCTGGCGGCCTTTTCTGGTGGATCCGCTGGCTCCTCGACCTTGCGCCGGGGCAGCAAGAACACCGGGATCAGCGTCACCGCGACCAAGATGACCGCGACCGTGAACGTCACGCCGAACCCGTGCGCGACCTCATCCGGGGTGGTCGCCGTCTTGGTCTGGTTGGTCAAAATGACGGTCATGATCGCCGCGCCGCACGAACTGGCGATCTGCTGCATGATGTTCATCAGCGTGGAGCTGCGGGCGATCGTCGGCCCGGCCAGCGTCTGCAGCGCCCCGGTGAACAGGGGCATCATGGTCGCGCCCATGCCCAGGCCCATGACGAACAACGCGCCGAGTATCAGCGTGTAGGACGTGTGGGCACCGAGCTGGGTGAGTTCGGCCATGCCGATGCAGATGACGATCAAGCCCGGTATAACGACCTTCTTGATCGCCATGCGGTCGGCGAGGAACCCGGCGATCGGCATCGTGATCATCGCGCCGATGCCCTGCGGGGCGACCAGCAGGCCGGAGTGCAGGGTGTCCTGCAGACGTACCTGCTGGAAATAGCTCGGCAGCAGCAGCGCCGCGCCGAAGAACGACATCGCGAACAAGAACATGCCGATGACCGACAGCGTCAGTTGCCTGTCCTTGAACAGGCGCAGGTCGATCAGCGGGTACTCCGGCCGGAACGCGTGCCGGACGAAGGCCACGATCAGCACGATGCCGACGAGGCCAGGCAGCAGGACCCGGGCGGCGAGGACCGTGCCCTCTGTCGGGATAGACGAGACACCGAACAGCAGCAGCGCCAGACCGGGTGACAGCAGCAGCATGCCGACGAAGTCGAAGGACTCAGACGGACTTGGATTGTCCTTGGGCAGCACGAAGAACGCGTAGACCAGGGCAGCTGCGCCGATCGGCACGTTGATCAGGAAGACCCAGTGCCAGCTGGCCACGTCGATCAGCCAGCCGCCGAGAATCGGTCCGAGGATCGGTCCGAGCAGCATCGGCACGCCGAGGACGGCCATGACCCGGCCGACTCGCTCCGGCCCGGCAGCACGCGTCATGATCGTCATGCCGACCGGCATCAGCATCCCGCCGCCGAGGCCCTGGATCACCCGGAACGTGATCAGCTCGCCGATGCCGCCAGCCGTGCTGCACAGCGCGGAACCGGCGATGAACAGCACGATCGCGGTCATGTACAAGCGCTTGGTGCCGAAGCGATCCGCGGCCCAGCCGGACAGCGGGATAACCGTCGCCAACGCGAGCGTGTAGCCGGTCATCGTCCAGCCGACGGTCGCGTAGCTGGTGTGGAAGGCCGTCATGAACGTGCGCAGCGCCACGCTTACGACCGTGATGTCCAGGATCGACATGATGGCGCCGAGCACCACCACGCCGGCGACCTTGAATACCTTGGCGTCGAGTTTGGTATCGGCGCTGGCGGCTGGCATGCTACGACTCCTTCCCGGAGGAGGCCGAGCCCTAGCCACCCCCGTGGTTCTGGACGTCAACGAGCCGGCAGGTTCCCGTCCCATCCAGAGCAGACCTTTACGTGACATTATCAGACACGTATTCGTGGCGCCCGCCCGTGGTGTCCGCGGTCAGCTCGAGGTCGCGATCGCCGCCGGCCGCGATCGCCGCCGGCCGCGATCAACGTGGAGGATTTCCCCTTCGTGTCCGATTACCCCTCGAAAATGGGGGTCAGGCCTCCACGAAAGGGCAACCCTCCACGTTGTTTAAGGGCCTATGCCGCAGCACGGACCACAACCAGGACGATAACGGCGATCAGGAAGGCGCCAGCGCACATTGATACCGGCGCGCTCGGCCTGAGCGGTAGCGCGGTCCAGCGAGCGAGCGTCGTGGAGGCGGTAAGCCGCCTGACCGCGCCGTAACTGGTCATGTACGAACGGCCTGCATGGCTTCGGCCAGCAACGTGACCGAGCGCAGCCGGCCCTCGATGGCAGGTGCCTGGTGAACCACTATGACCTCGTCGGCCTCGGTATGGCTGATGAAACCGTCGAGGTAGTCGCTCACCTGGGCCGCAGTGCCGACCGCGGCGTACGTGAGCATCTGATCCACCTGATCACCGACGCCCGCGGCCAGCAACTGGTCGGCCTGCTCATCGGTCAGGTTCTCCGTGTCCTGGCCCCGGCGTCCGCGCTGGTACAGGCTGATGGCGCGCATTCGCCGGATTCCCTGGAACTGCTCCCGGGCGGCGCTCTCAGTGTCGGCGGCGATCACGTTGACGCCGACGATCGCGTATGGCTGTTCGAGCTGCGAGGACGGCCGGAACTCGCGCCGGTAGACGGCGAGGGCGGCATCGAGCGCTCCCGGTGCGAAGTGCGAGGCGAACGCATAGGGCAGCCCGAGCGCCGCGGACAGCCTCGCTCCGAACAACGACGAACCAAGGATGTACAGCGGGACGTTCGAGCCCTTGCCCGGGACTGCGTCAACCCCCGGCACCCGGGTGTCGCCACTGAGATAGCCCTGCAGTTCCACAACGTCCTGCGGGAAGGTGTCGGCCGAGCTTGGGTCGCGGCGCAGCGCGTACATCGTATTCTGATCCGAGCCCGGCGCCCTGCCCAGGCCCAGGTCGATCCGCCCTGGATACATGGCGTCCAGCGTGCCGAACTGCTCGGCAATCAGCAGCGGTGCGTGGTTGGGCAGCATCACCCCGCCCGCGCCGAGCCGGATCGTCCGGGTATGCGCACCGATGTGGGCGATCAGGACGCTGGTGGCCGACGAGGCGATGCTGGCCATGTTGTGATGCTCGGCGTACCAGACCCGCAGATACCCCAGTTCCTCGGCTCGCCGGGCCAGCGCCACGCTGTTCGCGAAACTGTCGCTAGCGCTCTGACCTCGCGCGATCGGCGCCAGGTCGAGAATCGAGAACGGGACACGCATCAGAGGTAGTTCTCGAGATCTGCCTTGATGTCGGCGGGCAGCACGGTCGGCTCGTACCGCTTGACAACCTCGCCGTCCCGGCCGATCAGGAACTTGGTGAAGTTCCACTTGACCTCGTCGGTACCTTCTGCGTCGGGCCGGATCTTCGAGATGGCCTCGTAGAAGCCGCCGTACTGCGGGCCGAAGTCGCCGGGCGCCTGTGCACGCAGGTACTGGTACAGCGGGTCGGCCTCCGGGCCGTTGACCTCGAGCTTGGCGAACACCGGAAAGGTCACGTCGTAGGTGGACTTGCAAAAGTCCTGGATCTCCTCGTTGCTGCCCGGTTCCTGCTCCTTGAACTGGTTGCAGGGAAATCCGAGGATCTCCAGGCCGCGGTCTTTGTTATCGCGGTACAGCGACTCCAAGCCTTCGTACTGCGGCGTTAGCCCGCATTTGCTGGCAACGTTCACGATAAGCAGCACGTTGCCCTCATAGTCGGACAGCGGGACCTGCTTACCGTCCGCGGCGGTCACCGCAAAGTCATGCGCAGCACTCATCGTTGCTCCTCATCGTCGGAACCCTCCCAGGGCCAGAACACCCAGCCCGGTTAATCGATTCCGGCGGAACGAGCAGCCCAGTCGCGCGAGGCACCCGGCACACCAACGCCCCGCCGGCTGTGCACCGGCGGGGCGTCGTCTTGCCTGGTCAGGCTAGCGGTGCGCGTCCCATTGGACGGTGGCGCCGAACCCCCCGGGACTCCACTGGACCTCCGCGACCCGCACGCCATCGGGCACCTGGAAGGTGACCGCACCCTGCACGGTGTCGCCCTGCGCGACGTTGATCGAGCCGTCGTCGAAGTTCGTGTACCCGGCGATGCTGTCGAAGTCGGCCGTATATGTCTGTCCGTTGCTGCCGACGACCGCCGCGTCGGTGTTAGCGTCTTCGTCCTGGGGGCTGCCGTTGAGTGCGGTAATCGTGAAGACGATGCCGACAAACCGCTTGCCGTTGTCCGGGATGGTGTACGAATCGGCACCCTGGGCGGGGTCGATCACCTTCGAGAGGGTGACCCGGTAGTTGTCGCCGCTGCCGTCGGAGACCTGGAATGACGAGCCGACCACCGCCGTCGTCGTGTGCGCGGGAGCGGACATCGTCGCCCGGGTCGCGCCCGTGGCGCTGCCGGATGGAGTCGTGGAGACGCCCCCCTTGGACGAGACGGCGGCTATGACGATGATCACGACGACAAGGGCACCGAATCCGGCGAGGACGTTGCGGATCAGGTGCCGTTTTTTGCGCGGCTGCTGCTGGCTGGGATCCTGCCACTGAGGCTGGTCATCCGGCATTCTGGACTCCTTCCCGATTCCTTTATGCAATCTCTCGATCACACACAGCAACGGGGCGCGAGGGCGAGGGTTATTCGCAATGCGACCCATGAGGCAGGTAAGTGTCACCCTTAGGTAAGTGCCGACGCGCTTGCCCTCGTTATCCACACGCTGCTGGCGCTGTCACATTCCCGGGGGTCCGTGGTGTCTTCATGTCAAAAGGCAGTCGTCCAGGGAGGACATGATGGCGCTACGCGTTCCGAAGGCAGAGCTCCCCACCGAGCTCAGGGAGAACATGATCAGGCAGCTAGGTTCCGTGCCCGAACCCGTCGAGGTGACCTACAACAATCCCAAAGTCGCCGCGTCCTGCGCCGAATTCTCGGCTGGGGTGGCCAGCTGGGATGCGGTCGACTCCGGTCTCAAGACGTTCGCCCACATGGCCGTGGCGGCGCAGGCCGGCTGCAGCTGGTGCCTGGACGTCAACTACTTCCTGGCGCTGAACAAGAACCTGGACCTGGCCAAGGCGAGCCAGGTGCCATGCTGGCGGGAATCGGAAGTGTTCACGCCGCTCGAGCGGGACGTGCTGGAATACGCCGAGGCCATGACCAGCACCCCGACGACCGTCACCGACGAACTGTCGGCGAGCCTGCTGGAACGGCTAGGCGCGGAAGCATTGGTAGAGCTCACCACGTTCATCGGTTTCGCCAACCTGGCGAGCAGGGTCAACACGGCGCACGGGATCACGTCGCAGGGCTACTCCGCTGCGTGCGAG
>DASXDG010000245.1:0-9175 GCA_036490795.1 Streptosporangiaceae bacterium
CGGCGGAATGGACCAGCAGCACAGGGACCGGGTCATGGGCCGGCTGCGCAGCCAGACCATCGATCTTCTCGTGGCCACCGACGTGGCCGCCCGCGGCCTCGACATCGACCAGCTGACGCACGTGGTGAACTACGACGTGCCAAGCGCTCCGGAATCGTACGTGCACCGCATCGGGCGCGTCGGCCGGGCCGGCCGCGAAGGCACCGCCATCACCCTGGTCGAGCCGCGCGAGCACAGGATGCTCAAGACCATCGAGCGGACGACCAGGCAGCCGATCACGGTCGAGAAGCTGCCGACCGTGGCCGACCTGCGGGCCAGGCGCCTTGAGCTAGTGCGCGCCACGCTCAGGGAGAGCCTGCTCAAGGACGACGACCTTGACAGCTTCCGTGCCGTGGTCGAGCCGCTCAGCGAGGAGTTCGACCTCTTCGAGGTGGCGCTCGCCGCGGTCAGGCTGGCCCACGCGGCGAGCGGGACCTCGCACGAGGAGGAAGAGCTGCCCGAGGCCGAGTGGCCGTCGGCGGACGACCGCAACGGCCGCCGGAAGGCCAGCAGGCGCGACGAGCGGCCGCCCGCCGGGCGCGGCCAGCGGCGCGGTCGTCCAGGCGCCGCGGGCACGACCCGCCTGTTCGTGGGGACCGGCCGTTCTTCCGGGGTCCGGCCACAGGATCTTGTCGGCGCCATCACCGGCGAGTCGTCCCTCTCGGGCAGGGATATCGGCGCGATCGAGATCGCCGATCGTTTCTCCCTCGTCGAGGTGCCCGAGTCGGCCGCCGACGACGTCGTCGCGGCGCTGAGGCAGGCCAGCATCAAGGGCCGGAGGACCACCATCCGCCGCGAGCGCTATCCCGCGCGGTAGGACCGCGCGCGAGAAACCGGCTTCCGTTCGGAAAAGGATTTTACAGAATTTTCCGAACGGACCGTTGTTTCACTCATGCTCACCATGACACGCAGAGCGCTGCGTGCGTTAGGCTGGGATGAGCGCCATCGCGATTGAAGATCAAGGTGGGTGACCGCGGCATCGCGAAGGCTCACCCGGAAGCCTGCAGCTAACGGACCTGGCCAGGGCTTATCGAGCCTGGCTTGATGATAGTCAGCATGGGAACCGCACGTTCAGCATGCGGGTGCGCCCGCACGGCGGGTAGCCGCGACTGAACTGCCCCCCTGCTGGCGTGGGACCGCGGAAAGGCACACACTGATCATGATGAACAGCGCCAGCGCCAGGAATCGGCGCTACCTTCCTTCAAGTCCCTTCAAGCCTCCGCCTGAGGCGCCTCCAGCAGAGCAGTACGAGCTGGACGACATGGTGACCCACGAGAAGTACGGCCTCGGCCGGGTCATCCTCGTTGAGGGCGATACCGCCGTTGTCGTCGACTTCGCTCCGCGCAGAGTCCGGATCATGTCGCCGTTCGCCAGGATGATCAAGCTCTGACTGGACGACCATGCGACCATGAGTGACTTCTACGGAATTGAGCCGGGTACTATCCCCGGTTTCGCCGAAACCGGCGCCGGGAAGTTCATGAGCGTGGGCGGCCTGCCTGAGCAGACCGTGGAGAACATGCTCAAGTTCATGGACAAGCTGCGCGGCATGTACCAAGCTGACCCGCTCGCGTTTGAGGTCTGCATCCGGCATGTATCGACGGTGATCGAGGACCAGCGCCGGGAGGAAGGGAAGACTGACCCCCGGGAGGACGAGGAGCCTTGACGTGCGGTCCACGGAGCCTGCTGGTTACAGGACGGCGCCGCGCGGGGCCACCTCAACGGTGGCGACGCCCCGGCCGTAGAGGACTATGAGCCGGCCGCCGTGCCGGCAGCGCAGGACGCCGTTCGGCTCCGCGAGGGTGGCGATGACGCGTTCCACGATCTCGTCCGGTGTCCCTCCGGTGTCGTCGTAGGCGACATCCAGGTGCTCGCCGCCAATGAGGCGGACCCGCAGCACGATTTTAGCCATGGCCATGCACGATAGACCCCTCGAGGGCCGGTGGCCAAGCGCGCGGCCTAGCCGATACGGCGCGTGGGCCCGGCCGCGGGGAATTAAGGCCGGGCGTCCGCCATGCGGTGGCCCTGCTGCAGCACGGCGATCATGGCGAGCGTCGACTCGGCGCCCTGGTTACGGCTGCGTCCGGCCACGGTAAGGCTGTCGCTGCAGCCGCCGGTCCGTTCGTCGAGCAGCGGCACCTTGGCGTCGTTGTCGCCGAGAAACCAGGCGACGCTCATTTTGACACCCGCGAGCCACTTGTCATCGCCGGTGACCGCCGCCGCGCGCATGCAGGCGTCCGCGAGCGCGGCCACCTCGGCCGGCCGCTGGTCCGAGGCAGGCCGGCCCTCGCCAGGACTCCACCCCTGCGGGGAGATCACGGACAGGTGGCCGTTCCTGGTCTCGATCGACAGCAGCCAGTCGAGCATGCGCAGTCCGTTGCGAAGCATCCGGTCGTTCCCGAGATGGCGGCCGGACACGATGATGGCCTCGGCGACGGCCGCGTTGGCGCAGCCGAGCCTGGGGGCCGGCCACGGCCACGCCGCGTTCGCGGGCGGCTCGCCGATGACGATGCTGGCCCGGTAGAGCAGCGCGAGCGCGCCGGGGTGGCCGGGATGGGTGTCAAGCACCTCCGCCGCGCCGAGCGCCGCGAACGCCATGACGTGCGCCAAGGGCGAGGAGACCCGCGCACCGCGATTGAACCGGGTGAAGGACTCCTCGCGTATCCCCGCCGTCGGGCCACGCGCGGCGGCGGTGCCAAGTGCCCAGAGGGAAGCGCCCCAGCCGTCCTCGGTCCCTGGCTGGTCGTGCCACCGGCGGTCGTACCCCAGGTGGTTACGGAACGTTCCCCCGAGCGCCTGCGCCTGCGCGAGGAAGTAGAGATAGCGGCGGCCCAGGACGACGAGTTCCTGCGACGGCGACGGCTCCCTGCATATCACCAGCAGGCCGCGCGCGACGTTGTCGACGCTGTAGCCGTGCCCGTGCAGCGGCACGACACCGTCCGCGTGCTGGAGCAGGCCGATGTTGTCGGTCAGCCGCTGCAGGTGCCCGAATGGCGTAACGGGGTAGCTCATGGCACACCTGAGGCTGACTCGAAGGGCCGCGGGTGCCCGCGGGCGTCCAGGGCAGCGGCTGCGCGTGCACCATGGCCTCGCATGGTGAGCGCATAACCAGCGTAGCCCAGCGGATCTTGGCCGCACGTCGTTCGCCGTCGCGAGGCGGGGCCACGCCGGCATTCAAAAACTAGCAATGGCGTTCTGGAAACATGATGTGATATTTTTCCCGGGTGCCGTCCTGGGGCTTCCTGACCAACCACGCTTTGGTGCTGTTGTGCATCGCGCGTGACCCTGGCGTGCGGCTGCGGGACATCGCGGCGTCCGTGGGCATCACCGAGCGCAGCGCATTCGGGATCGTCAGTGACCTCGCCGCGGCCGGGTACGTCGTCAAGGAGAAGGGCGGCCGCCGGAACCGCTACCGGGTGGAGGCCGGCCTCCCTGTGCCGGAGTCCGCCGGCCGGAGCCTCGCGATCGGCGACCTGCTGGCCCTGCTCGGCGGCCCGGACACTGAACGACCTGGCGCCGAGCAGGAACCCACCTACGGTCAAGGCTGAGCGGGCACCGGGGCGGGCTGGCCGACCGTGGCCGGGCTGGCAAGCCTGCCGACGGCGGCAAGGTGGCCAAGCGCCTGCGCATAGGACCCGACCAGGCTGGTCTGCGCGTACGGCACGTCGTGGTCGGCGCAGAAGGTGGCCACCAGTGCCTGTGCATGGCGCAAGTTGGGCCGGGGCATGGACGGGAAGAGATGGTGCTCAATCTGGTAGTTCAGGCCGCCGAGGGCGAAGTCGGTGAGCCAGCCACCGCGGACGTTGCGTGAGGTGAGCACCTGGCGGCGCAGGAAGTCTGTCTTGTCGGATGCCGCGAGGATCGGCATTCCCTTGTGGTTGGGCGCGAAGGAGCATCCCAGGTAGAACCCGAGCAGGCCCTGCTGCACGAGGATGAATACCACCGCCTTCACCGGCGGCAGCACGAAGAACACGACGCCGAGGTAGGCGGCGAAATGCACCGCGAGCAGTGTCGCCTCCCACGCCCGGTGCCGGCAGCCTGGCCCTGTCACGGTGCGGATGCTCGACGCGTGCAGGCCGAGCGCCTCGAGGAACAGCATCGGCACGAGCAGGTAGGCCTGGTAGCGGAAGATCAGTCGCTGAATGCCCCGCCCCGCCTGTGCCCGGTCGGCGGAGAATGCCAGGACCCCGATCATGATGTCCGGGTCGGCGCCCTCGGTGTTCGGGTGGGCATGATGCCGGTTGTGCTTGCCTGACCACCAGTCGAAGCTGACCCCGGTACCGAGATTGCCGCACGCGATGCCGAGGACGGTGTTGGCCCGCCGGGAGCGGAAGACCTGGCTGTGCCCGGCATCGTGACCGAGGAAGCCGAGCTGGGCGAAGGCGATCGCGAGGAACGCCGCGTCAGCCAGCTGCCACCATGAATTGCCGATGACGGCGAACGCGGCCCAGCCGAGTGCGAGTGCGGCCACGGTGAGCGTGATCTTCCATGCGTAATACGTCGTCCGGCGGTCCAGCAGGCCGGCCTGCCGCACCTGCCTGGACAGGTCGGCGTAGTCACTGCCACGCGGGCTGGCAGGCGTCACTTGCGGCTCCTTGAATCGGACGTGGCCGTGCTGGTCGGGGAGCCGCCAGGGGCTGGGACGGCGCCAAGTGTGGCGCGCAGCACCGAAGTCACGGGGCGGCCGGGAAGCCGGTCGCCCGCACGATCTGCGAGGCATGTCGCGTTCCGCGACGCCGGTGCACCTTTCAAGGCCAGTGTAACCGGGGCGGCCTGATGGTAGGTGGCCCGATTCTGGAAAACTCTTGCTAGTTTTCCCCTGCCAGTGTAGACTCCCTATATGGCCTCGAACGTCCGTCTTTAATGGCAGTCGCTTTCGGGGCTTCTGGAGGGTTCACGCGCATCGGAGGGCCAGCCACCTGAATCGGAAAGGCACTGTGACCCATCCCGCAGCTGAAGACATCGGCCCCATCACGTTTACCGTGGTGACCGGACGCGACGGTTCAGTCGTCGTTACTCCCCGTGGTGAGCTTGACATCGTGTCGGCGCCGGCTGTGCGCGAGCGGCTGCTGAGCCTGCTCGGTCCCGACGCAAGCCACCTCGTCGTCGACATGTCCGCGATCCCGTACGCGGACGCTAGCGGCCTTGAGGTGCTCGTGAGCACCCAGCGCCGCGCCGTCCTGCTCGGCGGTACGTTGCGCCTGGCCGCGCTGCAACCCGAGGTGGCCAGCGTGCTGACCGCCGCCGGGCTCGGCCGGCGTCTCGCGGTCTACCCTTCCGTCCAGGCCGCGATAGCCGGCCGGAAGCGGACTTTCCGCGCGGCCCATCACGTGCCAAGCCAGGCACCGCCTGCCTACGCGGTGCCCGCCCAGGCGAAGGCCCGGCCCGGCCCCGACGGTGCCGAACTGCGGGCGGCCGTCGCCGACCTCCTCGCGAACGCCGACGCCTGGCATGACGCTGACCCACGCCGCCGGTTCGCCCCGGCCCTGCGCGCACTCGCGCAGGCCTACGCGGGCAGCAGTTACGCCGTCATGGCGCAGGCGGCCCAGTCCCTGCTGTCCGTTCTCAGCAGGGAGCCGCTCAACCACTCGCCCGCGGTCGCGGCCACCGCCGACCGGCTTCGCGGGCTGTTCTACCCCGGGCCAGAGCTGGCCAGGGGTTAGCGAAATCCTGTAGTACGCGTCGGGTGCCTTGTCGGTAACGTGACGCGCGACGAACCAAACTGAGGCGCAGCCATGGTGGCGCGCCGGTCGTACGCTGCTTACGAGCGAGCTGGTTTCCACGGATGTGGTGGCCTTCGAAACGCGGCCACTTTAGTCCGGAGGTTTTACTTGTCCGCTCTGCCCGTCGAACGTCAGTCAACCCCGCGCCCCAAGCGCCGCCGCGCTAAGCCCGTGGCGGTCGCGCAGGCCGCACCGTCCACCGCGCCGCGCGCTGTCTCCTCTGCGCCGCGCGCTGTCTCCTCTGCGCCGCCCGCTGTCTCCTTCGCCGCCGCGGGCGTCCCGGCGCCGCTCGTGGCGGCGCTCGCGGCCGAGGGCATCACCACGCCGTTCCCCATCCAGGCGGCCACGCTGCCTGACGCCCTGTCCGGCCGCGACATCCTCGGGCGGGGGCAGACCGGCTCGGGCAAGACGCTCGGCTTCTGCATCCCGCTGGCCGCGGGACTGGCCGACGGCTACACAAGCGCCTGCCGCCCGCGCGGCCTGGTGCTGGTGCCGACCAGGGAACTCGCCAGCCAGGTCCACGCCGTCCTCGCGCCGCTGGCCGAATCGGTCGGACTGACCGTGGCGACGATCTACGGCGGGGTTCCGCAGCGGCCGCAGGTGGCCAAGCTTCGTGCCCGCGCCGACATCGTCGTCGCCTGCCCTGGCAGGCTGGCCGACCTCATCGAGCAGGGTCACTGCCAGCTCGGTGACGTGGAAATAAGCGTGCTCGACGAGGCCGACCACATGGCTGACCTCGGGTTCCTGCCGGTCGTGCGGCGGCTGCTCGACATGACACCGCGCGACGGCCAGCGGATGCTGTTCTCCGCCACGCTCGACGCCGCCGTGGACATCCTGGCCAGGCGCTTCATGAACCAGCCGGTGCACCATGACGTCGGCCGCGTCGAGGCGCCGGTCACGATGGTTCACCACCTGCTCACCGTCACGGCCACCGACCGGGTCGGCGTGGTCGCCGCCCTCGCGGGCGGCAGCGGCCGGTCGCTGGTCTTCACCAGGACCAAGCACGCCGCCCGCCGGCTCGCCCGCCAGCTGACCACGAGCGGCATCCCGGCCGCGGAACTGCACGGGGACCTGGCACAGGGCGCGCGGGAACGGAACCTGGCCTCCTTCGCGACCGGCGCGGTGCGGGTCATCGTCGCGACTGACATCGCCGCCCGCGGTATCCACGTGGACGGCATCGACCTGGTGATCCACGCCGATCCGCCGACCGAGCACAAGGCCTACCTGCACCGGTCGGGCAGGACCGCCAGGGCCGGCGCGACCGGGACCGTGATCACCCTCCAGACTCCCGCCCAGGCCGCCGCCGTTCGCGACCTGATGCGGAAGGCGGGTGTCGTTCCGCTGAGCGCCAGCGTCACTCCAGGGTCGGCGCTACTGCGCTCGATCGCCGGCGCGCCGGTTCCGCCGGTAACGCTGAAGGTTGTCCGCCAGGAGGCCATCAAGGTCGCCCCCGCGACCGGACATGGCGCGGCGGCGTTGTCGTCTGGCTTCCGCGGTCGCCGCCGGCGCTGACCCGCGTCCCGCGCGGCGCGATCCGGTTGCCTTTGAACCGGCCGGCCTGGGCGCGTGATGGTGTTAGATGAGACTGGTTGTAGTCGAAGTTCGTGTACGTGTAACAACACCTGCGGATTCTGACCGCGGACGCCTCCTAGGCTCCCTCCCGACGGGAGGAGAGGCGGTCGCGCAGCCCGGGATGCACGCCCGTGGGTCCTGATGATCGTCCAGAAGGAGAGCACAGTGGCTCAGGGAACAGTGAAGTGGTTCAACGCGGATAAGGGCTACGGCTTTATCGCCCCCGACGACGCTACGCCGGATGTCTTCGTCCACCACTCCGCGATCGAGACTGACGGCTACCGCAGCCTGCAAGACAACCAGCGCGTGGAGTACGAAGCGGTCCGCGGCGCCAAGGGGCCTCAGGCGGAGCACGTCCGGCCCATCTGAGGTCGCAGAACGCCGCGCCCCCGGAGAACGAGCCGAGCCGTCCTCCGGGGGCGCGCTAGTTACGCCGCGGTGACCCGGCGGCGCCGCCGGATGAGCAGAAAAGCCCCGCCCAGCGAGACGAGCCCCAGGATGAACAGGATCTCGCTCTGTTGTATTTCCTATCTAGACGATCAATAAGGTCGACTATTATCGGCTGATTACGTGACCGCGGAAGGTGAACCAGGCACCGGCTCGCAGCCGTGTTAATGAGAGGCAAAGGCAAGCTCCAGCCCGATCGTTCCGTCTCGGCCCGACCTGAAAGGAGCATCGTGTCCTACCCCGCCCGTCATCCGGATGCCAGCTACCCGGCGCCACCGCGCCGGGTGCCACCCGAGGCGCAGCGA
The DNA here is from genome assembly GCA_036490795.1 of Streptosporangiaceae bacterium. Lineage (GTDB taxonomy): Bacteria > Actinomycetota > Actinomycetes > Streptosporangiales > Streptosporangiaceae > JAFARZ01. Next base: position 8,084 of record DASXDG010000245.1, read on the forward strand.
CCGCGCCGGCCCGCGTCCCAACCCGGAACGCCGCCGCCGGCCCGGTGGCCAGCACCGCCGCGGTGGCCGGCGCCGCCCCGGCAGGGGCTGTGGCCTGGTCATCCGTCGGCACCGTTCCCGACGGCGCCGACAGGAACGCTGCCACGGCCGGGCCATCCTTCAGGGCCGCTGCCCCCGGCACCTGCCGCTACCCCGTCGTCGGGCCGGGTAGTTGGTCCCACCCGCCGCATGGACCGGGTAGTCCTGCCCGGCCTGGTGCCGGCGCTCATCGGGCTTGGCGCCATCGCGGTGCTTGTCCTGTGGTGGCGCAGCACGCCGGAGATAGGCGACACCGGCGACCTGCTCACCAGCGCCGGAGACGCCCTTGGCCTGCTGTCCGGGTACGGGTTCGTCGTGCTGGTCGCGCTAATGGCCCGGCTGCCGCCGCTTGAACGCGGCATCGGCACCGACCGGCTGGCCCGCTGGCACGCGATGGGCGGCCGGTACGTCATCACGCTGGTGACCGGGCACGTCCTGTTGATCGTCTGGGGCTACGCGGTCACCGCGCATGAGAAGGTCACGAGCGAGAGCATCGCACTGCTGACCGCGTACCCGGACGTGCTGATGGCAACGGTCGCCTGGTTCCTGCTGCTCGGTGTCGCCGCGTTTTCCGCTCGGGCCGCGCGCCGCCGCCTTTCCTACGAGACGTGGTACTACGCGCACCTGTACACCTACCTGGCGATCGCGCTCGCGTTCAGCCACCAGTTCGCCAACGGCCCCGCGTTCGAGTCCAATACGGCGGCCCGGGTCGTCTGGTCGGCCATGTACGTGACGGTCGCCGTCCTGATCGTCTGGTACCGGGTACTTACCCCGCTGCGGAATGCCGCCAGGTACCGCTTCACCGTGCAGAAGGTGCGCCAGGAGGCACCGGGCATCGTGTCGGTGTTCGTCACCGGCCGGGACTTCGACCGGCTGCGCGCGGAGCCCGGGCAGTTCTTCCGGTGGCGGTTCCTCACCCGCGAGCTGTGGTGGCAGTCCCACCCCTACTCGCTGTCGGCGATGCCGCAGCCTGACCTGATGCGGATCACCGTCAAGGCCCGCGGCGACCACAGC
>DASXDG010000246.1:0-40239 GCA_036490795.1 Streptosporangiaceae bacterium
CGCCGACCGCTCGCGTCTTCGTCCAGACCAGGCCGACCGGCCCCTCGTCCAGCGGGACCGGCCTCCCGCCACCACGGCGGATCGCGTCGACCGCCCAGGACGTTTCCGTTCCTTCTGCTGCTGCTGCTCCTTCTGCCACCGCGGGGGCGGGGCCGACGGCAACAGGGATGCTCGCTTGCTCCATGGCTCAACAGTTACCCGAAGCCCACCAGTTACCCGTACGCCACACCCGCACGCCACACCCGCACGGCCGCCCCGCCCCGCCGCGCTGCACTGCGCCGCGCCCCGCCGCGCCGCGCGCCGCCAACATCATTGGTCACGCTGATACCAAAACGCCACGACATACCCTCCGGTACCGTCATCGGCGTCACTACCGCGGTAATTATGTCCAACGCGGTAGAAAACCCTGCTCACAGCATAGATTTCATCCGCGAAAAGCAGAATTACCGCGTTAATCGCCCGGCACTCCGGACGCCCGCGCGGCGGGAGCGACACATGTGACCGGTGTGACAATCGCTATCACCGAGAACACCGGAACGCCGGCAGGTCGCGGACTGCTAACGATCCACAGACACGGCCTTATTACTCGCATTTGTCCCTGTTGTAGGCATTAACCCGTGTTACGGTCCATGAGTCATTAACGATGAAGAGGTTACGCCGGGGGGGTCTCGGCTGCGCCAGGTTGGGAACCTCGGGGCTACCGGGCGGCTAACTTTTATGGCGACGAGCGGGCGCCTCCTAGCGGCTATTACGTGCGAGGCGCAATGGCGACTTCACGGCGTGCTGTCCGCTCACGGCCAATTCGCCTGTTCCTGCTCAGCATGTTCGCCCTGCCCTTGGTGTCCCTCGTGGTGCTGTGGGCCTTCGCGGCGAACACCACGGTGCGCGGCGCCTTCAGCAACGAGAACTACAACGCGACCACGCGCACGATCACCGCGAGTATCCAGCCGCTGGCGATCGGACTGCCCGAAGAGCGCGCGGAGGCCTATACCTGGCTGATCACCGGCCGGACGATCTCCAACACGTCCGTGATGAGTTCGAGGGCCGCCGTGGACAAGGGGCTTCCGGCGGCCCGCGCCGCGCTGACGGCGCAACTGAACCAGCTCTCCGGCATACCCAGGCAGGCGCTGGCCACCTTCTTGTCCGATCTCGGGCGGCTCCCTAAGATCCGGTCGGCCATCGACGCGGGATCGACGACACCGACGGCCGCCTTCCAGGCTTACACCAGCATCATCGACGCCCAGTTCCGCTATTACTACGCGTCGATCCAGGACAAGAGTTCCGCGGAGGCCGACAACGCGATCGGCGTCATCGACGGGGACTACGCGTTCGAGATGGCCGCCAGGGAGGTGTCCCTGATCAATGGCGTGCTGGCCGGCAACGGCCAGATCAGCCCGTCCGTCCGCGAACTGCTCACGGCCAGCGCGACTAGCCGTCAACTGCTGACGAACCAGGCCATTTCCCTGCTCACGCCCAGCCTCCGCGCCCCGTACCTGATGCTGGGCGCTTCGCCAGTGGCCAGGCAGTTCGCGGCCCTGGAGAGCCAGGCCCTGACCAGTCCGGGCAACGGCACGATGCCGGTGAGCGTCGGCGCCTGGCAGTCGGCTTCGACGGCGTACCTGGCAGCGCTGCAACCCGTCCTTGCCGACGACGGCAACTTGCTCTCCTCGCAGAGCGCTTCGCTGAGCGACACGCTGCTGACCGAGGCCATCCTCGCCGGCGGCGTCGGGCTAGTCGCCGTTGTCGGCTCGCTGGTCCTGCTGCTGTGGTTCGGCCGCAAGGTCACCAGGGACCTGAAGGGTCTGGACAGCGGCGTCCGCGACATGTCCGAGACGCAGTTGCCGCGGCTGGTCGAGCGGCTCCGGCAAGGCGACGAGGTCGACGTGCCCGCCGAGCCACTGCCGCAGAACACCAGCAGCATCCGTGAGGTCGCGCAGATCGCGGAGTCGTTCGGCTCCGTGCAGGAAGCGGCCGTCGCCGCTGCCGTCGACCAGGCGAAGCTGCGTATCGGGGTCAACCAGGTCTTCAGGAACATCTCCCTGCGCAGCCAGTCTCTGCTGCACCGGCAGCTGGCACTGCTGGACACGATGGAGCGGGACACCAGCGACCCGGCGGCGCTCTCGGATCTGTTCCGGCTCGACCACCTCACCACCCGCATGCGCAGGCACGCCGAGGGCCTGATCATCTTGTCCGGTGCCAGCCCAGGTCGCGGCTGGCGGGCTCCCGTGCCGGTGGTCGACATCTTGCGTGCCGCGGTCGCGGAAGTCGAGGACTACGTCAGGGTCGACGTGATCAGCGAGTCCCGCGACCTGATCGTGGGCAGCGCGGTCAGCGACATCATTCACCTCGTCGCCGAACTGGTGGAGAACGCGACGGTATTCTCCCCGCCCAACACCCGGATTGAGGTCAGGGCGGAGCGGGTTGGCACGGGCGTGGTCGCCGAGATCGAAGATCGCGGCCTCGGACTCACCGCCGGAGAACGCGCGGACATCAACACCCGCCTGGCCACCTCGACCGAGTTTGATCTGGCCAACAGCCAGCAGCTCGGGCTGTTCGTAGTCAGCCGGCTCGCTGCCAGGCACGGCATCAAGGTAACGCTCCGCGAGTCCGTCTACGGCGGCACCACTGCCGTCCTGCTGCTGCCGTTCGGGGTGGTCGTCCGGGCAGAGGATGTCGAGCCGATGTCGCCGCACGACGCCTGGCTTTCCGGTGCGGGCAACAGCGCCCGGGCCAGCAGCGTCCCCGGCAGCGGTCTCAGCGAGGGCCTCAACGCCGCTATCGGCGCCGGTTCGGATGACCGGCAAGGCCGCCTAGCCAGACGGCGCAGGATGCTCACCGCGGCGTCGGCCATGCCGGACGAGGACCAGGAATGGCAGCTGCCGCCGGCGGCCACTGCGCTGGAGCCGGCCGGATCGGGCCAGCAGGCGATGCTGTCCTCGCCCCCGGCGCCGCAACGCGCGGGTACCGCTCCGTGGGACGCGGATGTCGTGACACCGTGGCCGTCCTGGGACGCACCGCGGCAATCCGGCCCGCCGGCACCCAGCCCGCCGGCACCCGGCCCGTCGGCACCCAGCCCGCCGGCACCGGCGAACAGCCCGGCACCGGCAAACAGCAGCCATCTCGGGATGCCGGTACGGGTGCCGCAGACGAATCTGGTTCCGCAGTTGCGGCCCGCGGCCGCGAGTGAGCCGCCGCCGACCCGCGAGGTCACCGTGCGGCCCCCGGAGGCGAACCGCGAGATGTTGATCATGATGCAGCAGGGCTGGGAACGCGGTCGCGTGGACGACCTCGACGATCCCGAGGGTGGCCCTGGTGACGGAAAGGCTGGAAATGACACAGACGACTGATACGGCTGGCCACCTAAGCTGGCTGCTCGACAACCTCGTCAATCAGGTCGAGCACATTCAGCGGGCGCTCATCTTGTCCAGGGACGGCCTGGTGGTGGCGGGGTCCCAGGGATTGTCCAGGGAAGACGGGGAGCATCTGTCCGCCCTGGCGGCCGGCGTGCAGAGCCTGGCCAGAGGAACCGGACGGCAGTTCCACGCGGGCGAGGTACGGCAGACCATCATCGAGATGGAACGCGCGTTTTTGTTCGTCATCGCCGCGGGCAAGGGAACGTGCCTGGCGGTCCTGACATCCGCGGACGCCAACGTCGGCGTCATCGCCTATGAGATGTCGATGCTCGTACGGCGCATGGGCCGGTATCTCGCCGCCGAACCCCGCTTCGACGATGACGGAATCGCGGCGGGGTGAATTCTCACGGCGGTTACGGGGAACGCTGGATCGACCAGGAGGCCGGTCCAGTGGTCAGGCCGTATTTCCTGACCAAGGGACGGACCGCGCCAGCGGGCGGAGCGAAGTTCGACTTGATCGACGTCGCGACGACGACCGGCGAACGACCTCCGGAACACTTCCGGCCCGGACCCGAGCACCGGCGGATCCTGTCCCTGTGCCGCCAGCCCACTCCGATCGCCGACCTCACGTCAGAAATAGACCTGCCCGTCGGCGTGGTCCGCGTTCTCCTCGGTGACCTGGTCAGCGAGGGATTGATCCAGATTGTCTCCACTAACGACCAGCCAGCGTCTGGCCAGCGCCTGTTGAGGATGGTGCTCGATGGACTCGAATCACTTTGATCGCGCGGGGCGCGTGCCGTCGACCGCCAAGATCCTCATCGCCGGCGGGTTCGGTGTGGGGAAGACGACGCTGGTCGGCGCCGTCAGCGAAATCCGGCCGTTGCGTACCGAGGAGCCGCTTACCGATCTCAGCATCGGTATCGACGACACCAGGGGCCTGAACGACAAGACCACCACGACGGTGGCGATGGACTTCGGCCGGATCAGCTTCTCCTCCGATCTTGTGCTCTACCTGTTCGGGACGCCAGGTCAGGAGCGCTTCTGGTTTATGTGGGACGACCTGTCGCTCGGCGCTGTCGGTGCCGTGGTGATGGCCGACACACGGCGCGTGGGCGACTGCTTCGCTTCCATCGACTACTTCGAGCGGAACGCGATTCCGTTCATCGTCGCGGTCAACTGCTTCGAGGGCGCCCCGCGGTTCGAGCCGGACGACATCAGGATCGCCCTCACCTTGCCGCCGGAGATCCCCATCGTCGTGTGCGACGCGCGGCAACGCGATTCGGTGAAGATGGTCCTGGTGAATCTGGTCAGGTACGTCATGAGCAGGACCCGCCAGGCGAGCCTCACCCGGCCCCGGTAATACCGGGCCGGCATACCCGGCTCCGGCGATACCCACAGGTACGCTAGGTGCTCATGCCGGTGTTGCTGTTCGTGCATCACACGCCGTCGCCCGCGATGCAGGCCATGTTCGAGGCCGCACTCGACGGCGCCCGCACCGATGACGTCGACGGCGTCGAGGTGATCGTCAGGCCCGCGCTGACCGCGGCCGCCGCCGACGTACTCAACGCCGACGGGTACCTGCTCGGCACGCCGGCGAACATCGGCTACATGTCGGGCGCGCTCAAGCACTTCTTCGACACGATCTACTACCCCTGTCTCGAGGCGACGCGGCGGCGGCCGTACGGCCTCTACGTGCACGGCGCGAGCGACACCGGCGGCGCGGTCCGCGCCGTGGACTCGATCACCACCGGCCTGCGCTGGCGCCAGGTCCGCCCGCCGGCCCTCGTCACCGGGACGCCGGGCAAGCAGGATCTCCAGCAATGCTGGGAACTGGGCGCCCTGCTCGCCGCCGAACTCGCCGGCTAACCGCGGGACAGGCCAGTCACCGGAACACTCAGCCACCGGAACACTCAGTCACCGGAACACTCAGTCAGATCGGTGGACCGTTATAGCGATCCAGACCAGTAAACGAGCTCACGGCAAGCCCGGAGCATGGGGGAAGCGGGCGTGATCGCGTATCGTTTTCTGGTTGAGTCCCCCAGCAATGGAGTGAGATGTCCAAGCGGGTTCGTCCCTACGGCTCGGCCGACGACGCCGAGGCGGCCGCGCGCGCCAGGAGGCACTGCGACGACGCGGACCCGGTGAGCGACATCGGCACCGTGCACGAGGCGGTTGCTCAGGCAACCGGCGCGGTCCGTGCGCTGCTTGAGCTCGGCACCGACTTCACTGGCCTGGACGATGCCCGCGCGGTCATCGCCGGCCTGGAGCGAATGGGGCAGGACCTGCCGCACCTGTGCGAACAACTCGCCCGGATCCTCGTGGTGCGGCGGGAGGAACGGCGGATCGCCAGTGGCGAGGGTCAGGACCCGGACTTCTGGGTCGGCGAGGCGATCGAGGCGCTCGCGTCGGCGGGCCAGGCCGCGGACATGATGACCGCGGCTCTGGCGCAGGCGCGCCGTACATCGGGCGAGCTTCGGCCCGCTCGCTGAAGAGCAAAGCTCATAACTACAGGTAACTAAACTATTACGCGCACGGCTATAGACTGCCAGCGGGCCTCGGTGTTGCATTTACCGGCGAGTAACTTATGCCGGACCTGCCCCGAGGAGCCTGCGTGCACAAATCATTCCGCCGCGTCGCTATCGTCGCCGGCGTCGCCATCATGGCGGTGACCGCGCTCACCGCGCCGAGAGCGAACGCCCAGTCCCCCGCCCTCCCGTCTCAGGACCCGTTCTACACGTACACCGGATCGACCCCGCTGGGCCAGATAGCACCGGGCACCGTGCTCGGCGAACGCCCGGTCAACGTCGTCATCGAAGGGCTGACCGTCCCCGTCTCGGCCGAACAGCTGCTCTACCGCACCAGCGGCGAGCAAGGCCAGCCGACCGTCACGGTAACCACCGTCGTCAAGCCGCTGCTCGCCATCGGCACCAGGATCATCGCCTATCAGACCGCGTACGACGCGCTCGGCTCCGAATGCGACCCGTCCTACACGCTCCAGGGCGGCAACACAGGCGACACCATCGCGCAGGTCGAGGGCGCGGCCATCGCCACGTACGCGGCAGCGGGATTCACCGTCACCGTGCCCGACTACGAGGGCGAGAACCTGGACTGGGGCGCCGGCCAGGAATCGGGTTACAACACGCTCGACGCCATCCGCGCCACCGAGAACTACCTGCACGTAGGCGGCTCCACCAAGGTGGGCATGCTCGGCTACTCGGGCGGATCGATCGCCACCGAGTGGGCCAGCGAACTCGCCCCGAGCTACGCGCCGTCGCTGAACATCGTGGGGGCCGCCTCCGGCGGCGTCCCGGTCGACTTCGCGCACAACCTCACCTACATCAGCGGCGATCAGGACTGGGCCGGCGTGATCCCGGCGATCTTGATATCGGTGGGCCGCGCGTTCGGCGTGGACATCAGCCAGTACCTGTCCGCCTACGGCCAGCAGGTGACCAGCGCGGTCAGCGGCGAGTGCATCGCGTCGTTCGCGGCTTCGTATCCCGGCCTCACCGTCCAGCAACTGCTCGGCGCGCAGTACCAGAACCCGTTCCAGATCCCGGCCCTGGTCACCATCATGAACAAGCTGATCATGGGCACCGGCGGCACGCCCGCCGAGCCGGTACTGCTCGGCGTCGGCAACGCCGACGGCACCGGGGACGGGATCATGATCGCCGGCGACGTGGAAGCCCTGGCGCACGAGTACTGCCAGCGCGGCGTCCCGGTCACGTTCGACGAGTACGCGGGCCTGCAGCACACGCCCGCGGCGGTGCCGTTCGAGGCGGACGCGCTGACCTTCCTCGAGGGCCGCATGCTCGGGCTGCCCGCGCCCAACGGCTGCGCCACCATAGGCACCGGTAATTCACTCTCACCACTACCTACTCCTTAGTTTCTTTCATAACTAGCCGTGGTTCTTCTGCCCCAACTAGAACTTGTTCCAGGAGAATTACGCGCTATTGACTTCTTCGTGAAAATTTAGGCCCTCCAGGGACTAGAACACGTTCCACTCAACGGCTACGGTTCTGCCAGGAACCAACCAAGCGCATGCTTGGTTGATAGGCCGTCCCGCAGGAGAGTCCCATCATGACGTCTCAACCCGCACACGAACAAAGAGCACGTGGCATATCCCGGCGCGGCCTGCTGGCCGGGGCCGGCGCCGGGATCGCCGCCGCGACACTCGGCTGGGTGCCCGGCGCCCGCGTCCCGGCGGCGAGTGCGGCCTCGACGGCCTCGTCGCCGCCGAGCTTCCCGTCCGGCGTCCCGCTCTACCAGCAGTCGTTCGTGAACTGGGCGCAGCAGATCATCATCCCCGGCGTGTGGTACTGCTCGCCGCAATCCCCGGCCGACGTCGTCACGGTGGCGAACTGGGCCTACCAGAACGGGTACCGGCTGCGTGCGGTCGGCATGGGTCACAACTGGTCCCCGCTCGTGCTCCAGCCGGGCGAGAACACGTCGAACATCGTGCTGGTCAACCTGGCCGACGCACTCACCGGGGTGAGCATCAACGCGTCGGGCTCCCCGGTCACGGTCACCGCGCAGTGCGGCGTCACGATGAACCAGCTGTTGTCGACGCTGCAGGCCAGCGGCTACGGCTTCACCGCGACCCCGGCGCCAGGCGACCTGACGATCGGCGGCGTGCTGGCCATCGACGGGCACGGGTCGGCCATCGCGGGCAGCGGCGAGACGCGGGTGCCAGGCACCACGTTCGGGACGCTGAGCAACACGATCCAGTCGATGACGATCGTCGCCTGGAACGGCAGCGAGTACGCGCTGAAGACATTCAGCCGCACCGACCCCGGCATCGCGCCATTCCTCACCCACCTGGGCCGGACCATCGTCACCTCGGTCACGCTCGAGGTGGGCGCGAACCAGAACCTGCAATGCCAGAGCCTGGTCAACATCCCGGTCAGCAGCCTGTTCGCCGCGCCGGCCTCGGCCGGGTCGAGCTCGTTCGCGAGCCTGGTCAACGGCTCGGGCCGGGTCGAGGCGATCTGGTTCCCGTTCACCAGCTACCCGTGGATCAAGATCTGGTCCCGGCAGCCCACCCAGCCCTCCGGCACGACGGCCGTGTCCGGGCCCTACGCCTACACGTTCGCCAACTCGGTCACGACCGCCGAGTCCGACCTCATCTCTCTCATCGTCGACGGCATCACATCCCTCACGCCGGAGTTCACGGCGCTGGAGGAGAGCATCGTGGCGATCGGGCTGCCGTCCACGAGCACCCAGGACATCTGGGGCCCGTCCATGGACTCGCTGCTGTACGTGCAGCCGACCACGCTGCGGGTGACCGCGGGCGGCTTTGTCATCCTGACCGCGAAGTCCAGCATCCAGCAGGTCGTCAGCGACTTCTACAACCAGTACAACTCCGTGCTGAACTCCTTCAAGTCCAAAGGCCAGTACCCGATGAACGGGCCGGTGGAAGTCCGGGTCACCGGGCTCGACAACCCGTCAGAGGCGGGGATCGGCGGCGCGGTCACCCCGCTGCTGTCCGCGGTGACGCCACGCCCCGACCAGCCGCAATGGAACGTCGCCGTGTGGATCGACATGCTGACCATCCCTGGCACGGCGAACTCACTGGCGTTCTACCAGCAGATGGAGTCGTGGATCTTCTCCCACTACACCGGGTCCTACGCCAGCGCACGGCCCGAGTGGTCCAAGGGCTGGGCGTTCACCGGCTCCGGCGCGTGGACCAGCAACGCGGTGCTGACCGGCACGATCCCGGCCGCCATCAACGCCGGCCAGTCGCAGAACAACTTCCAGGTGGCATCGGCCGCGTTCGACACCTACGACCCCCACCGCATCTTCGGCAACACCTTCCTAGACACCCTCCTCCCCTAGCCCCGCCTCCCAGCCGGCGTCCCCCACGCCCGCCTCCGGCTGGTGCTGTGCCCGCGTTCCGCGTCCCCCGTCGGACGCGGGCACAGCGCCACCACCGCCCGGTCCGCCATCCCGGTGCACGAGTGGCGAAAGTCGCCATTGATATACGAGTGACCAGAGTTTCCGTCCCGCATCGCATTAACGTGGAGGATTGCCCCTTCGTGTCCGATTACCCCTCGTTTTCGGGGGGCTATCCGCCACAAAGGGGTAGTCCTCCACGTTGTTTGGCTGCCCCACGGACCGGGAGGCCGTCTCAGCATTATCAGCAGACCCGAAAGCATCGACCGCAACATCCGCACTGAGCACCGGACCGCGCCTGGCCGAACCGGTAATGCGCCGCCCCCGCAGCGAGCCGGGCCGGGTCCGAGGCGGCGGTGCGATAAGGCCGCAACGCGGCAAATACTGCGCGGGAAGCGTTGACCGTCAACCTGGTCACGCGGATGATCACTGCTAACAAGGTCCATATCGTCCCCCATGCGGAGTAAATACTCAGGGAGTGGACACATGAGCGAGGCAGGGTCGGTCCCCTTCACCGAGACCAAGTCTCCTGAGTCCCCGGAGCGGCTTAACCGGGGTGCGCTCAGGCTTATCGATATCTCCGCGTCGACGATGGCGAACATCGGCCCCGCGTACAGCTTCTACTTCAGCGCCGCCCTGATCGTGACCACCGCGGGCATCGGCGCGCCGCTGACCATCTTGGCGGCGGTCGTGGCGGTCGCCTTGCTCGGCAACACGCTCTCCCAGTTCTCCCGCGCGCACCCGTCCACCGGCGGGTTCATCACGTTCGTCGGCAAGACGTTCGGCGGGACCAGCGCCGTGACCACCGCCTTGCTGGTCGGCGCGGGCTACATCATCGCGATCGCGTCGGTGCTGGTGATCTCCGGCGGCTTCCTGTCGATCATCTTGTCGTACTACTTCGGCTGGAACGTGCCGTGGGTGATCTTCTCGGTGCTGCTGACCGCGGGCGCCATGTTCATGATGTTCCGCGGTGTGGGCGTGTCGACCAAGCTCGCTGGCTTCTTCTTCGGCTTCGAACTGCTGATCCTGGTCGTGGTGTCGGTCGCGACGCTGATCAAGAACGGCAGCCACCTCAGCTTGACACCGTTCGAGCCGCACTACGTCTCCCACGGCTTCAGCGGCCTGGCCGACGGATTCCCGCTGGCGGTGTACCTGTTCATCGGCTGGGAGAATTCGGCGGCACTCGCGGAGGAAACCGGCAATCCGCGGCGCAACGTGCCGCGCGCGGTCTATCTGTCGACCGTGCTGATGGCCGTCACCTACCTGCTGCTCACGTACGCGACGGTCACCGCTTTCCACTACAACACCGCCGCGCTCGCGCTGCCCGCCATCCCGTTCATCAACGTCGCGCATGGCGTCGTGGCCTGGCTGGCCTTCTTCGCCTTCGCGGCCGGTCTCACCTCGACGATCGGCGTGCTGATCGCCGCCGTCAACTCGCAGTGCCGGCTGATCTTCAACGCCGGACGGGAAGGGCTGCTGCCACGCTGGATCGGCAAGGTGCACCCGACCCGGCTGACCCCGGTCAACGCGATCATCACGTTCGTCGGTATCGCCAGCGCCATCACGCTGGTCTGGGCGCTCGGCCACTGGATCGGCGGGCACAGCGGCAGCCTGAGCGCGACGAACTTCTACGACGAGTCCGCCACGATGGGAACGATCCTCATCCTGGTCGTGTACTTCCTCGCCAACCTGGCGCTGCCGTTCTACTACCGCAAGTACCGGCCGGCCGAGTTCAGCATCCTCAAGCACGCCATCCTTCCCATACTCGGCATGTGCGTGATCGCCGTCCCGGTCTACTACCTGTGCAAGCCCGGGCAGCCGAGCCCGTACGACTGGTTCCCGTACGCGGCGCTGATCATCGCGATACTCGCCATCATCTACGCGGTCATCCTGGTCAAGCGCGACCCGGGCGTCGGCGACCGAGTCGGATCGATCGTCGCCGACGAGTAGCTCACCGAACCGAGGCGCGGTACCTGGCCGGCGCCGGCCAGGTCCAGCCGGAGGCGGAGCCGCGAACGAGCAATAGACGAGATTAATACGTATTGCCATCCGCGAGCTATAGTGCTCCACTCGGATATAGCTTGTTTGCACGCAAGTACGCGCGCTGTTGCTTGCCATCTCGCCCTGGCGGAGCGCGCTTAATAACGCTGCCGAGAACCACGGGCCGAATATCTATATGCTCAGACCACGGGTTGATGAGCTGCTGCGGCAGCATGACTTCCGGCTTTTCTGGACGGGTGAAACCGTCAATGGCGCGGGCACCGCTATGGCGACGATCGCCATGCCGCTGCTGGCCATCCAGATATTGCACGCCAGCACCTTCGTGGTCGGCCTGCTGACCGCTTGCGCATACCTTCCCTGGCTGCTTGTCAGCCTGCCCGCTGGCGCCCTGATCGACCGGTTGCCGAGCCGGAAGGTGATGCTGACCTGCGACGTCGTGGCGTCGGTGCTCTACGCGAGCTTGGCGGCCGCCACCTGGCTCGGCATGGTGCGGCTGGACTTCGTGCTGGCAGTGGCCTGCCTGGGCGGCACCGCGAACGTCCTGTTCTCCACTGGCTACCTCGTGCAACTGCCCACGCTGGTACCCGGTGAGCGGCTTATCGAGGGAAACGTCAGGCTGCAGATCAGCGTCGCGATCGCCCAGCTATGCGGGCCCGGTTTAAGCGGACTCGCGGTACAGGTGCTCGGAGCGCCATCCGCCCTGATGTTCAACGCGGCGAGCTTCCTCGTGTCCGGATACTGCTTGCTGCATATCCGCTCTCCCGATCGGCCGCCGACGTACTCGACAGCGGGGATACGGAGCAATATTGCCTCCGGAATGCGATTTGTCCTGCATGACCCGTATCTGCGGCGGATCGCCGCGTGGGCGTCGCTCTCCAACCTCGGGTTCGGCGGGTATGAGGCTCTCGTCGTGCTGTTCCTCGTCCAGCGTATGCACCTCAACTCGTTCATGGTCGGCCTGCTGGTGACCGGCACTGGCGGCGGCGCCGTGGCCGGCGCGCTGGTGGCCAAACGCGTGGTTCGTCACCTCGGCAGCGCGCGGGCGCTGCTGGCCGCGACGATGTTCGCGCTGCCCTGTGCCCTGCTGGTGCTGTGTGCCGCACCCGGGCCGCGCCTGATCTTCTACGTAACCGGGATCATTATCGCCATCGGCGGCATCTCGATCGCCAACGTGATCATCGCTAGCTTCCGGCAGTCGTACGCGCCACCCGCCATGCTCGGCGCGATCACCGGGACCATGCGCTTCATCTTGATGGGCCCGTGTCCGCTGGGTGCGCTGCTCGGTGGCGCGCTCGGCGCCCGGCTGGGCGTGGCGCACGCGCTGTGGGTCATGCTCGGCACCGTGGCGCTATCGGGCACCTGCCTGCTCAACCGTGCCTTCACCGTGCACCGCGACCTGCCCTCCGTCCGCACCACATGCCCGGCTCCGGCCCCTGCTCCGGTCCCGGCCTGCTACGACCGTGTCCGTAAGGTGCTGACCTCGTTGACGGATTAGCCAGCCCGCCGGCACCCGCCGGCCGGGAGCGCGACGGGCCTAGCGCGCAACGACCTCGCGTCCGGGTACGGAGACCGGCGGGCTGACCCATGAGCTAGTCGCCAGACTCGTACCAGCCGAGCAGCTCAAGCGGCGCTGGCACCGGCGGGCCGCCGATCGCCCACTCCGCCATCGCCGCCTGCAGCCTCCCGGCCGCCTCGATGCCGAACAGCGGGTTGACCGCCGGACCGGCCAGCTCAAGCAGCGCGACGAACTCGTTGCTGCCGCCCCGCCGGTAGTACTGGTAGCGGATACCTTCCGGGTGCTCGCGGGCCACGGCCGCGAAGGCGGCCTCCACCGCCTCCGCCACCGGAGCGGCCCCCTGCTCAGTGGTCTCGAAGCGGACCATCAGTACAGTCATAATGAGCTCCTCATTCATCGGTTTCACTCCGGTAGACGGGGCTCGACGGGGAAAGGTGACGGTGACCGAGGCAGCAGAGCAGTTCGACCAGTACCGCGCCCACCTGCGGTCGGTCGCGTTTCGCATGCTCGGCTCGGCGGACGACGCGGACGACGCGGTCCAGGAGGCGTGGCTCAAGTCCTGGCGCGCCGAGACCAGGGCGGAGGCCGGAACGCGGGCCGGAACTGGTGCCCGAACCGGGGCCGATTCCCTACCTGTCGAGAACATGCGAGCGTGGCTGACCACGATCGTCAGCCGGGTCTGCCTGGACATGCTCCGCGCCCGCCAGGTCCGCCGCGAGGAGCTCACCGGTGCTCCCATCGAGGAATCCGCCGGGATCGCTTCGCCTGGCCCCGAGGACGAGGTGATCCTGGACGAAGACGTCGGCCGGGCCATGCTCGTGATCCTGGACCGCCTCGGCCCTGAGGAGCGAGTCGCCTTCGTGCTCCATGATCTGTTCGGCGTGCCGTTCAGCGAGATCGGCCCGGTGGTGGACCGGACATCGGCCACCGCGAAGAAGCTGGCCAGCAGGGCCCGGCTGCGGTGCCATGGCGCTGCCCCGGCACCGGAGTCCGACGTCGCCGCCGCGCGGGAGATCATCCGGGCGTTTCTCGCCGCCTCACGTTCCGGTGACATAGAGGCGCTGCTGCGACTGCTGGCACCCGACATCGTGCGCCGGGCCGACCGGATCGCGCTGCCGGACGGACCGCTGGTGCTGCGAGGCGCCGACGACGTCGCCGGCGAGACGCGCGGGAATGCCGCACGGGCCCGTCACGCGGACCTGGCGCTGGTCAACGGAGCCGCCGGAGTCATCGTCGCGCCCGCCGGGCGGCTGCGGCTGGTCATCGAGGTCACCATCGGCGACGACGGCCGCATTACCGGGCTGAACGTCATCGGGGATCCGGCGCGGCTGCGCGATACCGCCCTGAACGTGTTCCCGGACGAGAAGGCCGACTGATTTAGCACCGGCAGCTACGGCACCGGCAGATATGGCAGTGACACAAGAACGGCAGGTAACGATGGACGACTACAGCTGGCGCACCGACGCGAGCGACGTGGACTGGGACGAGCTGTCGGAGCTGTACCGGATAGCGCCGCTCGGCAACAAGCCGCCCGCCGCGCTCAAGACCGTCTTCGGCAACAGCATGTTCGTCCGGTTCGCCTACGCCGGGGACGTGCTGGTGGCCGCGGGACGGGCCCTGGCCGACGGCCTCGACTGCGCGTACATCGCCGACCTGGCCGTGCACCCCGGCCACCAGGGCCGCGGCCTGGGCAAGGCGCTCATCAACGAGCTGCTGACCGCCGCCAAGGATCACGTGAAGATCATCCTCTACGCCCGCCCGAGCACCGAAGGTTTCTACACGGGCCTCGGCTTCCTGCCGATGACCACGGCAATGGCCGTGTTCAAGTACCGCGAGCGCGCCCTCAGGATCGGACTCGTCAAGGCCCCGCTCGACCAGGAAGGCCTTGACCCCGAAGACTAGAACCTGTTCTACTTTCGGCATGGCTGAGCAGATACCGACGATCAAGGAGCTGGCCCGTGCCTCCCAGGCGGCGGCCGGCCGCAAGGACCGGGATGCCTGGCTGGCGCTGTTCGCGCCGGACGCCATCGTCGAGGACCCCATCGGCCCTTCGCCCTTCGACCCCGAGGGCAATGGCCACCGCGGCACAGAAGGCCTGATCTCCTTCTATGACAACGTCATCGGGATGGCCGAACGCATCGACTTCGAGATCGAGCGGACCTACATCTGCGGCAACGAGATGGCCGACGTGGGCACGATCCGCACCACTCTGACCGGCGGCACGCACGTCGCCGTCGTACCTGGCGTCTTCACCTACCGGAGCGACGGCGCGGGCAAGCTGATCGCGCTACGCGCCTTCTGGCAGATGGACAACCTCACGCTGGTCCAGGCCTGACCTGCTGGCCGGACCCTGACCTGCCGGCCGGACCCTGACCTGCTGGCCGGACCCTGACCTGCCTGGCTTTGCTCCAGTTCCATGGCCCGCTCACGCAGTTCCGGGTCGTCAAGGCCGGCCGCGTCCGACGCACAGCATCCGTGCCCCCAAGGCCGGCCGCCTCACCAGGCCGATAACGGCCAGAAGGAGCGCCACGAGCACCGGTTAACCAGCATCCGTTTCGTCCGGTTAACAAGCGCTTGGTTGGGGGAAGCACTAGAGTGAGTTCTGATATGGAAAAGAACGAGATCGCCGGTGAGCTCCTCGCCGCGTACGAGAGCCGGGAACCGGTCGAGCCGCTGACCGGACGGTACGAGGATCTCACGCTCGACGACGCGTACGAAATCCAGACGCTTCAAGTGAGCCACTGGCTGGAGGACGGCGCCCAGATCAGGGGCCACAAGGTCGGGCTGACCTCTGCCGCGATGCAGCGGCAGATGGGCGTCGACTCACCGGACTACGGCGTGCTGCTCGACCGGATGTTCTGGCGCGAGCATGAGCCGATACCGGCGTCGGCCTTCGTCCAGCCGCGGGTCGAGCCCGAGGTGGCATTCGTGCTGGCCGAGTCGCTGACCGGGCCTGGCGTCACGGTCGCGGACGCGATCGCGGCGGTCGGGTACGTGCTGCCCGCGCTTGAGCTGATCGACTCCCGGATCAAGGACTGGAAGATCGGCCTCGCGGACACGATCGCGGACAACGCCTCGTCCGGCGGCATCGTGCTGGGCAGTTCGCCGCACGCGCTGGACGCGGTGGACCTGCGGCTGAGCGGATGCAACCTGGTCAAGAACGGGGAACTGGCGGGCACAGGAGCGAGCGGCGCGGTCCTCGGATCGCCGTTGTCGTCGCTGGTCTGGCTCGCCAACACCCTTGGTGCGCACGGCGTCGTGCTCGAGGCAGGTCACGTGATCTTGCCCGGATCCATTACCGCGTCGATCCCGGTAGCCGCCGGCGACGTAGTGACCGCGACGTTCGCCGGCCTGGGCAGCGTCACCGCGCGTTTCGTCCCGTAACGGAGGCCGCTCATGGGTAAGGCGACGGCAGCGATCGTGGGGCCGGGGAACATCGGCACGGACCTGCTCGCCAAACTCCGGCGCAGCGAGCACGTCGAGGTCCGGTACATGGTGGGTGTGGATGCCGCGTCGGACGGGCTCGCCCGCGCGCGCGACCTCGGACTCGAGGTATCGGCCGAAGGCGTGGACTGGCTGCTGTCCCGCGACGAACTTCCTGACCTGGTGTTCGAGGCGACATCGGCGCGGGCCCATCTCGCCAATGCTCCGCGTTATGCCGAATATGGCATAACGGCGATCGACCTGACGCCAGCCGCCATCGGCCCGCTGGTCTGCCCGCCGGTGAACCTGCGCGAGCACCTCGACGCGCCGAACCTCAACATGACTACCTGCGGGGGGCAGGCGACGGTGCCGATGGTCGCCGCCGTGTCCCGGGTCGTGCCGGTGCCGTACGCGGAGATCGTCGCGTCGGTCGCGTCGAAGTCGGCGGGGCCGGGCACACGGGCGAACATCGACGAGTTCACCGTGACCACGGCCCGCGCGGTGGAGACGATCGGCGGCGCGCTGCGGGGCAAGGCGATCATCATCCTCAACCCGGTTGAGCCGCCGATGATCATGCGGGACACGGTGTTCTGCGCGATACCCGCCGACGCGGATCAGGACGCGATCACCGCGTCGGTGCACGAGATGGTGTCGTCGGTGCAGGCCTACGTTCCCGGTTACAAGCTCCGCGCCGATCCGCAGTTCGACCCGCCATCGGATGACTGGAACGGGCAGGCGAGGGTCGCGGTGTTTCTCGAGGTCCGCGGCAATGGAGATTACCTGCCCGAGTGGGCCGGCAACCTGGACATCATGACGGCCGCCGCGGCCAGGGTGGGCGACTTGCTGGGGGCGGCCAAGTGAACGACGTCAGGATTACCGACTCCACGTTGCGGGACGGGTCGCACGCGATGCGGCACAAGTTCACCGAGGAACAGGTGCGCGCGGTCGTGCACGCGCTGGACGGCGCCGGCGTCGAGGTCATCGAGGTAACCCACGGGGACGGGCTCGGCGGGTCCTCGTTCAACTACGGCTTCGCCGCCGTCGACGACATCACGCTGGTGCGCGCCGCCGTGGACGAAGCCACGCGGGCCAAGATCGCCGTGCTGCTGCTGCCCGGGCTGGGCACCGTCGACGATCTGCGTAAGGCCGCCGACGCCGGTGCCTCGGTCGCGCGGATCGCCACCCACTGCACCGAAGCCGACGTGTCCATCCAGCACTTCGGCGCGGCGCGGGACCTGGGCATGGAGACCGTCGGGTTCCTCATGCTGGCCCACCGGCTCGATCCGGCCGGGATGGCCAGGCAGGCGCGGATCATGGCCGACGCCGGCGCGCAGTGCGTCTACGTGACCGACTCGGCGGGCGCGCTGGTTCTCACCGAAGCGCAGGCCAGGGTCGCCGCGCTGGTCGCCGAGATCGGCAACGAGGCAGAGGTCGGGTTCCACGGGCACCAGAACCTGTCCCTCGGCGTGGCCAACTCGGTGCTCGCGGTCGGCGCGGGCGCGCGCCAGGTGGACGGCGCGCTGTGCGCACTCGGCGCCGGGGCCGGCAACTCCCCCACCGAGGTGCTGTGCGCCACGTTCGACCGGCTCGGCATCTCAACCGGCATCTCGGTGGACGGGGTCCTGGCCGCCGCCGAGGATGTGCTGCGACCGTTCATTCCGCGGCTGCCGCGGATGGACCGGGCCTCGGTGGTGCAGGGATACGCGGGCGTCTACTCCTCGTTCCTGCTGCACGCGCAGCGGGCGGCGGAACGGTACGGCGTGCCCGCGCACGCGATCTTGCAGCGGGTCGGTGAGCACGGCTACGTCGGCGGACAAGAAGACATGATCATCGACGTCGCGCTGACTCTCCGCCAGGAGCTGGAACTGATGGAGGGGGCACGCTGATGACCGAAGAGTGGACTGTGGAGCGGGCCGCCGACGTGCTGCTCGCCGCCGAGGAATCCGGGGAGCTGATCGCGCCGCTGACCCACGAGTGGCCTTCGGTCGACCTGGAGACGGCATACGCGGTCCAGGACGAGACGCTGCGGCGCCGGCTCGCCCGCGGTGAGACGCCGGTCGGCATCAAGCTGGGCTTGACCAGCCGGGCCAAACAGCAGCGGATGGGGGCCACTGCCCCGCTGACCGCGTGGCTGACCGACGCGATGGTGCTGCCCGCCGGCGGCGGTGTGCCCAGGGACCGCCTCACCCATCCGGTAGCCGAACCGGAGATCGTGTTCGTGCTCGGGGCACGGCTCGCCGGACCCGGCGTGACAGCGGCCACCGCGCTGGCCGCGGTCTCCGCCGTGTTCTCCGGCATGGAGATCATGGGCAGCCGTTACCACGACTTCCCGTTCGCGCTCCCCGACGTGATCGCCGACAACGCGTCCTCCGGGTATTTCACGACCGGCCCGGTCGCCGCGCCGCCGTCCACGCTCAACCTCAGCCTGGAGGCGTGCCTGCTCGAGGTGAACGGCCAGGTCGTCGACTCGGCCACCGGCGCCGCCGTGTACGGGCACCCGGCCGAGGCGCTGGCCTGGGCGGCCAACGACCTGGGACGGCGCGGGCACGCCCTTGAGCCAGGCTGGATCGTGCTGACCGGCGGCATGACCGACGCGGTCCCCTGCGACGAGGACAGTGTGGTCGCCGCCCACTTCACCAACCTGGGTTCGGTCTTCCTGAACTGACGTTTCTCGCCCCGCCCGGCTCGCGGGGCTGGCCGGCGGGCCAGCCCGACGGTCGGCGGGTCGGCGGGGCGGGCCGGCGGGCAGGTCGGCTGGGCCGACGGGGCGGCTGGGCCGGCGGTCCGCTGGGCCGACGGTCGGCGGGGCGGCTGGGCGGGCCGGCGGGCAGGTCGGCTGGGCAACTTCCGCCACATTGGTCCCTGCCACCCCGTTCGCAACACCGGTCGTGCACCCGAGGCATGGTCGAGGGGCCCAATGTCACCCGTTAGCCGGCTTTGTCACCCGTTAGCGTGTTCGGAATCGGGACATATGCCGCGTCTACTCGCGAGTACGGGTGACACGGCAAGTTAACGGGTGACAAGGGCACCTCATGCCAGCAGGCCGACCGGAAGCAGTTCAGCTGTAGCCGAGGCGCTCGAGGTACTTGCCGTACCAGAGCGTGGTGACGACATAGCCGTCGAGGAAACCGAGCACCACGTACATCACCAGCATCGAGGCAGCGATTATCACCGGTGTGCCGCTCACAGCACCGCCCGTGGGCACACCTTGCAGCCCCCTGGCCACGGCGTCAATCAGCTGCGACAGCGGATGTCCGAGACGGGTCAGCGAGACCAGACCGGCACCGAGCAGCAGCTTGGTCAGCCAGTCGCTAATCTCGGCCAGGTTCGTACTAGGGGTGAGCTGGCCGACCTCGGCCCCGCCGCTCTGGTCGGAACCGCTCTGGTCGGAGCCAGTCTGTGCCGCTCCACCCTGGTCAGAGCCCCCACCGTGATCACCACTACCACCCAGATCACCACTGCCTTGGACAGCGGGGGCCTGATCGGTGATGGCAGGAAACCCGTCTGGATCGGTCGACCGGACCGACTGCTGCTGCGACCCTGACGCGACCAGCGTCATGGGCGTCATCGGTCCCATAGGACCCATCGGCGACTGCGCCGTCGATCCCTGCCCCGCCGTCGATCCTCCCTGCGCCCCCGGTCCTGGCTGCACCGCCGGAGCCGGCTGGGACACCGGAGCCGCCTGCGGCTGCTGCGGCGCTCGCCCACCAGCCGTCCCGCCGGGCTGCCCACCAGCCGTCCCGCCGGGCCGGCCGCCAGCCGTCCCGCCGGGAGCCGCCGTCCCGCCGGGAGCCGCCGCGGAGGCGACTCGCGCACTCGCCCTGCCGGGCGTGGCCGTACGCGCGACCTTCGCCTCTATCGCATGCCGCATCGCACCCGACGACACAAAACGCGGGATGCCGACGATCAGGCCGATCAGGCAGCCGACCACGAACGCGGCGCACGCGGCGAGGAAACCGGCGCCGAGATAGCGCAGGTGCGGGCCGCTTACCGACGTGACATAGAAAGCGAGAAACACGAATCCGGCGAGGAAAAGCATGATCGACGCGATGGCCAGCACCAGCGAGGTAGTAGATCTCGACCCCATACCCGATCCCTCCCTTTGCTCGCAGTCTGAATCAATAGCGGCTAAAAGTCACGGTCAACCTCAGCCGCTGTACCCTCGGAAGAAGTGACCATGCAGCCGCTCCGGACCCTGCTGGCCGCCCTGGCCACGCTCGGCGCGCTTGCCGCGTGCTCGGCGCCGGCGAAGCCCAAGCCGCCAGCCAGCTATTACCTGTCGCTCGGCGACTCGTTGTCCCAGGGCGTGCAGCCGAACGCGGCCGGCACGAGCGCGCAAACAAGCGAGGGATATTCGGACCAGCTCTACGCGACGCTGCACCGGAGCCGCCCCTCGCTGCGCCTGGTCCGGCTCGGCTGTCCGGGCGAGACGACCGCGACGATGCTGCACGGCGGGGTCTGCCGCTACAAAGCAGGCTCGCAGCTCGCGGCGGCCGACGCGTTCCTGCGCGCGCACCGCGGCCACGTGCTGCTGGTGACACTCGACATCGGCGCCAACGACCCGCAGGACTGCGCGAACGGCGCCGGGCTCGCCATGATCAGCTCCTGCATCACGGCGATGCCGGACGCCGTGACCAACCTGAACACGATTCTGGCCGGCCTGCGCGCCGCCGCAGGCCCGGCCGCCGCAGGCCCGGCCGCCGCGGGCCCGGATACGCGCATCGTCGGGATGAGCTATTACCTGCCTGAGCTGGCGCAGTGGCGCAACGGCTTCGTCGGTGAGGAGGTCGCCAGGCTCAGCGCGCGGATCGCGGCGCAGTACAACGACATGCTGCTGAACGCCTACGCGAAGGCGGATGTCCCGGTGGCGGATGTATTCGGCGCGTTCGACACGACGAACTTCGGCGATCAGCAGACGGTGCCTGGCATCGGCACGCTTCCCCGCAACGTGGCGCTGCTGTGCCGGTGGACATGGGAGTGCGCTCCCCCGCCGCGCGGCCCCAACCAGCACGCCAACCGGGCAGGCTACGCGGTGATCGCGAACGCCTTCCTGCGCGTCGCCCGCCTCTAGGTCAGCACTTGTCCCGCCGGCAGCGCCGCGGACGGGGAGGCGGACGGGGAGGCGGACGGGGAGGCGGACGGCGTGGGACGATCGTGGAGTGATGATCGATGCCAGCGGTGTGTCCCTGTACACGGAAGAACACGGGACCGGCACCCCCGTCCTGCTGCTGCACGGGTTCCCTGACTCCGGACGGCTGTGGCGGCATCAGGTTCCGGTCCTGGCCGAGCACGGCTTCCGGGTGATCGTCCCTGACCTGCGCGGGTTCGGGAGATCGGGCCGGCCGGACGACGTGACCAGCTACCGGCTGCGCGCCGTCATGGATGACGTCACCGCCATCCTCGACGCGTTCGGCATCGAGAAGGCGCACGTGGTCGGGCACGACTGGGGGGCCGCCGTCGCGTGGCTGACCGCCATCGCGCATCCCGGGCGGGTGCACACGCTCACCGCGATCTCCGTCCCGCATCCGCTGGCCGCGCAGACGATCCGGCAGTACGAGATGGGGTGGTACCAGCTGTTCTTCCAGTTCGCGGGCGTCGCGGAGGAGACGATCCGGCACGACGACTGGGCCTGGCTGCGCGCGTTCAGCCGCGGCGACGGCGACACCGGGCAGTGGATCGAGGACTTGTCCAGGCCCGGCGCGCTCACCGCGGCGCTGAACTGGTACCGGGCCAACCTCGCGCCGCGGGCTCCAGGGCCGGCCCCCGCGCTCCCTCCGGTCGCCGTACCCACCATGGGCATCTGGTCGGACCGCGACCACTACCTGGACGGCGAGCGGATGCGCGCGTCGCAGGGTTTCGTCGCCGGCCAATGGCGCTACCAGGAGATACCGGACGCGAGCCACTGGGTGCAGCTAGATGCTCCCGGCCAGCTGAACGACCTGCTGCTCGACTGGCTCAGCTAACCGGCTCGGCTAGCTAGCCGGTTCGCACGCCACCAGCAGCACGTCGTCACCGAGCCGGTCACCCGTGTGCGCGAGCAGCAGGCCACTGACTTGCTGCAGGCACGCGTCGAGGTCGGGCGCGGCCAGCGCGGCGGCGAACTGGTCGCCGAGCTCGAGAAAGCGGCCGGACCGGTCGCGGGATTCCACCAGTCCGTCGGTGTAGAACAGCAGCCGCTGCCCTGGCTTGAGCACCACGTCCTGCCTGGCCGGCTGGGGCTGCAGGCCCAGCGGCAGAGCGCATCGCTCGAGGCCGAGGATCTCCAGCTCGGCAGAGCCGACGCTCGGTCCGATCTTTACTGGCGGCGGGTGCCCGCAGTTGACCAGCCGCACCTCACCCGGCCCGAACTCGGCGAAGATCGCGGTCACGAAATCCTCGATCCCCATCTCGCCGGATATCCGCGCGTCAGCCTGCTCGGCCAGCCGGACCAGGTCGGGCTCGGCGAACGCGAGCTCGCGGAACGTGGCGACGACCACCGCGCATCGCCCGACCGCATCCAGGCCCTTCCCCTTCACGTCGCCGATGATGAACCGAGGGCCGAACTGCGTCATCACCAAGTCGTAAAGATCGCCGCCAACGAGCGTCCCCGGCGTTGCCGACTGGTAACGCGACGCGAAGGCTATGCCGCCGAGTTCGGCGGGAAGAGGGCGCAAGATCGCCCGCTGAACCCGGTCCGCGATGGTGATCAGGCGATTTTCTCTGCGGGCGCGAATAACCGCGACAACCACCGCGAGTACGGACGACATAAGGACTATGAGCAAACGCTCACGCTGGAGAGTCGTACTTGACGTACCAGTAATCACGCCAACAATTTCACAAAGCGCAAGCGCGTAAACTGAAACCGCGGCGGTAGCACGGCCGCCGAGTCTGGCGCAGGCCAGCAGCGGCCCGATGGACAGCGCTCCGGTCATGTTGTACCTGCCACCGACGATCGCACCGGCAACAGCGACGGCGGTTTCGATCGCGATCACCGATGTTAGCCACACCATGGGGCGGCTTACCGTACGCTCCCAGGCCCGTCGCAGTAGCACGCTCATGCGTCCCCATTCCCAGCTACTCCGCACGCAAAGAACTAAGCTACCGTAGCAACTCGCGCAATGAGCGAAATACCCCAAACTTCGGTGATCCGTGAACACGGGTGGCATTTGCGGCGCATTCGCAACATCAGTCACGCGTGGGCTGAAGTTCCACTTTTGTTATGACGTAAATGAATGGTCTTGGCCGGGTCGCGCTGCTCAGCCACGGGGTCATCGGCCAGCGCCGCGATCAGCGTCGCGCGTGGCTGGCGAACGTCGCGGTGCGGATCGCGCCGCCGAGGCTGGTACTCGCGGGGCGTTTCTCCCGCATTTACCCTGTTGCGCCTCTGGCCGCCACGCTTATCAGCAACTACTAAGCGTATTCTTTAGCTACTCTCTGTAAATTCCGTAAGTCCCAAACGGCCCCCTGGCCGCGGATTCAACAAAAGCGAACCGGAGAGCATTGTGCTCAAAGGGCGGATAATGATCGGTGGGCTGGCCTCCGCGGCCATCCTCGCCCGCGAGCGCGCTGGGAGCGGTTGCGGCCCTGGCCTCAGCAAGGCCTGGACCGGCAAAGAGACCGGCCTCAACCCCGGCGACCATAAGTCGGCTGGCCATGGGCCGGCCAGCCACGAGGCCGGCAACAAGATAGGCACCGGCGCCGCGGCCAAGCAGGCGAGCAGCGACGCCAAGCCGATGAACAGCGGCATCTGAAACCCCGCTTAACCGCGAAGGAGGCGGCGGGCCCGCCGCCTCCTCGCTTTCGGGGGCCTATAACACCCGAACCGCCAATGGCTGCTTATCTGCCCATTGATTGGGTGCGTGACGCTGATCACATTAAGAGCGCGTCCCGATACAGCCACGCCCATCTCGCCCCTAGTGACTCACCGTTACGTTTACTAACTCTGCGCGTGCCCCATAACACCGGTACGGCTCTGATGGCCGCGAATTCCTACGTACAGTCGGAACGGAGACAGTCGTGTTCAACGGGCGAATTATCTTCGGGGGTCTCGCCTCCGCGACCATCCTCGTAGGCAGCCTGATGGGGGCCGGCCAGGCCTTCGCGGCCACCACGCAGCCGCACTCAACCGCGGTGGTCCAGCAGATGGACCACAAGAAGCCGGCTAAGAAGGCGCACAAGAAGCCCGCCAAGAAGGCGCACAACAAGGCGCACAACAAGGCGCACAACAAGGCGCACAACAAGGCGCACGCCAAGCCGGCACCCAAGGGTCACGCCAAGCCAGCCGGCGGGGCGGGCGTTGTCGCCGGCGCTACCGGAACGATCAGCACCCCGGCCGGCACGGCGACGGGCTCGATCGGCGCCGGCCTGGGGTCTGGCACTAGCCAGACCTCGAACAACGGCGGTACCGCGGCGGGCATGACCGGCAACCCCGGCACCATGGCCGGCAACGCAGCGGGCGACGTCAGCGGCCTGCTCGGCGACGCGGGCAACGCCCTCGGCGCGGTCGCGGGCGACGCCAGCAACGCGCTGAGCAACGCGGCCGGAGACGCAGGCAACGCGGTGTCGAACACCGCTTCTGACGCCTCGAACGCCGTCGGCAGCCTCACCAGCGGCCTCTAGTCACTGCACTCTCTCACCGCCAATGGCGGGTTCCTCAGCGAGGGGACCCGCCATTGGCATGTGCTGGACGCCCGCCGATCGCGGATACCGCGGTGGCGGCGATCCGCACGGCGAACCCGGCGGCGTCCGCCGGCGCGGCGCCGCCCAGCCACCTGCTCAGGAACGCCGCGCAGAACGCGTCACCGGCACCCGTCGTGTCCTGCACGTCCGCCTGGACACCCGCGACCAGGACCGGCGCCTGGCCGCGCGCCGCCACCACGCACCCGCCACCACCGAGCTTCAGCGCGACCAGGTCATAACTCACGCTCAGCCGCTCGGCCATCTCCACCGGATCGGCACTGGCCGGGTCGGGAAAACCGGTAAGCACCGCGGCCTCGTCAAGGTTCGGGAAGCAGACCGTGGCCGCCGACGTCCAGCTGGTGAACTCTCCCTCTCCCAGCTGGGCGAGGAACGCCGACGACCCAGGGTCGATCGTGACCGGCAGCCCGCGGGCGTGCGCCCCGGCCATCAGCGAGAGCGCGACCTCGCGCAGCGCGGGCTCGAAGAACGTATACCCGGTCAGGTGCAGCGCGCCCGCGTCGTCAAGCAGGTCGAGCGGCAGGTCGGACCGGCGCAGCCGCAAGTTCGCGCCGCGGTCGGTGAACATGGTCCGCTCGCCGTCCGGCGAGACCATGATCACGATGGAGCCGGTGTCCACCTCGGGATCGGCGACCAGCCACGTCCGCACGCCGAAACGCTCAAGCTCGCCACGGTGATAGCCGACATCGCGCGCACCGCAGCGGCCGGCGAACGTGACATCCATCCCCAGCCAGCCGAGCCAGGCCGCCTGGGTGGCGGCCGAACCGCCGGGCCTTGCCTCGATGAGCGAGAGCGTGTCGCTGCCCCTGGCCACCTTGCCCGCGGGCTTGACCAGGATGTCGTTGATCACGTCGCCGCAGACGGCAACGCGCTTACCCGCCAAGGCGCTACCCGCTCACGAGGGCGTGCGCTATCTGCCCGGCGAGCGCGATGTTGCCGCGGGCCAGCCGCAGGTTCACCGCGAGGCTCGCGCCACCGGTCGCCCGCACGATGTAGTCGAGCAGGAACGGGCTGACCGCCTTGCCCCTGACGCCGTCGTCGGCGGCAGCCCGCAGCGCCTCGGTCAGCGCGCGGTTAAGCACCTCAGGGTCAAGCTGCTCATCCGGCGGCACCGGGTTGGCGACTAGCAGCGCCGGCAGCTCGCCGAGCGCCGCCCTGGCCGCCATGATCTCGGCGATCTCGTCCGGGCTATCCACCCGCCAGTCCAGGTCGCAACCGGAATCGGACAGCCAGAACGCCGGGAACCGCGTCGTCCGGTACCCGACCACGGCCACGCCGAGGGTTTCCAGCCGTTCCAGTGTGGCCGGGATGTCCAGGATCGCCTTCACGCCCGCCGAGACCACGGTGATCGGCGTCCTGGATAGCGTGGTCAGGTCGGCCGACTCGTCGAACGTTGCCGCCGCGCCGCGGTGCACGCCGCCTAGACCCCCGGTCGCGAACACGCGCAGCCCGGCCTTCGCGGCCAGCAGCGACGTCGCCGCCACCGTGGTGCCCCCGGTCACCCCGCGGGCCATCGCGATGGCGATGTCGCGGCTGCTGACCTTGACCACCGACTCATCGGTGGCGATCCGCTCCAGGTCAGAACCGGTCAGGCCCACCTTTGGCACGCCGTCGATGAGCGCGATCGTGGCCGGCGTGACACCGGCGCCGGTGAGCAGCTTCTCGAACTCGCGCGCGGCGTCGAGGTTGCCCGGCCGGGGCAGGCCATGGGAGATGATCGTCGACTCGAGCGCCACCACCGGCGCGTTGTCACCGAGCGCCTGCTGGACCTGCTCGGACACCTGTACCTGGTATGTCATGGTGCTCGCCATTGTCTCACCAGGCACACCAGCCACAACGGGCAACCCGCGTGCCGCGGGCGCGTCTCATTGGCGCGCCAGTGAGACAGGCCTGTCAGACAGGTACCGCGTCCGGGATCCCCTCGGGCTGCGCCAGGGCCTCGGCGAGGCCGATGACGACCACCGGGCAGGCGGCCGACCGCAGGCAGGCCCGGATCACCGGCCCCGCGCCGCGGTGATGCTCGGTGGCGTGGAACGTGCGGCCGAGCACGAGCATATCGGCGCCTTCGGCCATATCGAGCAGCACGCGCGCGGCCAGGCCTTCGGCCACCTCCGCGCGGACGCTGACCCCGGGGAACAGGCTCGCCGCCTGGCTGACCGCAGTCCTGAGCACATCTCGCGCCGAACCCCAGCTGCCCTGCACCTCGGCGGGCCGCGGAGCGGCGTAGCTCGCAATCCGATGGCAGCCCGCCTCGACGGCAAGCACCGCCAGCACGTCAGCGTCGCGCAAGCTGGCCTCGCGGCATGCCCACATGAGGGCGGTCACCGATTCAGCAGACCCATCGACGCCGACAACAACGCGCCGCACGTCGGTAACGTTAGTCACGACGAACTCCTATCGTTCGCCACCGCTGACACGCCAAACCAGCCCTGCCGCAGCCGGCCCTGTCAGGGTTTCGCATTTCGCCTTTGAGACGTTATAGATCGTAGACCGGGGCAAGACGGTTGACGAGAGCAGGGAGCGTCTTTTGGCAGAACATCACACCACATTCAGGGCGTCAGCATCGAACTGACATTGAACGAGGCCGGGACCATGCCGAACTGCTGCATCTCCTGGGCAACTCGCTGCACGCGTGCCCCGTCGATGTCCGGCGCGACGTTCAGCGGATAGGTCTCGACCGACATGATCGCGGCGAACTTCGGCGGGACCTTGTAAGGCGCGGGAAGGTTCTCCATCGCCTGTTCGATGTCGGCACGATCGGTGTCGGCGTACTCCTGCCCTTCGCGCAACGCGTAGAGGAACGCCGTCATCGTGTGCGGGTGCGCTTTCGCCCAGCTCTTGGTCGACACATACCAGGAAACGGGGAAGTCCGCCGCCTCGCCCTGATCGAGATCCGCCAGTTCACGCAACCCCATCGTGGCCGAGTCGGTACTGCCGTAAGGCTCGGGCAGCCACGCCACATCGATCTGGTGCTTGTCGAGCGCGCTCGCCATCGCCGGGAACCCTTCGGCGAGCGGCACGAAGTGCACCTCGGACGCGGTCATGCCGTGCGCGCTGAGCAACTGGCTGATCAGCAGCGTGCCGACGTTGTTCGCCGCGTTGACACCGATCCGCTTGCCCTTGAGCTGGGTGATGCTGTCGATCGGCGAACCCGGCAGCACGTAGAGGCCCTGGTCGCCCGGCTGCATGAGTGAGCCCTCGGCGACGATCTCCAGGTTGGACCCGCCACTGGCCTGAGCCTGGATGTAGGAGACCGCGTTGCCTGCCGAGATTTCGTACTTGCCGTCGTTCTGGCCTTGCGTGGCGGTAGCGCTGCTCACGATCGAGTCGATGCTGACGTTCAGCCCGACCGCCTTGAACAAGCCCAGATCCTTGGCGATGTAGAGCCCGGCGTCGTCACCGACCGGTACCGCGGCGACGGTTATGCTCGTCGTCTCCAGCGACGACAGCGACACCCCCGGGCCGGTGCTTGAACTAGTACCGCTGCTGCTGCAGGCCGCGGCGGCAACGACAACCGGGCCGGCTACGGCAATGCTGAGTACACGCTTAACCGCGCTCCGCACGGTACCTCCAGGTCGTTGCGGCACGCGGCGCTTTCCCCGTCCCTGCGCGCTGCCTTTGTTCGCTCCGCACAAAGGATAAGCGAAGATCATCATCAAAAGTCTGTAAATTTCGGTATTTAGCGGGCGTATGCGGGCATCGCTGCAGCTCAGCCCCAGCAAACGCATACATCCCTGGCGGCAGGCCAGCTCCCGCCCGCCGCTCGCGTACGCGGCCGCACAGGCTCTTCCCGGGCAATTAATGCCATAACTGACCGTGGTTCCTCGCCCAGGATCCCGGGAGCCCGCAACAACGTGGAGACCTGCCCCTTCGTGGCAGTTCACCCCCCGTATACGAGGGTCACTCCTCCACGAAGGGAATATCTTCCACGTAATTCAGCGCCCTGAGGACACCATCCGTCACGGAAACCTCACCGGTCACGCCTCGATGGCCTGAACCGAGACGGTGCTGCCGGAATGGCCCCTGCGCACGCGGATCTGCGCCGGGATGCGCTGACGCAGTTCGCTGACGTGGCTGACGATGCCGACGCACCGGCCGCCTTCGCGCAGGCCGTCGAGCACGTTCATCACCTCTTCCAGCGTCTGCTCGTCCAGGCTGCCGAAGCCCTCGTCGACGAAAAGCGCCTCGATCCGGGTGCCCCCGGCTTCCTCCGTCACCACGTCGGCGAGGCCGAGCGCGAGCGCGAGGCTGGCCATGAACGTCTCACCGCCGGACAGCGTGCTGGTGTCGCGGTCCGCTCCGGTCCACGCGTCGCACGCCAGCAGGCCAAGGCCGGACCGGCCGCCGCCCCGGCGGCTGTCAGTGTGCACGAGCGAGTAGCGGCCGGCGGTCATCCGCAGCAGGCGCTGGCTCGCCGCGGCCGCCACCTCTTCCAGGCGGGCCGCGAGCACGAATGAGGACAGCGTCATCCGCAGCGTGTTCGCGCCCTGCCCGTTCGCCAGGTCGGCGAGCCGGTGGATCTCGGTGGCACGGTCGGTGAGCGGCCCGAACTCCGCCAGCAGCGCGTCCAGCTCCGGCAGCAGGCCCGCGAGCTGCCCGGCACGCTGCTGCGCTTTCGCCAGCGCGGCGACGGCGGTCTTGTGCACATCGCTCGCCGCGGACGCCAGGGACGCGGTGCCCGCCACGTCCGCGGCGGGTTCGAGCGGCACGTCGAGTTCGGGGTCGGCCAGCTGGTCGGCGACCGCGGCGGACGCGGCGTCGTGATCCCTGATGGCGCGGTCGGTCGCCGAGCGCCAGCTCGCATCGCGTTGCGCGATTCGTGCGTCCTGCGTGCCGCCGAAGCCCGCCTCCGCGCTGGCCCGCTCGGCGCCCTCGCGGGCCGCGGCGAGGGTGTCCCGCGCGCGGGCGGTCGCGTCGACGGCGTCCGCCGCGGCGGTCAGCGCGTCGGCCGCGCCGTGCGCGGCACTCAGCGCCGACCGAAGGTCCGGTGCACCGTCGAGCTGAACCCGGAGCGTCGCCCGGTTCTCCTGCGCGCGGCGGGCGGCGGCATCCGCCTTCTCCAGTTCGGCGGCGCGCTGCTGGGTCAGCTCGGCCTGCCTGGTTTCGGCGTCGGCGATGGCCCGGCCGAGCGCGTCGAAGGCCGTCTGCAGCTCGGCCAGTTCCGCCGCGGTCGCGGCCAGGGAGCACGCCTGCCCGTCCAGTTCGCGCGCCAGCGCGTCGAGCCGTTTCGCCTCTGCCCGCAGGTCGGCGAGTTCCAGCTCGGTGACGGCCGCGAATCCCGTCTCGGTTAGCCGTGCCGTGAGCGCGGTGATCAGCGTCTGCGCGCTGGTCACCTTCGCGCCGACCGTCTCCGCCTTGCGGTCCGCGGACTCGGCGGCTGCTGCTGCCTGTTCCTCCTGCTCGCGGGTGACCCGCTCGCCGCGCAGTTCGCAGAGTTCGGGGTGATCGAGCGAACCGCAGACCGGGCACGGGGCGCCGTCGACCAGCGTGGCGGCGAGTTCGGCGCGCATGCCGTCGATGCGCGCCTCCCGCAGCCGGTTCGCTTCCTCGTGCAGTCCGACCGCCGTCTCGCGGGCCGACAGGTGTGCCTGCCGCTCACGATCGGCGTCGGTACGCGCCTTCACCAGGTCCGCCGTGTCGTCCGCCGCCCGGCGGTGCCGGTCCGCGTCGGCGCGCGCCTGCGGCAGCTCCCCCGCCGCCGCGGCGGCCGCGTCCCTGGCCGCGATCGCGCTCTCGCGCCGTTCCAGGTCGCGGATGATCCCCTGCTCGCAGGCCGTGGCCTCGGCCGCCATCCGGTCCGCGGCCGTGCGCGCCGTGCCGGCCAGGCCATCCTCGGCCGCCGCCCGGTCGGCCAGCGACCGCAGCGCCTCCAGCTGACCGACCCGCTGCCGCCGCTCCTGCCCCGCCGCCCGCAACTCCGCCGCCCCCGCCTGCTCCGCCGGCGCCCCCGCCGGTGCCGGGGCCGGGGCCGGTGCCGGTGCCGGGGCCGGTGCCGGTGCCGGTGCCGGGGCCGGGGCCGGGGCCGGGGCCGTGGCGGTGGCCGTGGCGGTGGCCGTGGCCGTGGCGGTGGCCGTTGATGGCGCGGCCAGGGCCTCGCCGGCCGCGGCGCGTGCCCCTTCCTCCGCCGCGCGCGCCGCCTCGAGCGCTGCCGTCGCGGCAGCGGCGGCGGTGAGCGCGGGCGCGACCTCGGCGGCGCGCTGTGCCGCCCCGAGCTCGGCCCGCAGCACGCCGATCCTCGGCTCGGCCTCGGACAGCTCAGCACGCCTGCGCAACGCGGCCGCACGCCTGCGCTGCCGGCCGTCGAGCCGTTCGGCTTCGCGCGCACGGGACAGCGCGGAATCGAGCCCCTCCTGGGCCAGCCCGGCTTCCCCGGCGGCGACCGCCGCGTCGGCCTCGGCGCCCGCCGCGAGTTCACCGGCCCACACCGCCAGGTCCCCGGCAGACTGGTCCGCACCTGAACGGTCCCCGTCCCCGGGCGACGCGGGCGTCGCGACGCCCGCCGCCTCGGCGATCCTGGCCGCCAGCTGGCCCAGCCGCGCCGACGCCGCCTCGACCTCGTGCGTGGCGTCGCGCCGTCGCTCGGCCAGCCACCTCTCCACCGCGCGGAACCGGTCCGTGCCGAACAGCCGTTGCAGCAGTTCGCCGCGCTTCTCGGCGTTGGCGTGCAGGAACTGCGCGAACTGGCCCTGTGGCAGGAGCACGACCTGGAAGAACTGCTCCGCGGACATCCCCATCAGGTCGGCGATCTCCGTGTCCGCCTCGCCGACCCGCGTGGACAGCGTCGTCCACTGCTCGGAGCCGAACTCCTCGAGCAGCACTCGTGCCTGCTCGGTGGTGAACCCGTCACCGCGCCTCTTCGGCCGCGCCTGTTCTGGCCGGCGGGTGATCCGCATGCGGCGGCCGCCGGCCGTCGCCTCCAGCTCCACCTCGGTGGGCGTGCCGGGATCGGCGTGGTCGGAGCGGAGCCGCTTCGCGTCACCGCGCACGCCGGGGACACGTCCGTAGAGCGCGAACCCGATCGCGTCGAGCAAGGTCGTCTTGCCCGCGCCGGTCTCCCCGTGCAGGAGGAACAGCCCCGCCGCCGCGAGGTCATCGAAGTCCACCCGCACGGTGCCGCCGAACGCACCGAACGCAGTCACCCGCAGCGCGTGCGGTCGCATCAGCAGTCCTCCTCGGGGCCGGGCACCGCCGCGAAGGCATCACGCAGCAGCGTGAGCTCGCTGCCGGTAGCCGGCGTGTTCCGTACGTGCTGGACGAATTCGGTGGCGATGGAGAGATCATCGCGGCCCGCCACCCGCGACCGGTAGTCACGGGTGTCGGATCCGGCGCCGGCCGGCGCGTACTCCAGGTGGAGGACGTAAGGGAAGCGGGCGCGCAGCGCGTCCATCGCTCCTTCAGGCCGGGCCGGATCGGTCAGCGTGACCGACAGGAAGTCGCTCTCGAACTCCGCGTATTTCGGCGAGGAGAGCAGCTCGGGCAAGGTGTCGGACACGACGGTCAGCTTCCGGTAGACGGGCGCCGGCACAAGCTCGGCCCGCGCCGCGCCGTCGCCGTCGATCTCGACCAGCCAGCTGCCCTTGCGGTGCGATGCCTCGGAGAAGGAGTACGGCAGCGGTGAGCCGCTGTACCTGATGTGCTCGGCGAGCGTCTGGCGCCCGTGCAGGTGCCCGAGCGCCACGTAGCTGAACCCGTCGAATACCGACGACGGGACCTGCCCCGCGCCACCCATCGAGATGTCGCGCTCGGACTCGCACACCGCTCCTCCGCTCACCCAGCTGTGCGAAACCACGATGTTTCTGGAGCCGCTGCCCGCGGCCCGGATACGAGCCACCGCGCCTGCGAGGACCTCGGCGTGCCCGTGACCTCCCACGGCGGCTGGTTCCAGGTACGGAATGCCGTAAACGGCCACGTCGCCGTGGCGGTCAGTCAGCATCACCGGCTCGGCGATCTGCTCGGGACGCGTCCGCAGGTGCACGCCGGCCACGTCGAACAGCGAGCTGCCGAATCCGAGCCGCCGCGCGGAGTCGTGGTTGCCGCTGATCAGCACCACGCGGGCGCCGGCGGAACGCAGCCTGGACAGGGCCTCCTCGCACATCCGCACGGCGTCGACCGGGGGGACCGCGCGGTCGTAGACATCGCCGGCGACGAGCACCGCGTCGACTCGCTCGGCCCGGACGGTATCCACCATGTGATCGAGGAAGGTTTCCTGCGCCGCCCGGAGATCGGCCCGGTGCAAGGACCGTCCCAGATGCCAGTCGGAAGTATGCAGCAGCCGCATGGTCCCGCACCCTAGCGGAGGCCACCGACATTTCTCAGCACCCTCGTTTTTTAAGACCACAGCCTGGCAGTACATTGCGTACCCTTCCTGGCATGAGTCGCCGCAGACGCACAGCAGTCACTCTTGCCATTTCTGTAACTGTGCCGTTGCTCGCCGTAGCGTGCACGCACGTACAGCCAGGTCCGCAGGGCAACGCGGCCACGTTCCTGAGCGACTGGGCGGCCCAGAACTGGCCGGGAATGCGGCAGCTCGCCAACAATCCTCCGCCCAACTTCAACGCGGTGAACAAGGCGGCCTTCACCGACCTGGGCGTCGCCAAGGCGAGTTTCACCGCCGGCACGCTGACCACCACGAACAACGCGGCGAGCGAGCCGGTGACCGAGCACCTGACGCTGGCCGGCGCAGGCCCGCTCACCATCAAGACCTCGCTGCACCTGGTCCAGAACCAGAAGGGCACCTGGCTGGTCAACTGGTCCCCGTCGGTGATCGACCCGCAGTTCAAGGCCGGTGACCAGTTCAATGTGCAGACGGTCTGGGACCAGCGCGCGGAGATCCTCGGGGCGAACGGCACGCCGCTGGCCACGCACGGGCAGTCGGTCGTCATCGGCGTCGAGGGCCAGCGGGTGAAGAACCCCCAGACCGTCGCCTCCGCGCTGGAAACGGCCGGTGCCTCGACAGCTCAGGTGCAGACGGCGCTGACCGCCGCCAAGGCGCACCCGAGCTTCTTCGAGCCCGTGTTCACCGTGTCCCAGGCCCGCTACCAGCAGCTTGAGCCGACCATCTACCCGATACCCGGCACGGTCTTCCAGGACACCGGTTCATGGCAGGCCATCACGCCTGGCCTGTCGAACGGCCTGGTCGGCACGATGGGCCCGGTAACAGCGCAGGAGCTCAAGACGCTCGGCCCGGCCTACGACGCGCACAACATCGTCGGCCAGAGCGGCATCGAATGGTCCGAGGAACACCAGCTGGCCGGGTCGCCCGGATACACGGTCACGATCCAGAACGCGTCGGGTACTGCGGTTACCACCCTGGACAGCACCACACCGGTCGCCGGCAAGAACGTGCAGACCACGATCGTCCCCGCCGACCAGGAGGCCGCCGAGTCGGCGCTGTCCGGTGAGAAGCAGATCGCCGCGCTGGTCGCGGTCAACGCGACGAACGGCGACATACTGGCGGCCGATTCTGTCAACATCGGCGGCTATGACATCGCGGTCGACGGCGGTTACGCGCCGGGCTCGACGTTCAAGATCCTCGACTCGGCCGCGCTCATCGAGCGTGGCCTGTCCCCCTCCTCGCCCGCGAACTGCCCCAACACGATCACCGAGGACGGCGAACTCTTCCACAACGCCGAGGGCGACGGCCCGGCCAGCACGATGCTCGCGGCGTTCACCGAATCGTGCAACACCGCCTTCATCGGGCTGACCTCGCAGTACCTGCAGCCCACGGACTTCACCAAGGTCGCCGCGCAGTTCAACATCGGCAAGCCGGTGAACATCGGCGTACCGGAGAACCCGGGCTCGGTCCCGCTGCCGAAGGATGGCGCGGACCAGGCAGGCACGTCGATCGGACAGGCGGCGGTGGCCGTCAAC
The DNA here is from genome assembly GCA_036490795.1 of Streptosporangiaceae bacterium. Taxonomy (GTDB): domain Bacteria; phylum Actinomycetota; class Actinomycetes; order Streptosporangiales; family Streptosporangiaceae; genus JAFARZ01. The sequence goes on from DASXDG010000246.1 coordinate 34,729, forward strand.
CCGCTCAACATGGCGCTGGTCACGGCCGCGATCGACACCGGCGTCGTGCATGAACCGACGCTGGTCGAAGGCGAGGCCCAGAAGCCGACCAGCACGCTGCCCGCCGCCGTGGTGTCCGGCCTGCACACGATGATGCTTTCGGTGGTGCAGAGTGGCACCGCGGCCGGCACGGGCCTGCCGGCCGGGACCTATGCGAAGACCGGCACCGCCGAGGTCGGCACGGCCAGCAACCTCAAGATCAACGCCTGGCTAGCCGGCTTCGACGGCAACATCGCGTTCGCCGCGCTGGTGTACGACTCGCCAGGCAACGGCGGCCCGACGTGCGGTCCGATCGTCGCCAAGTTCCTAAAGGCCATCGGCGCCTGAGGCGTCGGCCGCCCACATATCGACCTCGGCCAGCCAGCGCTGCTTGTCCTCCTCAGCCGCGAAACACGCCTCGAATGAGTTCCGCGCCAGCCCCGCCAGCACCTCCGCGGACAGCCCGAACGCCTGCGTGACCGCGGCCACGACGTCGTCGACGTAAGCGCCGAAATAGGCGGGGTCGTCGCTGTTGACGGTCACCGCGAGCCCAGCGTCCAGCATCGCGGGCAGCATGTGGTCGCCCATCCCGCTGACGACCTTGAGCGCCACGTTGGACATCGGGCAGACAGTCAGCGGCACCCGCTCCGCGCGCAGCCGGGCAACCAGCTCCGGGTCCTCCATCGACCGCACCCCGTGGTCGATCCGCTCGGCGTGCAGCACGTCAAGCGCCTCGGCGACGTAGGCGGGCGGCCCCTCCTCGCCGGCGTGCGCGACCAGCCGCAGCCCTTCGGCGGCGGCGCGCGCGTACACGTCTTTGAAGGCTGCGGGCGGATACCCGAGCTCGGCCGAGTCCAGCCCGACGCCGATGAACTGGTCGCGGAACGGCAGCGCCTGCTCCAGCGTGGCCATTGCCGCGTCCGCGCCGAGGTCGCGCAGGAAGCAGGGGATCAGGTCCGCCGAGATGTCCTGCCGCGCGTCGGCGATGGCGGCGGCCAGCCCTTCGAACACCGCGTCGACCGGTACCCCGGCACCGGTGTGTGACTGCGGGTCGAAGAAGATCTCCGCCCGCCGGACGCCCGCCTTGGCCGCCCGGGTCAGGTACGCGCTGCCCAGGTCGTAGAAGTCGTGCGCCGTACGCAGCACGCGCATGCTGGCGTAATAGAGATCCAGGAATTCCTGCAGGCTGCCGAACCGGTACCGTGCGCGCAGTTCGGCGATGTCCGTGGTGGGCAACGCGACGTCGTTGCGCGCGGCGAGCGCGACGAGAAGCCCGGGCTCGAGGGTTCCCTCGATGTGCAGATGCAGTTCAGCGACCGGAAGCATGCCGAAGATTCTATTTACCGCACAACCCACCCGGGTCAATTACGTGATCGACTTCGCTAGAGCGGGTCAATCACGTAATTGACCCGCTTAGCCGACCAGGTCGCCGGCCGCGGTGCCCGGCAGCCCGGCCGCAGTCAGCCGGTCAGCGTCCCTCGAGTCCCGTGCCGGGCTCAGGCGCCGACGCCGGGCGATGCGGAAGGGGCCTGTGGCGCCGCAGGCCCCTTGCGGCGAGGAGGCTCGCGGCGCGCAGGCCCCCTCGGGTGGGGGCTCGCGGCGCGCGGGCCCCCTCGGGCGGGGCGGGCCCCCTCGGGCGGGGGGCGAGCGGGCACGTGTCCGAGCGACGGGCACGGCCGGACACGCGGCCAGGCCGGCGATCAGGTCAACTCCATGCCGGGATCACTCCAAGACAGCGAATGAGTGGTGCTGCTTGGCGTGATGCTAGCGCCGCAGGCGCTATATCCCCTGCGAGACCGGCGGAGGCGTGTCGTCCGGAGAGGTGCCCGCCGGCTGAGGCTCCGCGGGCGCCTGCGCATCGCCCTGCTGACCGGCCCGCTGACCGGCCCGCTGACCGCCGGCGGACGGCTTACCCGTGGCCGGCGGCACCTTCACGCCTGGCCCCTCGTGCGCGGGCATGATGGCCTGCAGGAGTTCGAGGACAGCGGGGTTCGCGACGCCGGTCCAGTCCGCGGACAGAACGCTCTCCCCCGCACGGTCACCCCAGTTGAACTGGAGCTGGCCGGTGTTCGGCGTGGTGCCCTTCGGGTGCTCCGGGTTGAGCCCCCACCAGCACCAGTCGCCGTCGGTCTGGGTCAGCCAGTTGTAGATATTGGTCCACCACACGCCGGTCTGCGCGGTCCCCGCCTGGGACGTCGGCCCCAGGGCGAAGTTCGCCATGCCGCCCTCGTCGATGCCGAACTCCCCCAGCCACACCGGTGCGATCTGGTTGGTGAGCAGGTAGCCGCCTGCCTTCTCCATCTGGCTGAGGTACGCCGACTCCGCCTGGTTGGCCGCGTGATACCAGGGATAGTCGTGCATGCTGTACACGACCTTGCCGGGCTGGCTCAGCGTGACCGGGTGCTCGGCCACCGGGGTCAGGTCGCCGCCGTAGGCGAGTCCCTCGCAGATGATCAGCACGTCCGGGTCGATCTTGTGGATCGCGTCGCCCGTCGCGGTGTACATGGCCATGAAGTCGGTGCTGGCGCCGGTCCCCCAGGACGGCGTCAGCGTCGTGCCGTTCAGCGTCGCCTGCCGCGGCTCGTTCTTGATGTCCATCGCGGCGACGAGACGGTTGGACTTGTACCGCGTCGTGATCGCCTGCCATCCGGCCGTGAACTGCGCAGCTGTCCACGCGTCGTTGAACCACAGTCCGTTCTGATCATCATTGGAGCAGCACCAGCCGCGGTCCAGCAGATGGCAGTTGGGTATGACGATCAGTCCCGCGCCGGTGAGAGCCTCGACGCACGCGTCGAAGACCTCAAGCGGCGTCTTGCCGTACAGGTCGGTGTTGGCGGCCAGGGTGTAGTCGGGAACCGCTGTGGTCTGCGACAGCATCGACAGGCTGAACGGGAACCGCACGCTGTTGAAGCCGAGGCTGGCGATGTATTCGGCCAGCGAGCGGCGGTGCACCCGGTGCAGGCCGGTGACGACCCCGAGGTCCTCATGTGCGCCGAACCAGTTCACTCCCGCCAGGCGAACCCGGTTCCCCTTGGCGTCGACGATGTACCGTCCGTTGACCGACAATGGCACGGCTATCGACATGACATTATTCAAGCACCAATGGGGTAGCTTCAGCCGACATGATGGCCAAGGCGTTCGCGTTCACCGTTGTCGGCATGCGCTGGTTTGTCGTGCTTGGCTGGATTGCGGCGGTCACCTTCGCCGCGCTGCTCCTGCCGTCGATCGGGACCTCGGGTGGCCTCACCGATCTCATCCCGCCGGGATCCGCGGCGGCACACGCGGAGGCGGACGCGACCCGGCTGTTCGGCTTCCCGCTCGATCCCGGCGTGGCCGTCATCCAGCGCGATCCGCACGGCATGCCGTCCTCCGTCGCGTCCCAGGCGGTACGCAAGGCGGTCGCCGTGGACCAGAAAGGCTCGCCGATCCCCGGGCTGCGGTTCGCGGTCCCCCTGCCGAACTCGTCCGGGCTGCTCAAGGGCACCGCCGAACAGTCGACCAGCGTGCTGACCTACCTGGTGTTCCGCGACAGCGCGTCGTTCGCCCAGCAGAGCGCGGGGGCGGCGAGTTACCACCAGGGAGCCGTCACCGGGCTCGTTCCCGCGCGGGCCGAGCAGAACGTGATCATCACCCGCGACCTGACCCGCGTCGAGCTGTTCACCGTGCTCGCCATCGCGCTGATCGTGGGCATCAGATTCGGCTCGGTCGGCGCGCCCGTCGTGGCCCTCACCTGCGCCGGGACGGCCTACGAGATATCGGTGCGCGTCGTGGCGTGGGTGGCGCAGCGGGAAAACATCTCGCTGCCGCCCGACCTGGAGCCGATCCTGGTGGTGCTGCTGCTCGGGGTGACCACGGACTATTCGGTGTTCTTCCTGGCCGGCATGCGGACCAGGCTCGCGGACGGGATCCCCCGCGCGGAGGCAGCCAGGCTCGCCACCGCCGAATACGCGCCGATCACCGCCGCGGCCGGGCTGCTCGTAGCGGCCGGCACGGCCTCGCTGGTGGTGGCCAGGACCCAGCTGCTGCAGGCGTTCGGACCGGGGCTCGGCCTGACCGTGCTCATCGCGATGGCCGTGTCGATGACGCTGTGCCCCGCGCTGATGGCGATCTTCGGCAAGCTGCTGTTCTCAAAGCGGGACTGGGAGTTCAGCATGTCCAAGCTGGCCCGGCTGGCCGCGACCAAGCCGGTCGCGCTGCTGATCGCGGCCGGCTGCGTGGTCGGGCTGGTCGTGTGCGCACTGGGCGCCCGGCAGATGGGACTCGGCTCCCCGCTGATCAACGAGCTGCCGTCCTCCTCCTCGATCGTGCGGGCATCCGATGAAGCCTCCGCGGCATTCGCCCCCGGGATCCTCTCCCCCACCGAGGTCCTGGCCATCGGACCGGTCAACAAGCCAGCCCTGGCCCGGTTCGAAACCGAGCTGCGGCACCAGCGGGGTGTCGCGATCGTGGTCGGCCCCACTGACCTGCCCGCCCAGCTGAATTCGGTCAACCCGATGCTGGCCAGATCAGGCGGCGCGGCCAGGTTCGCGGTCGTGATGTCGACCGACCCGCTCAACTCCGTCGCGATCAGCACCGTCCGTCACCTGACCGCGGCATTGCCGGCCCTCGGGCGGGAAGCCGGGCTGACCGGCGTCCGGTTCGAGGTGGGCGGCGAGACGGCGCTGACCAGCGACGCGATCGCGGCGACCACCTCCGACCTGGGCCGGATCGCGCTGGCCATCGGCGTCGTCACGCTGCTGCTGCTGATGTTCTTCCTGCGGGCACTGCTCGCACCGCTGTACCTGCTGGCCGCGAGCGTCCTGGCCGTGCTGGCGACACTGGGCATAACAACACTGCTTTCTCGTATCCTTTTCGGCTCCGCGGACCTGGTGTATTACGTGCCGTTCGCGGCCGGGGTGCTGCTGATAGCACTGGGTTCTGACTACAACGTGTTCGTGGTGGGGCGGATCTGGGAGGAGGCGCGGCGGCCCGGCGTGACGGTCGCCGAGGCCGTGGCGACCGCCGCGCCCAAGGCGTCGCGCGCCATCACCACGGCCGGGATAGCGCTGGCGGCGAGCTTCGCGCTGCTGGCGGTGATCCCGCTGCTGCAGTTCCGGCAGATCGCGCTGATGATGGCGATCGGGGTGGTGCTGGACGCCATCGTGGTCAGATCGCTGCTGGTACCGGCGCTCATCGCGTTGTTCGACCGGGTAGGCATGTGGCCCGGTGCCAGAATGCGCTTATGTATCCGGCTCTTCGTGCCGCCGTAGCGCCCAGCCGGCGGCGTCGCCGTGACCCCAGGCCCTCCGCGTCGCCGTGACCCCAGGCCCTCCGCGCCGTCGCGCCCTCCCAGCCGGAGGTGCCGCCGCGGCCACCGGTATCAGTGTTGTCAATGAGGCATGTGTGACCTGTTGGCCTGGGCCGCGACACAGTTAACGTGTCGGATTTCCCCTTCGTGGAGCCTTACCCCCCATTTTCGAGGGTCAGACCTCCACAAAGGGATAAACGCACACG
>DASXDG010000247.1:0-22989 GCA_036490795.1 Streptosporangiaceae bacterium
AGGGACGATCCGCCGCCGGCGCCGGCCAGGGTGAGCGCCGCCCGGACCCGGTTCTCCGGGATCAGGATGTCGCCGTCGGCACCGGTGACCGCCGTGAACGTGCCCAGTTCGGGCGTGTAGCAGTAGCGGACACCGTCGCAGCCGGGCGTGGCGTCTTCGGTGATCTCGAACCTGAGCCGGTTCCACCCGGCCAACGCCGAGGTGATCGCGCCAGCCGCTCCCGGGCCTGCCTGCCAGTCGAGCTGGGCACGCACCGTCCCAGGCGCGGCCGACTGGCCGATCCAGGGCATGGTGACAGGCGCCCCCACTACTCCGGCAACCGCCCACTCAATGTGTGAGCACAGCGCCGGGGGCGTCGAGTGAACATACAGAACACCACGCGCGAACACGTCACGTGCGGACACTGTGCCTCCTGTTGAGCGCTAAGACGAGGTTCGCCTTCCCCTGCGGCCTCGGTCAGCACCCGACTGGTACTACGGCACGGCATGTCCTTCTGCATATTGTGCCGTACGATCTCCGCCGGCACCAGCACGTCTGCGTATTGCGCCGGATCGCACCAATCCGGTAAGGGCCCATAGCACCACGATCGCGATCGACGTCCACGGAACGTAGTCGCCCCACTGGTCGTACAGGGTGCGGTCCGCGCCGGCCGGCAGGTCAAGCCGGACGGTCAGCACCCCGTGATCGGACTGCCCCATCCTGACGAGTTCGCGCCCGCGGGCGTCGAAGGCGACGCTCACCCCGGTAAGGGCGGTCTGGACCACGGGCCTCCCCGTCTCGGCGGCGCGCACCGCGCCCAGGGAGGCGGCCTGATCGGGACCCCAGGTGCCCTGGAAGGTGGAGGTCTCCGTCTGGTACACGATCAGCTGAGCGCCCTTCTCGGCGTCGACCCTGGCCATGTCGGGGAACGCGACCTCGAAGCAGATCAGCACGCCGATCGGCAGCGGCTGTCCCGCGCGGTCAGTGGCGTTGAGCAGGTGCGCGCCGGTGCCTGGCACCATGTTGGACGAAGCGGCCTTGCTGATCTTGGTAAGCCAGCCCAGCTGCTGCCGGAACGGGATGTACTCGCCGAACGGCACCAGCCGCGTCTTGATGTAGGTGCCCTTGATGCCATTCGCGCTGACCAGCACCGCCCACTTCTCGTGCCCCTGGCCCGGCGGCGTCGCGTCCTGGTTGACCAGGATCTCCGCGCCGTCCTTGGCCGACAGCGCCTCGATCTGGCGTAGCAGCGGCTTGTCGAGGAACAGCGAGTCGGGCAGGCTGCTCTCCCCCCACACGATCAGGTCGGGACGCACGCCGCCCAGCGAGCCGCCCTGGCTGAACTTGGCGGTCAGTGATTCCGACGCGTTCGCGCGGGCCACCGGGTTGTTGATGATGCCCGGCTGGACCAGCGCGACCGTCGCCTGCCGCACCGTGGCGAACGGCGGGGTGAGTGCGAAGGCGAGCGGTCCGGCCCCGATGACCGCGACCAGGACCGCCACGCCGATGCCGGCCGTGACGCATACGCGCCTGGTCAGCAGCACCATGGTGATCGCTATGTTGGAGGCGACCAGCGCCCAGCTGATCAGCCAGACACCGCCCACGGCGCCCAGCGCCAGGATCGCCGGATGCTGCCACTGGCTGGCACCCAGCACCTCCCACGGACCGCCGAGCGCCTGCCAGGACCGGATCCACTCCAGGAGCAGCCAGCAACTGGGCACCACCACGAGTGCGGCGAGAGCACGCCGCCAGGACAGCGTTTGCCCGGGCTCAAGCCGCAGTAGCTTCCACGCGGCGATGCCGTACGGCACCCACAGCACGCCGCACACCGCCCCGATCAGTATCACGGCGGGACCGATCTCTGGCGCCATCCAGTACAGCGCCGCGATCAGGAACCCGGTGCCGAACCACCAGCCCCTGACGCCGCCCTCACGGACCGTACCCGCCCTGACGATCACCAGCAGCCCCGGTACCAGGCCGAACCAGGCAAGCCATTCCAGGTTCAGCGCCGGGAAGGAGAGCACAGGCAGGGCGCCAGCAAGCAGCGCCAGCCATCGCGGCGACCGCAACCACCGTGGCACAGTCATGCCTCATTGTCGGCCAGCAAGGGGCATGGGTGCGACAACCGCCACGTGTCATCTTGGCGGCGGCGGCAATCACGGGGCCGACGTCACAGATCGCTATATGGTGGGCACAGCCGCCGGATAAGGGAGTGGCATGAAACGTCGCGGTCTGTTCAGATCTGCGCAGGTCCCGCCCCCGGGGATCGACCTGTCCGGCCTGAAGCCGCAGTACAGCTTCCTGGACGCTCCCGACGCCTTCGACATCGCCTGGTCGGCGGATGGCACGCTGCTGGCAGTTAGCGGAACCCGCGGGGAGGTCATCGCCTGGTCGGCCGACGCCAACAGCCGGCGTTCCCTGGGTAGGCACGAAACGTCGGTGGAAGTGACGGGATTGTCCTGGCACCCGGACCTCAACACGCTCGCGACCGGAGCGGACGACGGAACCGTCTACGTGTGGGATCTGGCCACCGATGCCTCGCGACGGGTCGGCACATCGGTGGTGCCGGTGCGGAATGTCGCCTGGTCACCGGACGGACACCGGCTCGCCGCTACCCACACCGATGGCGCCGTCAGCATCATGAACGCCGTACAGGGCGGCCTGCTCGCCCGGGCGCAAGTGCACAAGGGAACGGTCTACGCGGCCCGCTGGTCCGCCGATGGCAGGACTCTGGTCACCTGCGGAGCTGATGGCGCGGTCAATGTCCTGGACGGCGGCGACCTGCGGCTGCTAGGCCGACTGACTGGGCATACAGGAAAAGTTCTCGACGTCGCGTTGTCACCCGACGGCAGCCTGATCGCGTCCTCGGGCGCGGATTCAACCATCCGGGTATGGGACCTCGTCAGGCAGACTGAAACCGCCATTTTGGAAGGCCACGTCAAGTCGGTCTTCGCGGTCAGGTTCTCTCCGGACGGCGGTTTCCTGGCCTCCGCGTCGACCGCGCAATACGGAACAGTGCGAGGCGGGGTGTGGATCTGGCGCTGCCGTGACTGGGCACGTGTCGCGGAGTTGCCGCGGGACCGGTTCGACGGCGCCGGGGGCCTGGCCTTCCACCCGTCTCGCCCACTGCTCGCCGTGAAGGAGCTGGGACCCCTCCAGCACCGGATCGACTGTTATGAGATCGACTACGGCCTGCTCGACGGGACCGCCGCCGGACGCGGTTCGCATCGCTACGGCAACGCCAAGGTCGTGCTTCTCGGTGACACCGGGGTGGGGAAGTCGGGGCTTGGCCTGGTGCTCAGCGGTCAGCAGTACCGGCCTACCGACTCGACCCACGGGCGCAACGTCTGGACGCTCGACGCCGAGGAGGCTCCGGTCTCCGGTGGCGGCACGGCGACCCGTGAGGTCCTGCTGTGGGATCTGGCCGGGCAGCCGGGCTACCGGCTGATCCATCAGCTGCACCTGAACGAGGTAGCGGTCGCCCTGGTCGTCTTCGACTCGCGCAGCGAGACCGACCCGTTCGCGGGAGTCAAGTACTGGGTACGCGCCCTCGCACAGGCGCGGCGACTGGAAGGAGCCGGCGCATTTCCGCTCAAGGCATACCTGGTCGCGGCGCGCGCCGACCGCGGCGGGGTCGGAGTGACCGCCGACCGCGTCATGGCGATGGTCGAGGACCTCGGCCTTGACGGTTTCTTCGAGACGAGCGCGAAGGAGGGCTGGCAGATCACCCACCTCGCCCAGGCGATCCGCGACGGCATCGCCTGGGACGCGCTGCCCACGATCAGCTCAAGCGTGCTCTTCGAGTCGATCAAGCAGTTCCTGCTTGAGGAGAAGCAGCAGGGGCGTCTGCTCGCCACCGTCGACGACCTGTTCCGCGGCTTCCGGCGGGTGCACACCGACGAGGCCAGCGACAGCGGGCTCCGACCCAGCTTCGAGACCTGCGTCGGCCGGATGGAGAGCCGTGGTCTGATCCGGCGGCTTCAGTTCGGCGACTTGGTGCTGCTTCAGCCGGAACTGCTTGACGCCTACGCATCGGCGATGGTCCAGTCGGCCAGGGCGGAGCCAGATGGGCTCGGGTTCATCGCCGAGGAGATCGCGCTGGCGGGGCGCTTCCGGCTGCCGGAGCAGGAGCGGGTCCTGGACCCCGCACAGGAGAAACTGCTGCTGATCGCGACCGTCGAGGAACTGCTCAGGCACGAAATCGCGCTCAAGGAGGTCACCGACCGAGGCGTTGACCTGGTTTTTCCTTCGCAGTTCACCAAGGAGCGGCCAGACGCGCCGGACATCCCTGGCAAGGAGGTCATTTTCGCGTTCGAGGGACCGCTGCACAGCGTCTACGCCACACTCGCCGTACGGCTGTCCCACTCCACCTTGTTCGAGCGGCAGGCCATGTGGCAGAACGCCGCCTCCTACAAGGCAACGGTCGGCGGCATCTGCGGTATCCATCTGCGCGAAGTCGAGGAGGGCCGGGGTGAGCTGGTGCTGTTCTACGACGAGCGAGCCAGCCGGGCGGTGCGCAGCCAGTTCGAGACCTACGTCGCCGGCCATCTTCAGCTCAGGGGACTACCGGGAACGCTGACCCGGCGGGCCATCAAGACCTGCTCAGGGTGCGGCTTCATCTTGCCCGACGATCTGGTCCTGCGGCGGCTTGACCGCGGCGCCACCAGCATCCGGTGCCCGGCCTGCGAAGAGACCGGCATCCCGCTAACTGACGAGCCGGCCGACGTGACGGTGGCCGATGTGGCGGTGGCCGAGATGAATCGCAGTGCCGACGAGCGCCGCGACCAGAACGCGGCCGCGCTCCTGCTCAAGGGCAAGATCGAGACCGCCGACTTCGACGTGTTCCTGTGCTACAACTCCCGCGACAGGGAACAGGTGACCAGAATCGGCGGGCGACTCAAGGAACGCGGCATCCTGCCATGGCTCGATGTCTGGGAAATACGGCCAGGCACCCGCTGGCAGCAGGATCTTCGCAGGCGCATCAAGTCAATCAAGTCGGCCGCTGTGTTCATCGGCCCTACCGGGGCCGGGCCATGGCAGGAGCTAGAGGTGGAATCCCTGCTAGCAGAAATCGCCAGGCGACACCGCCCGATCATCCCTGTCATCCTCGACGGACGGCAAGGCCGGCCGAGGCTGCCGGCGTTCCTTGACCTGTGGCACGTGGTCGACATGCGAGAGGCGGAACCAGACCCGTTCGGACAGCTCCTGTGGGGAATTACCGGCGATCGGCCGGAGCACCACGGTCAGTTATGAGAGAAGGGCCCTGCGGGTCAGGACGCGGGACAGGTGCTCCCGGTACTCGGTGCTCGCCCTGATGTCGTCGGGGGCGCTGGTGCCCTCGGCGGCGAGCGCCGCCGCTTCGGCCGGGCTGGCACCCTGGGCCAGCGCCTGTTCGACCGCCGCCGCGCGGAGCGGGGTCGAGCCCATGTTGATCAACGCGACATTGCCGCCCTGCACGGCGACGCCCACGATCGCCCAGTCGATGGCGCGCTGGGTGAACTTCTGGAATCCCCAGTGCGCGGCGGAGGGCTTGGGCACGCGGATCTCGGTGAGCAGTTCACCGGGCTCGAGCGCCGTCTCGAACAGCGACTGGAAGAAGTCACCGGCGGCGAGTTCACGGTTCCCTCCCGGCGAGCGCGCCACGAACGTGGCGTCCAGCGCCAGCAGCACCGCGGGCAGGTCGGACGCGGGGTCGGCATGCGCGACGCTGCCGCCGATCGTGCCGCGGTGCCGGATCTGCGGGTCACCGACCTGGCCGGCGGCGTGCGCGAGCAGCGGCACTTCGCGGGCCAGCAGGCCAGAGGTGGCCACGTCGTGATGCCTGGTCAGGGCGCCGATGGCGACGTGATCGCCCTGGTCCTTCACATAGCTGAGCTCGCGGATCCAAGTCAGGTCGATGAGCGCTTCCGGCGCCGCGAGGCGCAGCTTCATCAGCGGTAGCAGCGAGTGCCCGCCGGCCAGGAACTTGGCCTCCTCACCGAGCGAGTCCGCGAGCGAGAGGGCCTCGTCGGCCGAGCCCGCGCGGTGGTAGTCGAACGCCGGGGGGATCATTCGCAAGCCTCCGCGGAAGCGGCCGCCAAAGCGGCGCGGACGATGTTGTGGTACCCGGTGCAGCGGCACAGGTTGCCCTCTATGCCCTGGCGGACCTCGTCCTCGGTGGGATGCGGGTTCTCCTTGAGCAGGGAGACGATCGCCATCACCATGCCGGGCGTGCAGAAACCGCACTGAAGACCGTGCTGCTCGTGGAAGGCCCGCTGGACCCGGTGCATGCCGTCGCCGTTCGCCAGCCCCTCGAGCGTGGTGATGTCGCGGCCCGCCGCCTGGGCGGCCAGCACCGTGCAGGACTTGACCGACTCCCCGTCGAGCAGCACCGTGCACGCGCCGCAGGACGTAGTGTCGCAGCCGATGTTCGTCGCGGTCAGGCCCGCCACGTCGCGCAGGAAATGCACCAGGAGCGTGCGGTCCTCGACGTCGGCGGATATGTCCGTGCCATTGACCGTGAGGTCGACCTTCACTGTGCTTCCTCCATGGTGGCCTCCTGAATGGCTGCCCAGACCCGTTCGGGGATGGCCGGCATGTCGATGTGCCGTACGCCGAGATGGGAGAGGGCGTCGACGACGGCACTCTGGATCGCGGGGGTCGCGCCGATCGTGCCGGCCTCGCCGATGCCCTTGACGCCCAGCGGGTTCACGGTGGTGGGGGTTTCGCTCGCGAGCAGCTCGAAGCTGGGCAGCTCGATTGCCGTGATCGCCGCATAATCGGCAAGTGTACTGGTCAGGGGATTTGCGTCCTAGGCACCGGCCTCCTGGACGATATCGATCCGATCCGCCCAGCTTGACGTGCTGGTGCTGGCCGCGGCCCTGCGTCATCCCGACCAGGTTCTCGCTCCTGGTCTCGGCCCGTCAGCGTACTGGACCCTGGCGCCCCGCCGGTCCCCGGCCCCGTGGGCCTGCCCGCACGGGCTGTGTCACCCGCTACATTGCTTTGTCACCCGTACTCGCGAGTAGACGCGGCATATGTCCCGATTCCGAACACGCTAACGGGTGACAGGGTCGCTTGACGGGTGACAAAGGGCCCCTCGACCATGCCAGACCGCGCTCGACTGCCCCGAACGTGAGGCCGCCGCCCATATCGTCAACCCGAGGTTGACAGAATCGGCACCGTCAACCTAGGGTTGACGCATGGAACAAGCAACGGTACGGCTCGACGACCTGATCGGGTACGTCAAGAGCCAGGAGGGCACGGCACTTGAACGCGTATCGGCTGCCGTGCGGCTAGGGGAACACCTCGGCGAGGTCGCCGACCACCTGATCGGGCATTTCGTCGACCAGGCGCGCCGGTCCGGGGCGTCGTGGACCGAGATCGGCACGTCCATGGGCGTCACCAAGCAGGCGGTGCAGAAGCGTTTTACGTCACAGAACTCAGAGTGGGACGAGCTGATGTCGTCCCGTTCCCGCTTCACCGAACGGGCCAAGCACGCGCTGTCCGCGGCGAACGAGGTGGCGCGCGAGCACCGGCACGACTACCTGGGCACGGAGCATCTCGCGCTCGGCTTGCTGAGCATGAACGAGTCGTTCGCGATCAGCGCCGTCGAGGCGGCGGGCATCTCGGTGGATCAGGCCCGCGAGGCGATGGAGGCGGCGCTGGGGCCGGCCAGGGTGGATCACGATCCAGGACCGCGGGTGCCGCTCACCCGGTACGCGGGCAAGGCGATGGAACTTACCTTGCGCGAGGCGCTGCGCATCGGGCACAACTACGTCGGCACCGAGCACATGCTCCTTGGCCTGCTGGCCGAACAGGACGGCCGCGGCGGCCAGGTCCTGCGTGACCTGGGCCTGACCACGGACGGCGTGGAGCAGTGGCTGCTCGCTGAGCTGGAGAGGGTCCGCAAGCCCCGGCCCAAGCAGGACTGATCAAGCCGGCCGCGCGCGCTCTCCGCATTCTCATGTCAGATTCATAACACGCAGTGGTACTTGCCTTAGTCAAGCATTATCGTTGACACATGCAAGAGTCATCAGGGGCGGTGGCCACCGTCCGCGAATTCAACCGCTTCTACACGAACGTCATCGGCCTGCTCCGCGGCAAGTACCTGGACTCTCCCTACTCGCTGACCGAGGCGAGGATCCTGTTCGAGCTGGGGCGGCACGACACCAGCGAGGTCACCGCGCTGCGTCATGAGGTCGACATCGACGCGGGGTACCTGAGCCGGATCCTGGCCAGGTTCGAGGCCGACGGCCTGATCACCAGGCAGCGTTCGGCGGCCGACGCGCGCCGCCAGGTCATCCAGCCGACCGCCACCGGCCGGGCGGCGATCTCCTACCTCGATGCCAGCGCCGCCGACGACACAGGACAGCTGCTCGATCGCCTGTCCGCCGAGGACCAGAGCAGGCTGCTCGACGCGATGCGCGGGATCACCGAGGTGCTCGCAGACTCTCCGGCACCGCGCGGCTACCTGCTGCGCGAGCCGCGCCCGGGCGACATGGGCTGGGTGATACAGCGCAACGCAGAGGTGTACGCGTCGGAGTACGGCTGGGATGAGACGTATGAGGCGCTGGTCGCCAGGATCGTCGCCGACTACGTCGACAACAAGGACGCCAAGCGCGAGACGGCATGGATCGCGGAAGTAGAAGGTGCCCGGGCCGGCTGTGTCTTCTGCGTGCGCGAGAACGACACGACCGCACGGCTGCGACTGCTGCTGGTGGAGCCGTGGGCGCGCGGTCTCGGCATCGGTGCCCGGCTGGTCGACGAGGTGCTGCGGTTCGCCCGCGAGGCCGGCTACACGTCGATCACGCTGTGGACCAACGACGTACTCGCCAGCGCGCGCCGCATCTACCAGCGGGTGGGATTCACGCTGGATGACGAGTCCGCGCACCACAGCTTCGGCCACGACCTGGTGAGCCAGAACTGGTCGCGCTCACTCTCAGACAGGTAGAGTTACGCGACGTGAAGCCTGAGGGGGCAGGCCGGCATCGCTGGGTCTGGCATGCGGTATTCCTGGCGATCGCTACCGCGATCGCGCTCGTCCTGACGCCGGTGACCGTGGTGGCTGTATGCGCGGGTTTGCTGGCATGGCTCTGCGGCTGGCCGCCTCGGCGGCTGTACGTGGCCGCATTGTGGTGCCTGCCCGCGGTCAGCGTCTGGCTGGTCGCGCTCGCGGCCGGCTGGGGCCCGGCGTTCCGGGAACACCAGGGACCGGCAGTGGCCGTGATCAGCGTGCTGCCGGCCGCCGTTCCGCTGGGCCTGACCGCCGCCGCACTGGCGTGGCGGTGGCGGAACGCCGCGATGGCGGCGGGTGCGGCGGGCCGCTCCCCCGCGTCGTCGGTCGCGTTCGACGAACGGCAGTGGCGGCGCCAGGTGCGGTCGGCGCGCGGCCGCCTCGCCGCGCCCGGTGCCATCCCGCTGCTGAACTCCGCGGGCGACGTGGTCACCGGCGCGACGATCAGGACCGTCCGGCACCCGGCACGTCCCGCCGCGGCCATCCCGTATCAGCGGCTGCGCTCGCACCAGGTGGTGATCGGTTCCACCGGGACCGGCAAGACGACACTGCTGCTGCGGCTGTGGGCCGGGTTCATGGCCGAGGGGCTGCGCCGTCACCAGCATCCGCTGCTCGTCGTCATCGACTGCAAGGGCGGCCCGGGATCGCGGAAGGTCGCGGACCGGGTCCGGCGGGTCATCCGGGACGCGGGCGCACGGTCCGCCGTGGTCTGGCCGGACGACACCGGGATCTGGCTGTGGCAGCTGCCCGCCGGGCAGCTCACCACCACGCTTGTCGATCTCATCGAGCATGGCACCCAGGGCGCCGCCTACTACCGCGACGTGCTGGAGGCGATCGTCTCGCTCGCCGTGCAGGCGCCCTGCGGACCGCCGCGGGACCGCGCCGAGTTCATGGACCGGCTCAGCAAGGGCTGGCTCGAGCAGGCATACGCGCAGCTGCCCGGGGGTCTAGCCACCGTGCGTTCTGCTCGAAAAGAAATGTTCGATGATGTACGGCTCAGGTTCCGCACCCTGTGGCGGCGGCTGGGCGACGGTTTCGAGGGCCGCGGCACGTTCGCCGACGCGGACGCCTGGTATTTCATACTGGAAGGCACAGCGGAGACGTCGATCGCCGAGGCGCAGGCGCGGGCGCTGGTCGACCTGCTCGCCCATTACGCGGCCGGAGCGCCGGGCCGGGAAATCCTGCTCGCGGTCGACGAGTTCAGCGCCGTGTCGCGCCGGCTGCCTATCTGGCAGCTCTATGAGCGGGCCCGGGCGCTGGGGCTCGCGGTTCAGGTGACATCGCAGTCCTGGGAGGGCCTGGCGCAGGACGCGGACGAGCGGTACCGGATCGCCGCCACCGCCGACGGCGGGATCTGGGTGCTGCGCACGCCCCGGCCGGAACCCATCGCGGACCTGGCGGGCTCCCGGCGGCTCACGGACACGGCACGGGCGCTGGCCGGCGGAGCGCGCTGGGCGGATACGGGAACGTCGGTGCTGCGGCCGTTCGCGGTGCTCGACCCGGATCTGGTGCGGCGGCTCGATGTCGGCCAGGCCGCCTACGTGTACCGGGGCGGCGTGACGTTCGTGCAGGTGAAGCGGCTCATCGCGGGGCAGGCGGCGATCGGCGCCGCCGGGGTAATCCCGGTGCCCGCTCCGCGCGCGGCACAAACAACTCCCGCTCCGGATCCGGTCCAAGGCCTTGGACCGGATCCGGAGCGGGAGGAATACCTCGACTCGGTGTTCGGGCCGCTTGCCTAGGCTTCCGGCTTGGCTAGCGGCCAGCCGCCGGCCGCCAGCCGTGCCCTGACCCTGGCGACGTCAGAGTCGTTCGGCCGCTGGCTGGTGACGGCGGTGATAGCGTGCTGGATCGCTTCCTTGGAAGCGGGGTCGCTCCCGCTGGCGAGTTCGTCAGCGATAGCGACGACATCGTCCTCGGTCAGTTGGCTGCCGAGCAACGCGAACAGCGGGATGTAGTCGACGTCGGGGACGCCTTCCGGGTAGCCGGCGCGGAGCCAGCTGATGATCGAGCTCAGGACGGGGGGCAGTGGCATATCGTCTGTCCTCGGCTCAGTGACTGCTCGGGCTGGGGGCGGGGGCGGGGGTAGCGGCGGGGTGGCCGATCTTGTAAACCTCGTAGATACCCCAGCCGATCGCCACGAGCACGATCAGGAAGCAGATGGCGGCGAGCAACATGCCGAGCGGATTGCCTCCGATAAGCGAGTCGGACTCGGTTTCTCCGCCAGCGGTCTGCACCTTATTACCTCTGGACAAGGAGACCAGGCCGACGGCGAACAGCGCGGGCAGTCCGGCGCCGAGGACCACACCGTAGAGGATGATCTTCCAGAGGGCGTTGTAGTTGATCCAGGACATGGCTGGTACCTCCGTCTTCTCAGGCCGCAGCCGGCTCGGGGACCGCGGGAGCGACGGAGCCGTCCCATTCGGCGTTCACGTTGTTGTGGTCGACCTTGCTGCTGCGCGACCGCCAGTAGATGACGCCCGCGACGGCGGCCAGGATGAGCAGGTCGACGATCACCCCGGCAGTGCCGCCCACGCCACGGGCCAGGGCTTCGGCACCGGCGCCGACGATGGCGGCGGACGGGAGCGTGAAGACCCACGCGGTGGCCATCCGGCCAGCCACGCTCCAGCGGACTTCGGCGCCCTTCTTACCCAGGCCGGTGCCGATGATCGAGCCGGTGGCGACGTGCGTGGTGGACAGCGAGTAGCCAAAGCCACTGGACAGCAGGATCACCGCCGCGCTCGCCGACTCGGCGGCCATGCCCTGCGGCGATTTGATCTCGACCAGGCCCTTGCCCAGCGTGCGGATGACCCGCCAGCCGCCGAGGTAGGTGCCGAGGCTGATCGCGATCGCGCAGCACAAGATGACCCAGAAGGGGGCGTTCGCACCGGCGCCGAGGGTACCGTTCGCGATCAGCGCGAGCGTGATCACGCCCATGGTCTTCTGCGCGTCATTGGTGCCGTGCGCGAGACTGACCATGCAGGCCGACCCGATCTGCCCGATGCGGAAACCATGCGATCTGGCCGCCTCGGTCATCGACCTGCTGATCCGGTACAGCAGCCAGGTGCCGAGGGCGGCGACCAGCGCCGCGATGACCGGGGACAGGACGGCGGGAAGGATGACCTTCGAGGTGAGGCCGTGCCACTTGATGGCGTGCCCTCCCGCGGCCGCCATCGTCGCGCCGATAACTCCGCCGATCAGCGCGTGGCTGCTGCTCGACGGGATACCGAACAGCCAGGTCACTAGGTTCCAGGTGATCCCGCCCGCCAGGCCGGCCGCGACCACGGTCAACGTTACATCGCTGGTGCTCACCAGGCCGCTCGCGATAGTGGCCGCGACGGCCAGGGAGAGGAACGCCCCGACGAGGTTAAGTGCACCCGACAAGGCGACCGCAACCCGCGGTGGCAAGGCCCCGGTGGCGATCGAGGTTGCCATCGCATTACCCGTGTCATGGAATCCGTTGGTGAAATCGAACCCGAGGGCCGTTATAACCACCAGGACAAGGACTACATCGTTGCTCACGCCCCCAGCGTCGCGACCTGCGAGGTTGTTGTCGATAACCCACTGGGAACAGTCAATGTAATGTCATGTGCGTGTTGCCCCGAATTCACCTTTCGTACATTTTGCGCCCGCTACCTCTTTGTGAAATGGTTCACGAAGTGCCTACTGGGGCGAGCGTTCGACCGGCCGGGACGGATCGGCGACCCAGTTGGACCAGGAGCCGACGTAGAGCGCGGCCGGGATGCCGGCCAGTTCCAGGGCCAGCACACCGCGGGCAGCGGTGACTCCCGAGCCGCAGTAGGCGCCGACAGCGCCATCATGCTCGGCGTCGTGCTCGGCGTCGTGCTCGGCGTCGTGCTCGCCGCCTTGCTTGGCGCCTCGCTTGGCGGCCCGCTTGGCGGCCCGCTTGGCGGCCCGCAGCGAGTCGAAGTAGGCGCGGAGTTCGGCCGGGGTGCGGTAGGTGCCATCGGGGTTGGCGGTGTTCGCGATCGGGGCGTTGACCGCACCGGGGATGTGGCCGGCCACCGGGTCGATGGGCTCGGTCTCCCCCCGGTAGCGTTCGGCGGTGCGCACGTCGAGCAGCAGGCCGTCGCGGCCGAGCGCCTCGGCACCGGCCACGTCGAGAAGCGGCATGTGGCCTGGGCTCGCGGTGAAGTCTCCGGCGGTACCGGGCACATCGGCGGACGCCGCCAGGCCCGCGGCGGTCCAGGCCGGGTAGCCGCCGTCAAGGACGCGGACGTTGTCATGGCCGAAATAGCGCAGGCTCCACCAAGTGCGTGCGGCCGGCAGGCCGTCACCGTAGTCGTAGACCACCACGGCATGGCCGTTCCGTACGCCCGCGGCGCGCATAACAGCCTCGAACGCGGCGGTGCCAGGCAGCGGGTGACGGCCCCGCGCACCCGGCGTTCCGGAGATGTCGTGGCTCAGGTCGATATGGGCGGCGCCGGGAATGTGCCCGGTGGTGTAATCGCCGATGCCTGGCGGCCCGCCCAGTCGCCACCGGGCGTCGATGACCGTCGGCGGGTTGGGTCCGGCCAGTTCAGCCGCGAGTCCGGAAGCCGTGATCAGCGGGCTGGACGTATCAGCTGGCATCGAGGTCATGCGCCGGAGGATACCCGTTCACCACCCCGCATACCGGACGCGCCCCAGCGCCGCCGCGGCACGGCACCACCGCGCCCCCGCACCGCCGCACCGCCGGCACCGGCGCGACACGGCACCGGCGCGACCCCGGCACTGGCGTGACCTCGACGCCGGCGCGGCACGTCGCACGCGCGGCACGCCGCACCCGGCACGTCGCACCCGGCACGTCGCACGCCCCGATGTCGCACGCCCCGATGTCGCACGCCCCGATGTCGACAAACAACGTGGAGGTTCATCCCTTTGTGTCCGATTACCCCCCGTTTTCGGGGGTCTACCTTCCACGAAGGGACAATCTGACACGTTAGTCAGCGCCGCGAGTGGCGCCTGCGACGGATGTGGCTAACGGGGCCAGTGGGGCATCGGGCCGGAGCGCGAGGCGGGTCACGCACCGCCGGGTCACGCACCGCCGGGTCACGCACCGCCGGAACCGGCGCGGCCGCGATCCGCGCCGCGGAGCTACAGCTTCGGGTAGGCGAGTGCCGGGATGAGCTGATCGGACGGGGTCAGCGATCCGTGCATGCCGAACAAGGCCGACTCGCGGGGTTCGGCCTGGGTCGCGACCAGGGCGGTGGAACCGGCAGGCGCCGCGACCACATCGCCGATCCGCTCGGAGAGCACCGGGTCGACCGGGCCGAACCAGCCTTCCTTGATCGCCTCTTCCCTGGACAGCACCCAGGCCCGGTCGCCGAGGACTTCCCGCCAGGTGGCGAGCACATCCTGCGCGGCGCCTGGACGTGCGTAGATGTGCCGGGCACGGGGCTCGCCGCCGAGGACGGCGACGCCGGCCCGCAGCGCGGGCTCGGCGTCGATGTCGATCCGGTCGTCGGGCCCGACGTCCACCATGCCGTGGTCAGCGGTGACGTACAGGACCGTGTCCGGCGGGAGTGAGCCGGCGATGTGCTCGGCCAGCTTGTCGACGTGGGCAAGCTGCTTGGACCACGCGTCAGAACCCACGCCGAACACGTGCCCGGTCCCGTCCAGATCGCCGTGGTAGACGGTGACGTAGGCGCGTGAGTGCTCGGCCAGAGCGCTCGCGGCGCGCGCGGCGAGCGCGCCCATCGTGTCCGCGGGAAGATACTCGGCTCCGCGCATCAGCGCGGTCGTCAGGCCGGTGCCGCGGAACGAGGACTGCGCGACGTGGAACGCCGGTATGCCGGCGTCGGCGGCGCGCTCGTAGATCGTGGGATGCGGCTGCCAGTGCAGGGGATCGATCCGCGAGTCCCAGCGCAGGCCGTTGAGCAGACGCGACGTTCCGGGGATGAGGACCTGGTAGCCGAGCATGCCGTGCTGGCCCGACGGCAGTCCCGTGCACAGCGACGCCAGGCTGGTGACGGTCGTCGACGGGAAGCCCGCCGTCAGCGGCCGCGAGCTGCGCGCCAGTTCGGACAGGAACGGCGCGGCGGCGGGGTGATCGCGCAACTGCTCCCAGCCGAGGCCGTCGACCAGCAGGATGCACGCACGTCGCACTCGGGTAACACCCAGTGCGTTATGAAATGAAGGTATTCCTACGGCTGAGGCGACAGACGCGGCCAGGTCGGCGAGGGAGGCAGCCCCGTACGACGGCACGATCGGCGAATGTCTCGGCTCGGACGGCATGCGGGTCCTCTACTCGTGGGTGCGCCAGGGAAAGGGTTCAGTCTAGTGTGGCCTCGGAGAGGGCGCGAGCGAAGTCCAGTACCTGGCGGACCGCGTCCTTGCCGTCAGCGGCCTCGCTGACCCGTAGGCTGAAGTCGTCGGCAGTGATCGTGCCGAGGTAGCCGTGATCGGCCTCGCAGGTCTCGTCCCCGCAATGCGCCGGCTCCAGTTCGATGTGTGCCAGCACGTTCCAGCCGATGGTCAGCACCACCTCGGTCGGCATCGTCTCACCAGGGACATAACTGGCCGGGTCAGGGACCACACGGGTGATGGCTACCGAAGACACCCTGCTGTGCCGGATCGCCTCGGTGCTGGTCTCGGCGCGCGGGCGGGCGTCTGGGTCGTCATCGGCGGGGTACTCGTCGGTGTGCGAGTAGACCAAGCGGGTCGGGGTGAGCGCGAGCACGGTCATGTGCCGGCGCACTTCCATTCCCTGATCGAAGATCGCGTCGTGGTGGACGGCGTACGCGGTGACGGGTTCCGGGCCCAGGGCGCTGGTAACCGCGTCGGAGATCAGTCCCGGGTAATAGCCGCTGCGCTCGATCGCTGCCCGGAGGCTTTCGGTCTGGACTCGCGTTTCGGTCATGCCTCCATCCTGCACCGTCAGGTCGGGTGCTTCACCCCCGGGATTGCATCTGGTGCGGATGGGGTTTCGCTTCGCTGACCACGAGCCGCGCAATCTCTTCAGCTTCCGGCTCGGGAAGCTCGACAGCCATGGCGCTCGGCGCGGGCTTGGGCTTTCGCGGCTTGCGTTGCCCCGCTCCCCCGCCGCGGCCCCGGTAGACCAGCAGGCCGTTAACCGGATCCGGGACGTCGTCGAGCGCGGCCTTTACCGCCGCCAGTTGCCGGAACGCCTCCCACTGCTCTTCGGTTTCGAAGAGGACCTCGAAGACCACGCCGTACTGGTGCTCATGCCATTCCCAGTAGCTGGCGCCGTTGGTGATGGCGGCCTCGGTTATCGCGTCCTGATGGGCTTCCTTCCACCTGCGGGCTGGCAACTGCTCCGCGTCGAATACCTCGATCGACCACCACTCGGCCATTGTGCCTCCCGTCACCGGCGTCGATTTTGCGATAGTACGTCTCTTTTCGGCCGACGGGTAGGCTCGTTCGCCGTGAGAAGAAGTGGGCTTGGGCTGGCGGTCACGCTGCTGACCGTGCTGCCCTGGCCGGGGCCGCCGCCCGCGGCCGAGCCCGGCCAGATGATCGAGCCCGGCCGGGCGATGGAGCCCGGCCGGACGATGGAGTGGGCGCCCGCGGTCGGTCTGCTGCTCGGCGCGCTCAGCGGCGCGGTCCTGTTCGCGGCGGGCGACGCCGCCGGGGCGGGCGCGCTCACCGGGGCGGCACTGGCCGTGGCCACGCTGGCGCTGCTGACCAGAGGACTGCACCTGGACGGCCTGGCGGACCTGGCCGACGGCCTGGGCAGCGGCAAGCGGGCAGGCCAGGCGCTGGAGATTATGCGCAAGTCCGACATCGGGCCGATGGGCGTGGCCGCCATCGGTTTCGCGGTGCTGATCCAGGTCGCCTCGCTCGCCCACGCGCACGCCGGCTGGCGGGGCGCGCTCGTGCTGGTGACCGCCGTGACGACCGGACGGCTCGCCATCACCTGGGCGTGCTGTCCTGGCGTACCCGCGGCCCGCCCGGAAGGGCTGGGCGCCCTGGTGGCGGGGACGGCGCGACCCGTGCTGGCGATGGCATGGACGGTCGTCATCGGGATTGCCGCCGGGGTGGCCGCGGGCGGCCTGCGCCCCGGCCTGACCCTGGGCGGTGGCGTCGTGGCGGGTCTCGCCTGCGCCTGGCTGCTGCGGCGGCACGCGGTACGCAGGCTGGGCGGCATCACCGGCGACGTGCTCGGCGCGCTGGCCGAGGTCGCGACCACCGTGACGCTCGTCGTCGCGACCTGCGGCCGCTTACCGTGATCGCGAAGGGTTTTACGTGCCAGGGCACGTAAAACCCTTCGCGATCATGAACGCGGCTAGCTTCCGCTGCCGGTGAAGAACAGCTGCTCGACGTTCATGTAGTACTGGGTCTGCGAGGAGAACGCCTTCTGCGGTCCGGAGATGTCGCTCTTCCAGACCGAGACGAAGTCGGTGTCCGGCTGGAACAGCCCCGGCTGCTGTGCCGTGAGATAGGACGCCTCGTTCTTCACCGCGCTGGGGTTGCCGTTGTTCACCGAGTCGTTGATCAGAGCGTCCGCCTCGGGATTGCTGTAACTGCCCTCGTTCCCGGAGCTGTTCGTATTGAAGATGCCCTGCGTGGTCGGGTAGGTGCTGTCGGTGTATCCGCCGAAGTCCTCGGTGGCCCACTTGTCGATGTACGGCTTGCCGGTGGACGTCGGGTTGTCGTAGTAGGTGATGATGTAGTTGTAGTTGCTGCTCTTGAGATCAATGTTTATGCCCGCGTCCAGGGCGGCGGACACGTAAGCGGTGTCCATGTCCGACAGGGTGGTCAAGCTGGGCGGGTAAAACATGTTGAACGCGAGCTTGGTCCCGGCCGGAATGCCCGCGCCGCACTGGTTCGGGCCGGTGCCGGCGTCCGAGCACACGTCCGTGCCGCCGGGGTGCACCGTCCAGCCGTGGCTCTTCAGGATCGAGATCGCGGTGGAGATGCTGTACGGGAACGGGTCCTTGGTCGCGTCCGCCGGGGTGTACGGGCTGGCCGGGATCGCGGGAATCGGCCCGTAGGCCTGGCCGCCGGCACCGCCCATGAACGCCTTGATGTAGCCGGCCTCGTTCTCGAGGTGCGCCATCGCCTGCCGGATGTACAGCTGGGCGATGATGTGGTTGAAGTCCCCGGCGGTGTCGTCGAAGTTGTAGACGATGTAGTTGAAGAAGAAGCCCGGGTAGCCGAAGACGTCGTACCCCTCGGACTTGATGATGGGGACCTGCTTGACGTCCTCGAGCGGGAGGTAGCCGATGTCGACAGTGCCGGATCTGACCGCCGTGAACTCCGCGGTGTCTGAGGTGTACGGGATCGCCTGCACGGTGGAGATCTTCTTGGCGTGCGGACCGTCGTAGCTGTCGTTCGGCGACATCGTGTACGCGCCGGTGCTGGCGTTGAATTGGGTCAGCGTGTACGGGCCGTCGACGGTCTGCCACAGCGGGTTGGTCGTGTACGTGCTCAGCTTGCTCGACTGGGCGAACAGGAAGTTGTAGATCTTCGTGGCGTTCGCGGGGACCGTGTAGTTAAGCACTGGCCCGGTCGCCGAGTCTTTCGCCCAGAGCTGGGCGGGCACCGGGGTCAGGTCGGCGAGCTGGTCGTCGAAGAACCAGCCGGGGTTGGCGGGCGACTTCAGCGTGAGCACGAACGTGGTGGAGTTCGGCGCCGCGGCGGATGCCACCTGGTCAGGGATGCCGGAACCCGGAGTGTACGGCCCGAAGTCCGCCGCGCTAACCCCGACGGCCGCCTTGATCAGGTCGAAGTCGAGCAGCACGTCCTGTGCGGTGACCGGCGTACCGTCGCTCCACTTGTAGTTGGCGTGCATCTTGATCGTGACGGTCTTGTCGTCGTTGGAGAAGACCGGGTCGGAGGCCAGGCTCTCCGACTTGTCCTCGGTTGGCTCGACGCCGTTCCCGAACCAGTACAGCGGCCGGTACAGCAGGTTCTCGAAGTAGCTGATGTCGTTGTACGAGAACGCGGCCGATGTGACAATCGGCAGTATCCAGTTCGGGCCGGTGTCGGGTGCTTCTGCCCAGGTGATGGTGCCGGCGTGCTGCGCACCCGTGGCCTCGGCGGGAATCGTGCCGAACGCGCCGCCGAGCTTGGCGGACGGTGTCGCGCTGCCAGAGGAGGAGGACTTACCGCCGCTGGAACTGCAGGCGGCCACCAGCGTGGCCGCGCATAGCGCGGCCGCCACGACGGCCGCGGATCTTCTTATTATCACGGTCAGTCTCCTCAGAGTTCAGCGCGATTACCTGCGCCTGAGCCGGACATCCAATGCGTCACGAAGCGCGTCCCCGATGAAGTTGCAGGCCATCACCGTCGCCACGATGCAGAACCCGACCGGGTAGATCATCCACCAGTACCCGTCCAG
Organism: Streptosporangiaceae bacterium; assembly: GCA_036490795.1. Classification (GTDB taxonomy): domain Bacteria; phylum Actinomycetota; class Actinomycetes; order Streptosporangiales; family Streptosporangiaceae; genus JAFARZ01. Next base: position 19,278 of record DASXDG010000247.1, read on the forward strand.
CATGTAGTCGGTGCCGTTGGACACCATGTCGCCCCAGTCGAGGTTCGGGTAGTGCAGCCCGAAGCCGAGAAAACCCAGGTAGGACACGGCAAGGATCGCGTCCGCGATGTTGAACGTGATGTTCACGATGATCACGCTGAGCGCGTTCGGCAGCAGGTGCCTGTTGATCAGCCGCAGCCGGCCAGAGCCCGCGCAGCGCGCGGCCTGCACGAATTCCCTCACCTTGAGCGTGAGCACCTCGCCGCGGACGAGCCGGGCCGGCACTAGCCAGGTGAAGATGCCGAGGATCACGCTCAGCGAGAGCACCGTCGCGCCGTACTTGACCGCGACGATCAGCACGATGAACAGGAACGGGACCGACAGCAGCACGTCCACGACGCGCATGAGCGCGGAGTCGAGCAGGCCGCCGCTCAGCCCGGAGATCGCGCCGACCAGCGCGCCCACGACGATGGCGATGAGCGCGGAAAGGAACCCGATCTCCAGTGACGCCTGGCCGCCCTTCATCAGTTCGGCGAGCACATCCAGGCCCTCGGTGTCGGTGCCGACCGGATGCCCGGCGCCGGGCGGGCTGCTCGCCGAGTTCAGGTTCGCGGCCAGGTAGTCACCGTGGTAGAAGAACGGGCCGATGAACGAGAACAGCACGAAGAAGACCACGATCACGACGCCGGCCACGGCGAGTTTGTTGCTGGCGAACTCGCGCAACGCGAGCCGCCAGCCGCTGTTGACCGGGCCGATCTCACCGCCGTCCGGCACCTGGGACGTGTCCAGCATCAAGTTGCTCAACAGGTCTCCTATCTCAGTGCCGTCATCTGAGGCGGATCCGCGGATCGGCCACGCAGAGCGCGACATCGGCCAGCAGATTGCCGAGCACGGTCAAGACGGCGCCGACCAGCGTGTACGCGAGCAGCACCGGATAGTCCTCGTTCTGCAGGCTGTTGTAAAACAGCAAGCCGAGGCCCTGGTAGTTGAACGCGTACTCGGCGATGAGGTTGCCGGACAGCAGTGCCGGGACGGACAGCCCGACCAGCGTGATCATCGGCAGGCTGGCGTTGCGCAGCAGGTGCCGGTACAGCACGAGGCGTTCCGGCAGGCCCTTGGCCCTGGCCGCCTTGATGTAGTCCTGGGCCAGCGTGTCGATGGCGGACGAGCGCATGTACCGCGAGTTGCCGGCCAGGATCAGCAGCGTCATGCAGACGATGGGCAGCGTCATGCCCTTCCAGTCGCCGATCACCACCAGCAGGTTGCTGGACTGGCTGGCCTGGGGGTTGAAGACCTTGAACGTCAGCACGAAGACCTGGATCGCGATCAGGTAGAGCAGGAAGTCCGGCATCGCGTAGGCGGTGAACGTGATCGTGGTGACGATCTGGTCGCCGATGCGATTCCGCTTGACCGCCTGGTAGATGCCGAGCGGGATCGCGACGACCACCGACAGCACGAGCGAAACGCCGGACAGGTACGCGCTCAGCATCCAGCGTTCGGCGAACAGCGATCCGACGCTCTGGTTCAGCTTGAACGAGTAGCCGAAACTCCCGTGCGCGATGCCGTCCACGTAGCCCCAGTACTGGCGGAAGACCGACCCGGCGAAGCCGTGCTGCGCGTTCCACTGGTTGATCGCCAGCTGCGACGCCCTCACGCCCAGTACCACGCGGGCCGGCGACGGGTAGACGATGTGCAGCAGGCCGAAGACGAAGATCGAGATTCCGATCAGCACGATGATCGAGGTCCCGCACCTGCGGAGGAGGTAAGCCGTCATGACCCGCCTCTCGAGAGGTTCTGCGGCACCGTGACCAGCACGTGCGACCTGTATCCCGGTGTATCACCGGGCTCACAAGTAGTCCATATGGGTATGTTTCAATTCAAGAACACCGCTATCGGGGGCCCGGCGCCGGATAAGTTGCGCGGATCCTCGCGAACTATGGCCACTGCCTCGGCGGTGACGTCCTCGTTACCCGCGTTTAGCCTTGTATGCATGCCGCAGACGCACGAGGTGTTCAACCAGCCGCCACCGCTGACCGGTCACGACGTGGCCGAAGACCCGGTCCTGCTGGACGCGCTGTCCCGCGAAGGCGCGTCGTGGGCGCTGCCGTCGGTCCGCGAACTCGGCAGGCTCGCCGGGTCGGCGCGGGCGCAGGAGTGGGGCCGCCAGGCCAACGAGAACCCGCCCCGGCTGCACACCCACGACCGGTACGGCAACCGGATCGACGAGGTCGAGTTCCACCCGGCCTGGCATTCGCTGATGGACGTCGCGGTGTCACACGGACTGCACGCGGCGCCGTGGCGCTCCGATTCCGCCGGGGCTCACGTGGCCCGGGCGGCAGGGTTCTACGTGTGGGGCAGTGCGGACGCCGGCCACTGCTGCCCGATCTCGATGACGTACGCGATCGTGCCCGCGCTGCGCAACGCCCCGTCCCTGGCCGCGCAATACGAGCCGCTGCTCGGCGCGTTGTCGTACGACCCCGGCCTGCGCCCTCCCCTTGGCAAGCAGGGCCTGCTGGCCGGCATGTCGATGACCGAGAAGCAGGGCGGCTCAGACGTCCGCGCCAACACCACCCGCGCGGTGCCTTCTCCGGACGGTTCCTACCGGCTGACCGGCCACAAATGGTTCACCTCGGCGCCGATGTGCGACTTGTTCCTGGTTCTCGCGCAGGCACCAGGTGGCATTTCCTGTTTCCTCGTCCCCCGGGTGCTTCCCGACTCTTCTCATAACAACCTGCGCTTTCAGCGCCTCAAGGACAAGCTAGGCAATCGCTCCAACGCCTCGGGTGAGGTCGAGTACGACGACGCCGTCGGGTGGCTCGTCGGGGACGAGGGCAGTGGCGTGCGCGTGATCCTCGAGATGGTGAACATGACCCGGCTGGACTGCGTGCTCGGCACGGCGACCGGGATGCGGAGCGCGGTCACGGCGGCGGCCTGGCACGCCGCGCACCGCTCCGCGTTCGGCCGGTTGCTCGCCTCGCAGCCGGCCATGGCCGGCGTGCTCGCCGACCTGGCGGTCGAGTCCGAGGCGACGACGATGGTCGCGTTCCGCCTGGCCGGGGCCAGCGACCGTGTTGTGCTTGGTTCCGCCGCGGAGTCCTCGTTCCGGCGGCTCGCGCTGGCCGCGACCAAGTACTGGGTGTGCAAGCGCGCGCCCGCGCACGCGGCGGAGGCTCTCGAGTGCCTGGGCGGCAACGGCTACGTGGAGGAATCGGGGATGCCGCGGCTGTACCGGGAGGCGCCGCTGGCCTCGATCTGGGAGGGCAGCGGAAACGTCGCCGCGCTTGACGTGGTGCGAGCCGTCGTCCACGACCCGCGGACGGTGGACGCGCTGTTCGCCGAACTGGACCTGGCAGGGGGCGCGGACCGGCGGCTGGACGGGGCCGTGCTGGAGCTGAAGGACACGCTGACGGGGGCTCCGGAGGAGGCCGCCGCCCGCCGGATCGCCGAGCGGATCACCCTGATCTTGCAGGCATCGCTGCTGGTCAGGCATGGTCACCCCGCCGTGGCGGACGCGTTCTGCGCGACCAGACTCGGCGGAGACTGGGGCCATGCCTACGGCACCCTGCCACCCGGGCTCGACCTGCCCGCGATCATCAGCCGGGCCACGCCGGAGGTGACGCAGGGGTCCGCCTAGGCGGTGCCGCGGGGTGCCGGGCGGCCGCCTGTGCAGGGCGCTGATCATGATCATCGGCTAACGTACCGGCTGGTAACAAGGCATTTTCTGCGCATGCAC
>DASXDG010000248.1:0-12127 GCA_036490795.1 Streptosporangiaceae bacterium
GGCGAACCGTGTCAGGCGAACAGGGCGCTAGGTCCGCTGAGTGCGTTCCGGGCGACGTTCGGCGGAGTGGCCGGGCCACCAGGCACGGTTTCCGACGAGCGCGGTAAGGCTGGGCGAGAAGAACATCGCCATGACGAACGCCGCGAGCACGATGCCGCACGAGACCGCGAATCCGACCTGCTGCAGGATCGAGTTCCCGGCCAGGATCAGCGAGCCGAACGTGCCCGCCAGGATCAGCCCGGCGGACCCGATTGCCGGCCCGGCGTGCCGGACCGCCTCAGCCGCGGCATCGCGCGGTGACATCCCGTTCCTGGCCTGCTCGCGCAGTCGCGCGATCATCAAGATGTTGTAGTCCGTGCCCAGCGCCACCACGAACAGGTACATGTACACCGGCAACAGGAACACCAGCCCGGACTGCCCGGCGAATGTCTGGAACACCAGCACCGTGGCACCAAGCGTCGCCCCGAAGCCCAATCCTACTGACAACATCAGGTACCACGGCGCCACCAGACTGCGCAGCAGCAGCATGAGGATCAGCAAGATGATCACCGCGGCGACCGGGAACACGATCGCGTAGTCATGGTTCATCGCCGCCTGGATGTCGGCGAAGACCGCGGTCGTCCCGCCGACAAGGGCGTAGGTGCCGGCGGGTGCCGCCGCGTGGGCCTGTGGTCGCAGCCCGTTCTTCACCGTGTTCACCGCGGTGGTCGATTCGGGGTCAGCCGACAGCGTCACCGTGTACTCGGCGGTCGCCTTGTCCGCGCTCATGGCCGGCGCCGCCACCGCGCCCACGCCATCCATGGTCTTCAGCTTCGTTCCGTAGCCGGAGACCTCAGCGGCGGTCAGCGTGCCCGACGTGGAGTGCAGGTACACCTGTGTCGGGTCGGTCGCGCCGGGCGGCAGCCCCTTCTCCAGCACCGTGAGAGCGACTGAGGATTCCGCCGTCGACGGGATACCGGCCGAGGACAAGTCGAACGTCGGCTTGAAGCCGAGGGCGCCGAGCGCCAGCGCCAGCAGCACCAGGCCGGAAACCCCCGCGAACAAGGCCGGCCGCTTGCCGAGCGCGGTGCCGATGGCGTTGAACCGGGCGCCCTTCGGCTCGCGCTGCCACGCCTTGGACGGCCAGAACACACGCGTCCCGAGGAGTGTGACCACCGCCGGGATCAGCGTGAGCGCCGCGACCAGCGTGACGCCGACGGCGATCGCCAGCGTCGGGCCGAGCGAGCGGAAGATGCTCAGCGAGGACAGCAGCAGGGCGAGGAACGCGACAATCACGACGCCCGCCGCCGAGGCGATGACCTCGCCGACCCGCTCCACCGCCGTCGCCACCGCCCGCTTCGGGGTATCGCCGGCGCGGAGCCGTTCTCGGTAGCGGAACATCAGGAACAGGATGTAGTCAGTCCCGATACCGAACAGCACAACGATGAGGATCACGGTCGTCTGACTGTCGGCGTTGAGGTTCAGCGCCTTGTTGACGTCCGCGATCAAGCCGGTCGCGACTTCAGCGACGATCGCGATCGTGATGATCGGCATGAGCGCGACGATCGGACTCCGGAAGATGATCAGCAGCAGGATAAGGATCAGCAGCAACGTGGCGAGCAGCACGATCTGCTCTGCCTTATTGCCAGATTGCTGGCTGTCCAGCAACTGTGCGGCCGCGCCGGTGACACCCTCGTACAGTCCGCTGCCGGACATCAGCGGCTTGATATCGGCACGCAACGCTTTAATGGCGTCGGAGGCTTGCGTCCCGTCGCCGTTGACGACGCTGTTGTCCATGGCGACCGCGGCGGTCTGGACCAGCCCGTTCGGCGACGGGGAACCGGCCGTGACGCTCAGGATGTTCGTGATGTGCCGGCTGTTTAGCGTGCTCGCGACCGACGCGGCCTTCGCCTTGTCGGCGGGGGTCAAGGGCTTGTTGTCAGAGCGGACGAACACGATGATCGCCGCCGTGGAGTCCACATGCCCAGCCTGCGGGAACGCCCGGTCTTGAAGGTTCTGTGCCTTGATCGACTCGTAACTGCTTGGCAGGAAGCTGGCTTCGTTGCTCGTCGTCGGCAGGGCCGGTGCGGTGGCGATAACCGCCACCGCGGCGACGATCCACGCGCCGATCACAATCCACGGATGCCCGGTCACCGCGCGGCCGAGCCACGCGAACAGGCCGCCGCGCGGTTCCGATCGCGCTGCGCGCCCACCGTTGACGGGCATGCCTCCCCGAGCCCCCGTTCGGTTGGTCATCTGGTCCCCAAATCACCTTGTCATAGAGCGAACGGCATTGTCGTCTAAATTAATACCTTTGCGCGTCCGCCCTACCACCGGGTAGCGATAAGCCTCATTAAGTACTCATGACATATGTCATAGGCTCCCAACGCAGGTCAGCGTGGCGCCTTAGCAGATGTCTAGCCATAACCAGATACCAGCTCTCCCGCGCAAAATCTTGGCTAAGACTAGGTGATCACCAGGTTGCCGCCGCGGTCGAGCCGGCCGGCTGCAGCCGGTGGAACAGACCCTGGCGCACCCAGCCGAGCTGAGTGCCGGCGACCACGAGCCAGTACGTACCCGAGCCGTCCAGCCAGGCCGGCGGTTCGGGGACGCCCACGCCGGTGCTCTTGACCGGCGTGCGGAACAGGACCGCGGCGGTCCGGCCAGCCGGCAGCGTGAGGCGTTCGAGTGTCAGCCCGGAGGCGCCGATCGCCTCGGCCATCAGGCTGGTTCCAGACGGGCTTATCCACGCGTTGAAGACGCACGGACCGGGACCACAGCGGGTGTCCTGGTGCCACACCACCCGGCTGTGCGCCTGCAGTGTCCCGCTGCCGCCGTCCGGGTTCAGCAGCACCACGGCCATGTCATCGAAGTACGCCTGCGACGGCTTCCACTGGTAAGCGAACGAGAGCGACTTGCCGTTCGCGGTCCACGCCAGCGCGTCCTCGCCTGCCTCCGTGACGTCGGCGGTACCGGTCGCCTTCGGCGCGCTGGTCCAGCTGCTGACCGCGCCCGAGGCCAGGTCCATGACGTGCACCACCCAGACAGGCTCGGGATGGGCGGGCGTGGTGCAGACGGTGGTGTAGGCCAGCCGCGTCCCGCCCGGAGAACTGGTCAGCGAGCCGATCATGCCGGAAACGCGCGACCCCACTTGGTGCACGCCGGTAATGACACCCGAGCCTGCGACCTTGAATTCCAGGAACCGGTCACTGGGACACGTAAATTCTCCGTGCTGCTCCGCCACGAAGAACGTGCGGTCACTGGCCGCCGCGGAGACATCTTCGGTGCGCCACCCAGATGCCGTGGGCAACGTGCTGGTCACCGCCCCGTCGCTGGTTCTGTGCGCGTCGACCTGCGGCGCGGCGGTGCCCCGGACACCGACGTTGATCGTCAGGTAGAACGCCGGGACGCCGGTCACGGCGGGGGCCGGCGTGACCGTCACGGCAGTGACTGCCGCCGCCGCGAGAGCCACCGTGCCGAGCATCGACAGCCAGTGACGCGGACGGCCGGGGATGTGCATGCGTGTCATACCTATAAAGGCACGCAGCCGCGGTTTTGGTTGCCCGGCGCCCCAGTAACGTCAACGTTGATCAATCACGATCAGGCACAGACCCTCGGCGCACTCAGTTAACGTGGAGGATAATCCCTTCGTGGAAAGTAGACCCTCGAAAACAGGGGGCAGGACTCCACGAAGGGGAAATCCCGCACGCTAATCGCGGGCTGGCTACGGCACGCTAGCCACACCATAAACGCGGAGCGCTATCGCACCACTGGTCGCACCGTTTCCGCCGGCCGGCACCGGTCGTCATTGGCAGAAACTGCCCACATATCCGCTATACCGGTACCCACTCGGTGGACGTGGTGACCGCCGCGAGCTGGTCGGGCAGTGGTTCCACGCCGATCCCCGGCCCCGAAGGCACGGCCAGATGTCCCTCGGACAGCGTGAATGGCGCGGTGATGTCGGTGTGGTAGTACCGGTCCGAGGCGGACGTGTCGCCGGGCAGGGTGAACCCGGGCAGCGCGGCCAGCGCGACGTTGGCCGCCCGGCCGAGGCCGGTCTCCAGCATGCCGCCGCACCACACCGGCACACCGTGCGCCGCGCATACGTCGTGCACCCGCCGCGCCTCCAGGTAGCCGCCGACCCGTCCCGGCTTGATGTTGATGATCTTGCAGGCGCCGAGGGTGATCGCGGCGGCAGCTGCTCGCGCCGACGTGATCGACTCATCCAGGCAGATCGGTGTCCGCATCGTCTTGGCCAGTTCCGCGTGCCCGAGCACGTCTTCCTCGTCCAGGGGCTGCTCGATGAGCAGCAGGCCGAACGGGTCGAGCTGGGCCAGGTGCTGCGCGTCGGCCAGGGTATAGGCGGCGTTCGCGTCCACCTGGAGCAGCAGCTGGTCGCCGAACCGCTCGCGCACCGCCCGGACCGGTTCGATGTCCCAGCCAGGCTCGATCTTCAGCTTGATCCGCAGGTAGCCCGCGTCCAGGTAGCCTCCTACCGCCTCGAGCAGCTGGTCGATCGTGGTCATGATCCCGACCGAGACGCCGGACGGCACCCGGTCACGGACCGCGCCCAGCTCGCGGGCGAAGGATCTGCCGCTGGCCTTCAGCTCGGCGTCCAGCACCGCCATCTCCAGGGCCGCCTTGGCCATGCGGTGCCCGCTGACCGCGGCGAGCGCGGGCGCCACCGCGGTGCCGGTAAGTGAACCAGTGCCGGTAAGTGAACCAGTGCCGTTCAGCGAAGCGAGCCTGGGGATCAGGTGCTGCTTGAGCACGCCGGCGGCGGCCTCGACGTACTCCGAGGAATACAGCGGCTCGGACATCGCCACGCATTCGCCCCAGCCCTCGGCGTCGGCGGTGACGGCCCGCAGCAGCAGGATGTCCCTGGTCGTCTCGGTGCCGAACGAGGTCCGGAACGGTGCCACCAGCGGCATCGTGATCCGGCGCAGTTCCACTCCGGTGAGTTTCATTCGCCGTCCTCCTCTGCGATGGCCAGGACATACCAGCCTGTCCGGTCGAATCCGGTGATGCGGGCACCGGCCGCCATGGCCGGCGCGAGCGCGTCGCGCAACGCAACCCGCCAGGCGCTCGCGAGTGCCGGGTCGGTGACCCGCAGCCGCTCGGTGTCGGACGGTACCGCCACCAGCAGAACGCGTCCGGCCGGGGACAGGGGGGCCGGGGACAGGGTCTGGACCGCGGGTCCTCCGTCCGCCGCTACCGACAGGGTCGTGGCGGCGCCGCGCGCTCGTTCGGCCGCCGCGGAGGCTGGGCTGAACGCCTGCGCGCAGGCGTCGGCCACGTCCTGCGAGCGCAGGTCCCAGCGCACCAGCAGCCGGTCAGTTTCACCGTCGCCGTTGATCGCGTCATGCATGCCGCCGTAGAAGTTAAGCAGGTATTCCGCGGGGCGGGCACCGAGCTTGACCAGGTTGAAGTACGCGTTGCGCCGGATCAGCGGATCATAGGTCCAGGCGATCTCGGTCACGTCGCGGTGCAGCGCCCATGCCCGCTGGTGCAGCTTGATCGCGCAGCCAGTGCCCGGGGCGGCGTGGTGCACGCCGGTGACGTGGCTGTGCAGCGTCCGCTCGGCGGGCGGACCGAAGAACGCCACGCTGGCTCCGACGAGGAGCTCACCGCGGTATGCGCCGGCCGCGTAACTGCCAGCCTTGGTGAGCGCCCGCATGAGCTCGACCGTTACCGGCCTGTTGGCCGGATCCGGCTGCCAGACCTTGTCGAACAGGTCGCACGCAGCCTGGAAGTCGGCGAGTCCGGTGAGTTCCCTGACCTGGACGCCGGCCGCGGCGGCCGCCGCTTCAGCGGCGCGATCCGCCTCCCTCGTCACCGTGTCAGCTGACACCGTCTCAGCTGAGACGGTGTCAGCCATCGCGTCAGCCATCGCGTCAGCCATCGCGTCAGCCATCGCGTCAGCCATCGCGTCAGTCATGCTGCACCACCACACCGAGCAGGGCGCCGAGCAAGGCCGTCACCAGCGCCGCGCGGCCGGGCAGGGCATCGACGAGTACGTGCTCGTGATCGGCGTGAGCGCCTCCGCCCACCGCGCCAAGTCCGTCCAGTGTCGGGGTGCCGATCCCGGCGGTGAAGTTGCCGTCAGAGGCGCCGCCCACCGCCGCAGAGAGCAGCGGCGGCAGGCCGAGTTCGGCCGCCAGGGCGGCGGCCTGCTTGAACAGCTCCGCCGATGACGCCGCCGCGAGCGGGGGCCGGTTCGGCCCTCCGGTGATCGTCAGCCTGGCCCCGGGTAGCACGGCAGACAGCGCGCGTATCGCCGCGTCTATCCGGTCCTGCTCGGCGACATCCCACATCCGCACGTCGACCGCGAACTCACCGTGCGCGGGCACCGTGTTCGTCGTCTGGCCGGCCGCCAGCCTGGTCGGCGTCACCGTGGTGCCCCGCTCGGGATCGGCGAGGCCACTGACGGCGAGCACCTGATGCGCCAGTTCGACAGTCGCGTTGATCCCGCGCTCGGGCTCGAGCCCGGCGTGCGCCGCCCGGCCTTCGGCCTGGACCTGGTAGATGGAGGTGCCTTTGCGCTCGGTCTTGAGCGCGCCATCGTCCGCGGCGGCCTCGAGCACGAGCGCGGCGGCGCAGCCAGCCGCCTCGCGTTCGATGAGCGCACGGGAGGTCGGCGAGCCCACCTCCTCGTCGCCGGTGACCAGGATCGTCACGCCGTCGGCGCTGGGCAGCGCGGCGGTCGCGTGCAGCGCGAGCACGAGGCCGGTTTTCATGTCGAAGCACCCCGGCCCGCGCAGCACGCCTCCAGTCACCTCGAACGGGTGAGTGCGCAGCGAGCCGACCGGCCAGACCGTGTCGTGGTGCGCGAGCAGCAGCACCCGGGCGGGACCGCTGCCCAGCCGCCAGCGCAGATGGCTGCGCCCGTCGATGACGATCCGTTCGGCCTCGACGCCGAGCAGCCGCTTTCCGAGGTTTGCTACCAGGTCGGCGCTGGCCGCTACCGCGTCCAGGTCGGCGGACGGCGACTCGCGGCGGACCAGTTCCTCGATGTCGGCGAGCATCGCCGGGAGCCGCTGTTCCATCTGGGTTACCTGGCTCACGCTCAGCTCACCTTCGGAGTGGCGCGCACGCCGAAGTGCACGTACCGCTGGCCGGCCGGCAGCTCGTAGAACGTCACGGGCAGCCAGCCCTGGGTGCCCGGTTCCCTGACCAGGAACAGGTCAGGGCCGGCCGGCGTCATGGAATATTCGGTCACCGGATCCGGGACAAGTTCGGCTATCTGCCCGAGGACGGTCGTGCGGAGCACCGGGCCGTCCTCACCTGCAAGCACCTCCAGGCGGCCGCCGGCCCGCTCGTAGACGCCTTCGTATTGCCGCATGCCTACCTGCTGGCCGTCTACCTGCTCGCCGTCTACCTGCTGGCCGTCTACCTGCTGGCCGCCTACCTGCTGGCCGCCTGCACGGGTGGGCGTAGCCGGAGGCGTCAGCGGGTCTGGCAGGTGCACCCCGGCTAGTTCTGCGAAAATCTCTTGGTACAGCTCCTGGTACAGATCCCTGGCATTGCCGCCGTTGGTGAGCAGGACCACGGCAAGCCCCTGCTCGGGCAGCAGCCGCAGGAATGCGGACTGGCCTATCGTGTTCCCGTCGTGGCCGACGAGGCGTTGCCCGTCCCAGCCGAAACGGATCCAGCCGATCCCCCACGAGTCGCCGAGCGTGTGCTTGTCCGGCATCTCGACCTGGAATTCCGTCATCGCCTTGGTGCTCGCTTCGCTGAGCACCCGGGTGCCGTCGCAGGCGAGTCCGCCGGTCAGGTGCAGTCGCGCGAACGCGAGCACGTCGGCGGCGGTGGCGCAGATCAGCCCGGCCGGCCCCATGGAGCGCGGCAGTCCCCAGACGGGGGCGGTGACCGGCGGATCGGTCCCCACGTGTCCGACGGCGGTGCGGAACATCAGCGCCTCTTCGGGCAGCGTGACCGTGTGGCGCAAGCCCAGCGGCGTGAACAGGCGCTCACGCATCGCGGCGTCCCAGCTGGTGCCGGTCAGCTTCTCGATCACGTGCCCGGCCAGCACGAAACCGGCGTTGCAGTAGGACATCGTGGCGCCGAGCGGATGGTTCTGCTTGACGTCGGCGAGCAGCGCCACATACTTCTCCAGGCAGTCGTCACCGCGGCCGGTGTCGGTGAACACGTCTCCGTTGATGCCGCTGGTGTGGGTGAGCAGCTGCCGCATGGTCACCTGGCTGGTGACGTCCGGATCGGCCAGCCGCAGTTCCGGCAGCACCTTGACCACCGGTGCGTCCAGGTCGAGCAGACCCTCGTCGACGAGTTGCATGAGGATCGTGGCGGTCCACACCTTGGATATCGAGCCGATCTGGAACAGCGAATCGGTGGTCGTCTCGATCCCGGTGTCCGCGTTGAGCGTGCCGTGGACGGCCTGCACGAGCTCGTCGGGATCACCGGCGCGCAGGATGCCGAGCGCGGCACCGGGAACGCGGTGCCGCCGGGCGAGCACGGTCAGCCGTCGCTGCCAGTGCCCGGCATCGGGCTTCGGCCGTTTCGTCGTGCTGGTGTACCGCGTCACCCAGTCGACGACCTGCTGGTTGAAGTCGATCCGCTGCGACGGAGGCCCGGTCAGTATGAACAGGTGTGACGCCTTCGGGTAGAGCACCAGCCGGCTCGGCACGCCGCGCTCGCGCAGGGCGGTGTGCCACTGCTCGGCCTGACCGACCGGACAGCGGTCGTCCGCGGCGCCGTGCAGGATCAGCGTGGGAGTACACACCTTGCCGACCTGGGTCAGCGGCGACATCGGGGCGATCCGCTCGCTGTCCGACCATGACGCGGCTTCCAGCTCAAGGTGGCTCAGCGCGCGCCCCTCGTCGGAGGTCCCGCTCATGCTGATCAGGTCGCTGACCACCCCGCCGGCCACGGCGGCCGCGAACCGGTCGTCGCGGCTGGTCAGGTAGCAGGTCATGAAGCCGCCGTAGCTGTAGCCGGTCACCGCGAGGCGCCGCGGGTCGGCGATGCCCTCGGCGACGAGGGCGTCGACCGGTTCGAGCAGGTCCTTGGCGTCGGCCTGCCCCCATCCGCCGATCGCTGCCGTGTAGAAGCGCTCACCGTAGCCGTCGCTGCCCCTGGGGTTGACCAGCAGCACGGTCCAGCCCCGCGCGGCGAGTTCCTGGTGGTAGATGTGCACCGGATCGGCGGCGCCGTTCCATGCGTTGTGCGGCCCGCCGTGGATGTCGAGCAGCAGCGGCCGTGGGCCGTCCTGCCGCGCTGGATCGCGGATCAGCCAGCCGTGCACGCTCGTGCCGTCGGAGATGGCGAACTCCCGCTCCTCGCGGGTGAAGAGCTCGACGTCGCCCGCCCCGCCATGGTTCGTCCGCACGGTCTGCTCACCTCCGGCCAGGTCCACGGTCACGATCTCGCCGACGTTGTCCGGCGTGGCCAGCACGATCGCGGCCACGCCCGAGGCGACCGACATGCCGGACACGTTGTGCCCGGCATGCGCCACCACCGGCGCGGGCGTTCCGGTTCCGTCGGCCGCCGTCGCGTACAGGTGCGTGCAGCCGCGGTCCCGTACGCAGAACAGCACGGTCGCCCCGTCGTCGGTCAGCTGCGGAACGGCGCCCGGGTATCCCGTGCCGCCCGGCATCACGTTGCGGTCCAGCGCGGCGCTTAGGTCGGTCACCGGTTCCCCAGGAGCGTCGAGCGGGATCCGCAGCAGGCTCGCGTGACCAACGGGCTCCCCCGGGTAGCCGACGACGAACAGCGCCGTGCCGTCCGCGGTCCAGGTGACGGTGCCGCCGGCGCCGTCCGCCAGTCCGGCCAGTGCTGGCGCCGGGCACGGGCTGGTGACATCGAGGACGTAGACGGGCGCGCGGAAGATCAGGTCAGCGTCGGGCGCGGTGGCAGCGGCGAACGCCAGCCGGGCCGAGTCCGGTGACCACGCCGGGGCGCCCGCGTGCCAGTTGCCTTCGGTCAGCGTCCGGCACTGTCTGCTGGCCAGATCCAGGACATGCAGGTGGCCGCGCATCGTGCCGAGCAGGCCTGCGCCGTCGGCCTTGTAGTCGATCCGGTCCGTCGTCACCGGGCCGGACGCCCGCCGGGCGCGAGCCGCGTCGTCCTCACCGGGCAGAGCGCGCTGGTCTACCGGTGCGGTGAATGCGATCTTCGTGCCATCCGGGCTCCAGACCGGAGCGCCGGCGCCAAGCGGCAGCGTGGTGAGCTGTTCCGGCTCACCGCCATCGGCCGGCAGCAGCCACACCTGGGCGGGCCCGGATTCGCCGCCGCGCAGGAACGCGACGCTGGTCCCGTCCGGTGACCACGCCGGGGAGGTGTCCGCCTGACCTCGGGTGAGCTGCCTCGGCTCACCGCCAGCGACCCGCCACAGCGAGCGCACCGACCGGTCGGCGCCGGTGTCGGCGGTGCACAGCACGTAGACGACCTGGCTGCCGTCGGGAGAAAGCGCCGGCTGTTCGGACAGCGCGAGGCGGGCCATGTCCTCGATGCGCTGACGTCGGATCACAAATCCTCCTAGTTGCCGGCGTTTGCTGAAGGGATGTCGCTCACGTACTTCACTACAGCGAGGTTGCGCGATAAACAACATCGAAGCCGCAATTGCGGCCGCGGATCCCTGACGACGTTGAGCACCGCGCTCGGAGTGGAGTCGTCGCGCGGCCGGGCGCCCCGGGGGCGGGCCGACGCTAGTGTCGCGGTAATTTACTCCAACACGGAGAAAAACCATGCTGTGAGCAGGTATTTCTTCCGCGTTGGAGTGATGTTCCGCGTTGTCTGGGCCCCGCGCTCCGCCGGCCGCAGGGCGCGCCGCCGGCCGCAGGGCGCTCCGCCGGCCGCAGGGCGCTCCGCCGGCCGCAGGGCGCTCCGCCGGCCGCAGGGCGCGCCGGGCTGCCTCAGCCGCCGATCAGCATCGAGCCGATGTCGAACTTGGGGAACCCGAGGAACTGTGTCATGACGTCGGCGACACGTTGCAGCCGCACCTTGTCCACGGTGCCGACCGGTCCAGTGCTGACCGGGTAGCTGTCCAGCGCCATCACCGCCGCGGTGTCCGCGGAAACGCCGTACGGGGCCGGCATGTTCTCCATCGCCTGCTCGACGGCGGCGCGGCTGGTGTCCGCGATCTGCTGGCCCTGTTCCAGCGCCCGGTAGAACGCGGCCAGCGTGTGCGGATACTTCGCGGCCCACTGCTTGGTCACCGCGTACCCCTCAACCGGGAAGCTGGTGGTCGCGCCCTGGTCCAGATCGGCCAGCGACACGTCGCCCTGGTCCTCTTCATCGTCACTGGCGTACGGCTCGGTGAGCACGGCCGCGCTGACGGCCGTCGACTCAAGCTCGGCCGGCATCTCGATGAACGGGATGCTCGCGAAACGCACGCTCTTGGGAGAGATCCCATGGTCAGTCAGCAGCGACGCGGTCAGCAGGTACAAGATATTGTTCGGCGCGCTGATCGCGACCGTCCGCCCCTTCAGGTCGGCAAGGGTCCTGACCGACGAGCCGGGCGTGGTGAAAATGCCCTGAGTGCCCGGCCCCATCACCGATCCTTCGGCGAAGATGTCCAGGTCAGCCTGACTTTGCTGCTGCGCCTGGATATACGAGACGTAGTTTCCGCCCGTGATGTCGTACGCACCCGTCACCTGACCGGCGATTGCCGTCTGGCCGCTGGTGGCGGGAATGAAATTAACGTCCAGCCCCTGCGCCTTGAACAGGCCCCTATCAAGCGCGATGAAGAAGCCGGCCGAATCCACGCCCGGATCCACGGCGACATTCAGGACGGACTTTTCCGGGCGAGGAGCAGCCACCGCGCCTCCGCCGCTCGAACAGCCGGTGACCAGCGCCAATGCCGCAGCCGTGACCGGCGGAACCCAGCCGCGCACCACCCGCCCTGTTCTCATCCGCCACCCTCCTACGCGGTACCCGAGCCCCGCGCGGTCAGAGTAAAACGGGAGAACTACCCCATTCAGGAAAATCGGCAGAAACAGGAATTAATAAACCATAAAGTACAGCAGGCTAGGGCAGTGATTTCCGGTATCTCACCTGGGTCACCGGGATAGTTCTGCGCCAGCAGGCCACGATAAGCACACGGGATCGGCAAAGTTATTTGTAATCCTGGTCTCATGGCGATAGATAGCTGAGCGTGCCGGTCCGGTCGCGTCCAGCTGGCGGAGCCAGC
>DASXDG010000249.1:0-11145 GCA_036490795.1 Streptosporangiaceae bacterium
AAACGGGGCGGCGCGGCACGCCGGCGGCCACCACCACGCACACGCACGCACGGCAACACGGCACAATAACCGTCATGGCAGCCCGACGCAGCAGTGCAAGCGCACCCCCTCCAGAAGACTTCGAAGAGAACATCGTCGACATTGATGTCGCCGAGGAGATGCGCGGCAGCTACCTCGAGTACGCGCTCAGCGTCATCTACCAGCGCGCCCTGCCCGACGCAAGGGACGGGCTGAAGCCGGTGCAGCGACGGATCTTGTACCAGATGAACGAGATGGGCCTGCGCCCCGACCGCCCGCACGTCAAGTGCGCGCGCGTCGTCGGCGACGTGATGGGCCGCCTGCACCCGCACGGCGACTCGGCCATCTACGACGCGCTCGCGCGACTCGCCCAGCCGTGGGCGATGCGGCTGCCTCTCATCGACGGGCACGGCAACTTCGGCTCCATCGGCGGCGACGACCAGCCGGCCGCCATGCGGTACACCGAGTGCCGGCTGACCAACGCCGCGATGGAGATGGTCGCGTCCATCGACGAGGACACCGTCGACTTCATCCCGAACTACGACGGCTCCGAGCAGCAACCGGAAGTACTCCCGGCCGGCCTGGCGAACCTTCTGGTCAACGGGGCGGCGGGCATCGCGGTCGGCATGGCCACGAACATGGCCCCGCACAACCTCACCGAGGTCATCTCCGCGGCTCGCTACCTGCTCAAGCACCCGAACGCCGGCCTGGACACGCTGATGCGGTACGTGCCCGGCCCCGACCTGCCTACCGGTGGCCTCATCGTGGGCCTGGACGGCATCCGCGAGGCGTACGAGACCGGCCGCGGCATCTTCCGCACCCGGGCCAAGGCCACGATCGAGCAGGGTGCACGCGGCAAGTCCAGCATCGTCGTCACCGAACTCCCGTACACGGTCGGCCCGGAGAAGCTGATCACCCGGATCAAGGACCTGGTCCAGGCCAAGAAGATCAACGGCATCTCCGACCTCAAGGACCTCACCGACCGCAACCGCGGCCTGCACGTGGTCATCGAGGTGCGCAGCGGGTTCAATCCCGAGGCCGTCCTCGCCGAGCTGTACCGGCTGACGCCGATGGAGGAGACGTTCGGCATCAACAACGTCGCGCTCGTCGACGGCCAGCCGCGGGTCCTCGGGCTCAAGGAACTGCTCACGATCTACGTCGACCACCGCATCGAGGTCACTCGCCGGCGTACCGAGTTCCGCCGCCGCAAGCGCGAGGAACGGCTGCACCTGGTCGACGGCATCATCATCGCGCTGCTCAACATCGACGAAGTCATCCAGGTCATCCGCACCAGCGACGACGCGGCCCAGGCCAAGGGCCGCCTGATGGAGATCTTCGAGCTCTCCGAGATCCAGGCCCAGTACATCCTGGACACGCCGCTGCGCCGGCTGACCCGCTACGACCGGCTTGAGCTGGAGCGCGAGCAGGAGACCCTGCGCAACGAGATCGCCGAGCTGACCGCGATCCTCGAGTCCGACGAAAGGCTCCGCGAGCTGGTATCCGACGAGCTCGCCGACATCTCGCGCCGCTTCGGCACGCCCCGCCGCACCGTGCTGCTCGAAGGGGGCGGCGAGACGGCCATGGCCACGCCGCTCGAGGTGGCCGACGACCCGGTACAGGTCCTGCTCTCCGCAACCGGCCGCATCGCGAGAATCCCGGTTTCCCCAGAACAGCCGGGGGAATCTCCGCCGGAAAGTGCGTCCCGCGCCAATCATGACGGCCTGGCCTGCGTGGTACGGGCCACCGCGCGCGGCACGGTCGGTGTGGTCACATCGGCGGGCCGGATGCTCAAGCTGAACGTGCTGGAGCTGCCCGCGGTGGTGATCAGCGCGTCCGCGCCCTCGCTCGCCGGCGGAACTCCGGTGGCCGATCTGGTCACGCTGGAGCGGGGCGAGACGGTCCTAACGCTGGCGCCCATCGACGATCCGGGCGCGGGCCTCGCCCTGGGCACCGCCGAAGGGGTGGTGAAGCGCGTCGTGCCCGAATACCCGGCCAACCGTGATGAGTTCGAGCTCATCACGCTGAAGGACGGCGACCGCGTCGTCGGCGCCGCCCAGGTGACCGCGGAGGACGAGGAGCTCACGTTCATCACCAGCGACGCTCAGCTGCTGCACTTCCCCGCGTCCTCGGTGCGGCCGCAAGGAAGGCCGGCCGGCGGCATGGCCGGCATCAAGCTGGCCGATGACACGACGGTGGTGTGGTTCGGCGTGGTTGCGGCGGAGTCGGCGGCCGGGCAGCGTGCCCCCGCCGTGGTGGTGACGGTGGCCGGGGTCTCCGGCGCCCTGCCTGGCGCCGAGGCTGGCTCGGTGAAGGTCACGCCGATGCATGAGTATCCGGGGAAGGGCCGCGCTACCGGTGGCGTGCGCTGCCACCGGTTCCTGAAGGGCGAGGACGCGCTGGTGCTCGCGTGGGCAGGCCCGTCTCCCGCGCTCGGCGCCACCGAATCGGGCAAGCCCGTCGCGCTACCGGACCCGGTCGGCAGGCGCGACGGTTCGGGCGTGCCGCTCAGCGGCCCGCTGGCGGTGATCGGCGGTTAGCTTGCCGCCGTGATCTGGTGAACGGGCACCTGAGCGGGAACGACCACGTGCACGGGGCCGCCGGGCGGGGTGCGTCCGGCGGCCGCGGTGAGCGCGTAGAGCAGGTCCACCGGACCGCCGCTCTGCTCGTCGGCGAGTTGCCAGCCGCTCACGACGGCCGCGCCTTCCGGCCCCGGATCGAACGTGCCGCCGCGGAAGCAGCCCGCCGTGTCAAGCGCCGTGATAAGCGGAGAGTCGTCCGGCATATCGTCCAGGTATGCCGCGGTGTCGAGCAGGGACACGACGCTCCTGGCCACGCGCAACGCGCTAGGACCCACGCCGTCGAGCCGCGCCCACGCCTGGGCCCTGAGGTACTCCACGATGAGTATCGATTTAGCCACGAAGAGTAATGTTATCAATAGGGCCCTGGGTACTGGTTCACAATTCGCGTGCGCTCCTTTTTGCTCAACCGAAACGTTTCGAGCGCAGCCACCAGCGCACATACCTGATTTCGAAACCTCCTCGTCTTGATAGTTTCGGGATGCCTCCCTAATGTGGGCAGCGTCCGCACGGCAGGAGGAGTGAGCGATGACCACCCTGGACCCGTACGTTCCTACCCGGGATGACCGGTTCTCGTTCGGCATCTGGACCGTGGGGTGGCAGGGAGTGGACGTGTTCGGCTCGGCGGTCCGCCCGCCGATGGCGGCTGACCGTGCCGTGCGCGAGCTCGCGACGCTTGGCGCTTACGGCGTCAACTTCCACGACAACGACGTGTTCGACTTCGGCGCTTCCGACGCCGCGCGGGACGCGTCGATCGCGGCGTTCCGCAAGGCACTGGAAGAGACCGGGCTGGTGGTGACCACCGCGACCACGAACCTATTCGGCCACCCCATGTTCAAGGACGGCGCGTTCACCGCCAACGAACGTCAGGTGCGACGGTTCGCGCTGGCCAAGGTGATGCGCAACCTGGACCTGGCCGCTGAGCTCGGTGCTCAGACATACGTGTTCTGGGGCGGCCGTGAGGGCGCCGAGTCCGGTGCCGCCAAGGACATCAGGGCGGCCTTGGACCGGTACGCGGAAGGACTCAACGTCCTGTGCTCGTATGTTCGCGATCAGGGGTACTCCATCAGGTTCGCCATCGAGCCGAAGCCGAACGAGCCGCGCGGTGACATCCTGCTGCCCACGGTGGGACACGCGCTGGCCTTCATCGGATCGCTGGAGTATCAGGACATGGTCGGCGTGAACCCCGAGGTCGGGCACGAGGAGATGGCCGGGCTCAACTACGCGCACGGCATCGCCCAGGCCATGTGGCACGGCAAGCTGTTCCACATCGACCTGAACGGCCAGCACGGCCCGCGCTATGACCAGGACCTGCGGTTCGGCGCGGGCAACGCGCGCGGCGCGTTCTGGGTGGTGGACGCGCTGGAGTCGGGCGGGTACGACGGCCCGGTCCACTTCGACTATAAGCCGCCGCGCACCGAGGACGACGCTGGCGTCTGGGATTCCGCGGCCGCCTGCATGCGGAACTACCTCATTCTCCGCGCCAAGGTCCGCGCGTTCCGCGCTGATCCCGAGGTGGTCGCGGCGCTTTCCGCGTCACGGGCCGGTGAGCTTTCCTCGCCGACGCTGGACGCCGGCCAGACGTGGCGCGACGTCGTTGGTTACCAGGTGGACGCCGAGGCGCTAGGCGCCCGCGGCATGGCCTATGAGCGCCTGGACCAGCTCGCCCTCGAGCACCTCTACGGCATCCGCTAGCGCGCTATCACACCGCCCAGGCTGTTCATGACCTGGCGGCGCATCACCATGAACAGGGCGAGCAGCGGAAGCACTGAGAGCAGCACGCCGGCCATCACGGCGGGCACGTTGACCGAGTACAGGCCCTCCAGCTTGGTCAGGCCCAGCGGCAGCACGGCGACGCCACTGCTCTGCGTCAGTACCAGCGGCAGCAGGAAGTTATTCCATACATTCAGCCCGTTGTAGATGCTGAGGGTGGCGATGACCGGCCGGGACAGCGGCCAGATGAGCTGCCGGAAGACCGTCCACTCGGTCCCGCCGTCCACCAGCATCGCGCTGATCAGCTCGCGCGGGATGTCTCTGACAAAGCTCACCATGATCAGAACGGAGACTGGTATCGCGGCCGCGCTCAGCGTGAGGATCAGCGCGAATAGCGTATCGTACAGATGCATCTTGTAGATGATCACGTAAATCGGCACGATGATCGCCTGGACCGGGATGGCCAGACCGAACAGCATGACGACGAACGACGCGCTCACCGCCTTGCCGGACCGCCGGACGATGCGGAACGCGGCACCCAGCGACAGCGTGACGGTCACCGCGATGCATACCGCGGTCAGCAGGACGCTGTTCAGCAGGTACCGGCCGAGTCCGGCGCCGAAGACGGTGCTGTATGAACTCACCGACAGGCCGCCAGAGGGCACCCACGGATTGTCCGTCAGGTACGTGCCCTGGGTGCGGAAGCTGGCCAGGATCATGTAGTACAGCGGGCCGACGACGATCACCAGCCACACGGTGGCCAGCACGAACGCCACCGCCTTGCCGGTACGAGGTCGTCTCATGCCGCTCCTTCCCGCTGACTGGCCATCGACGCGAAGCCAGTGAACCTGACCAGGCCTACCGCGACCGCGATCCCGACGACGCTCAAGATGACGGCGAGCACGCTCGCGTAGCCGTACTGATCCTGGAGGAACGCCGCGTCGTACATGTCGAGGGAAAGCACGCGGGTGCCGTAGCCGGGACCGCCGTCGGTCATGATGTAGATGATGTCGAAGTAGGTGAGCGCACCGACGATCATCAAGATGCCCGACGTGACGATCGTGTAGCGAAGCTGAGGCAGTGTTATCCGCCAGAACACCTGGCCAGGGCGGGCACCGTCGAGGGTGGCCGCCTCGTAGAGGACAGTGGGGATCTGGCGCCGGCCGACCGCGTACAGCAGCGTGTGGAACGGGATGAACTGCCAGGCGATGATCGCGACCACCACGTAGAGGGTCAGGTGGGGACTGCCCAGCCAGTTCTGGTCGATGAAGGCCAGGTGCAAAGACCTGGACAGCGCGGTCAGCGCGCCGAAGTTGGGGTCAAGCAGGGACTCCCACATCAGCGCGATCCCCGCGGTGGACATCAGCAACGGCAGCACGAAGATCGTCGCGTAGACGGACCGGTAGCGCTGCCGCCCGGCGGTGAACAGGCCGAGCGCCATCGAGATCGGCGTCTGCACCAGGTAGCTGAGCACGACAACCTTGCCGGTCACGATCACCGACGTCCGCGCCACCGGGTCGCGGAAGAACTGCGCCCAGTTCGCGCCGCCGACCCACTGCGGTGTACCCAGCCCGTTCCACCGGACGAAGCTGAGCACGACGGCGGCGATCATCGGGACGACGATGAACAGGCAGAACAGCACCATCGGCGGTGCCACGCCGAGCACGTCGGCCAGAAGCGTTCCCCGTCGTGGGCCGTGGCCGGCCCGCCGCCCGGGAAGGGGCGGCGAGCCGGCCGGAGTCAGACGTGCGCCCGTCACCGGAGTGCGCGTAGTCATCGGATACCGGATGGCAGGGTCATGAGCCAGAGGCCGCCTGAGCGTTGAGGGTGGACGCGAACTTCGCGGGGGTCTGCGTGAGTTCGAATACCTCCGCCAGGTTGGTCAGCATCACGGTCGCCACCTGCGGGGTCATGGCCTGGTCCCAGGAATACTGGAAGCTCGGCGCGCTCTGCACCGAGTCATAGATGGTCGTGTCGAACGAAGCGAGCGACTGACCGGCGAACAGCGACGACGCGCCCTTGGTGACGGGCACCTCGCCGGCCGTAACCTCGGTTTGGGCGTAGCTTCCTGAGGTCAGCTCGTCGGAGAAGAAGGCCTCGGCGACCGCCTTCTGGGCGGCGCTGGCGTGGCTGGCGATCGACACGTAGCTGGCCGTGTTGCCGGCCAGGTCGGTGGGATTGCCGGTGCCGCCCGATACGGTCGGGAACGGCGCCATGCCGAGATTGCCGTTGGTCACGAACGACTTGTCAGAGCCCAGGATGCTGGAGATGTCCCAGTCCCCCATCAGCTGCATGGCCGCCTTGCCGCTGTAGACGAGCGCGTCCGAGCCACCACCGCTGAAGTGCAGCGAGTCGTAACCGTTCTGGAACGCGCCGGCCTTCACCAGCTGCTGGATATCGGTGAGCGCCTGCAACATCGCCGGGTTGGACCAGGCACCTGGTGTGTTGGACTGCAGCGCGTCGGCGACGCTCGGACCGCCGATCCGGTCGGCCAGGTATTCCAGGTACATCAGGCCTGGCCACTGGTCACCCTCGGCCAAAGAGATCGGGACGACGCCGTGCGACTTGAGCGTGCTGACCGTGGACAGCAGGCCGGTCCACGTGGTCGGGAACGCGAGGTGGTACTTGGTGAAGATGGACTTGTTGTAGAAGAAATACACCGGCTGGGTGCCCTCGACCGGGACGCCGTAGACCTTCCCCTGATAGGTGACGGCGCCGAGCGAGGAGGGCAGGAAGGACGTCAGCCAGGACGGGTTACCCAGCGAGTCGACGTCCCCGGCCTTGATGTACTGCTGCAGGGTGCCGCCGCCCCAGGTCCAGAAGATCGTCGGCGGATTGCCCGCTCCCATCGCGAGCTGGATCTTCTGCTTGTAGGACTGGTTCTCGATGAAATCGAGGGTGATGTGGTCCCCCGGGTGGCTCTTCTCGAAGGACGTGACGAGGTTCTGGACGGCGGTGTTAGCCGGACTCGGGCCGGTCGTGACCAGCCACATGGTCACGTTGGTCCCGCTCGCGCTGCTGCTACTGCTGCTGCCCGAGGATGCTTTACCGCTGCCCGCCGCGGATCCGCAGGCGGCAAGCATGATCGCTGCCGCTGCCACCGCCGCTACCGTCAGCCAGGTACGGCTGGCGGCGCGCCTCGCCGAACGTCCGGGTCTGTCAGCCATAGTTTCCTCCCGGTCGCCTTAGGCGCCAAAGCCCGAATCTTCTCCGAAATATTTAGAAAACATTTCGAGCGTGCTGACATACTAAAGACAGGTTCGAGAGGGGTCAACCCGTTGTTTCTATGCCGTTACACGTTATATTTGCAGGCGGAAGAGACATAGTGGCCCCCGTAGTGACTCGCGGAGCCGGCTGCATTACCATATCGATATCGAAATAGTTTCGAAACACCGCCGCGGCGCAGCCGCATGCGGTGACCGCCGGGAGGGTGACACCGTTTTGGCCGAGCAGAAGCTGCCCGAAAGGACCGTCACGTCCTCCAGAGCCGGGCTAGCCCGCGGGACCGCCGAGCGCCGCACCACGCTGGCGGCCATCGCCGCCGAGGCCGGCGTCTCGCTGCCTACCGTTTCCAAGGTGGTCAACGGGCGTCCCGATGTCGCACCCGCAACCCGCGCCCGGGTGGAGCAGCTTCTGGACGAGCACCAGTACTCACGAAGCACCGTCCGGCGGCAGCGCCGCTCGGGCATGATCGACCTGGTGCTCGCCGGGCTGGACAGTCCGTGGGCGGTGGAGATCTTGCGCGGCGTGGAAGAGTGGGGCGCCGGGCATGAGACCGGCGTCGCGGTCTCGTCGGTCCGGCACGGCAGCGTCCGTCCGGCAAGCTGGACCAGCGCGCTGGCCAGCC
This sequence comes from Streptosporangiaceae bacterium, assembly GCA_036490795.1. Taxonomy (GTDB): domain Bacteria; phylum Actinomycetota; class Actinomycetes; order Streptosporangiales; family Streptosporangiaceae; genus JAFARZ01. The sequence goes on from DASXDG010000249.1 coordinate 8,155, forward strand.
ACGACACCGACGGGGTCATCCTGGTGACCTCCGAGCTGACCGGTGATCAGCTCGGGCAGCTGCGCGAAGCCGGACTCCCGCTGGTGGTCGTCGACCCGGTCAACCCGCCCCCGGCCGACCTGCCCAGCGTTGGCGCGACCAACTGGGCGGGCGGCCTAGCGGCCACCGAGCATCTGCTCTCCCTCGGTCACCGCCGGATCGGCGCGATCGGGGGGCCAGGTGACCACCTGTGCAGCCGGGCCAGGCTCGACGGGTACCGGTCGGCCTTGGAACGGGCCGAGGTCCGGTTCGATCTCGCGCTGGTCCGGCACGGCGAATTCCAGCATGAGGGCGGCTTCATCCGGGGCGGTGAACTGCTCGATCTGGCCAGCCCGCCGACAGCCATCTTCGCTGGCAACGACCAGCAGGCGTTCGGCGTCTATGAAGCCGCCCGCCGGCGGGGCCTGCGGATTCCGCAGGATCTGAGCGTCGTCGGCTTCGACGACCTGCCTGTCGCACGCTGGGTGTCACCGCCGCTGACCACCGTGCGCCAGCCGCTCACCGAGATGGGCAGCGCCGCCGCGCAGATGCTCGGCGAGCTCATCGACGGGATCCCGTTGCGCTCCACCAGGGTGGAGCTGTCCACCGAGCTCATCACGCGCGAGTCGACCGCCGCCCCGCGGGAGCCGGCCACCGAGGCCCGGGTGGCCGGCCGGTGACCGGGTCGCTGCGCCAGGCCGACGTCACCCGCCCGTGGCGCGACCCGTCCCGCCCTGTCGCCGAGCGCGTGGCCGACCTTCTCGGCCAGATGACGCTGGACGAGAAGCTCGCCCAGCTCGGCAGCGTCTGGATCGACGCCGCGGGCGACGGCGATGGCGTGGCACCCAACCATGACGAGTTCGACGACGAGCTGCTGGCTCTCGACCAGATCATCGGCAACGGACTCGGCCAGCTCACCCGCGTGTTCGGCACCCGTCCGGTCGCGCCGGCGGAGGGCGTGCGGGCGCTCGCCGGACTACAGGCCATGATCACGGCAGCGAGCAGGTTCGGTATCCCCGCGGTGGCACATGAGGAGTGCCTGACCGGCTTCGCCGCCTGGTCCGCGACGATCTTCCCGACGCCGCTGGCGTGGGGCGCGTCCTTCGACCCCGCACTGGTCCGCGACATGGCGGCCGCCATCGGGTCCAGCATGCACTCCGTGGGCGTGCACCAGGGCCTCGCGCCCGTCCTCGACGTGACCCGCGACGCGCGCTGGGGCAGGACCGAGGAGACGATCGGCGAGGATCCCTACCTGGTCGCGGTGACCGGAACCGCCTACGTGAGCGGCCTGCAGTCGGCCGGCGTGCACGCGACGCTGAAGCATTTCGCCGGGTACTCCGCGTCGCGCGCGGGACGCAACATGGCGCCGGTATCGATCGGCCGGCGGGAGTTCACCGATGTCATCCTGCCGCCGTTCGAGATGGCCATCCGGGTGGGCGGAGCGCGGTCGGTCATGCCGTCGTACACCGACATAGACGGCGTGCCCGTGACCGCGGACGCCGGGCTGCTCGGTCATACGCTCCGCGAGGAACTCGGCTTCACCGGCCTGGTCGTCTCCGACTACTACGCGGTCTCCTTCCTGGAGGTGCGGCACGCGATCGCCGGGAGCCCCGCGTCCGCGGCGGCGCTTGCTCTCGCGGCTGGCGTCGATGTCGAGCTGCCCAGCGTCCGTTGTTATGGCACACCGCTGCGCGAAGGGGTGGCGTCGGGCCAGATCAGCGAGCAGTTCGTGGACCGCGCCGCGACCCGGGTACTCCGGCAGAAGTGCGAACTCGGCCTGCTAGACCCCGGCTGGTCCCCAGCCGCCATTCCGCAAGCGCACGCGGACGCCGCAGACGATGGCGCCGGCCCGGACCTCAGCCCGCCAGCTAGCCGCGTCCTGGCCAGGCGCCTGGCCGAGGAGTCCGTGATCCTGCTTGCCAACCCGGCACGGGTGCTCCCGCTGGCCAGGGAAACGAAGGTCGCGGTTGTCGGACCGCTCGCCGACGACCCGCTCGCCTTCTTCGGCTGCTATGCCATGCCGCGCCATCTCGGCAGCCGGTATCCGGAGGCGGCGACCGGGGTCGACGTTACGACCGTGTTCGGCGCCCTTCGCGCGGAGCTGGCGGACGTGAGCTACGCACGCGGCTGCGGCGTGCAGTCGCCTGATCAGTCCGGTTTCGCCGAGGCCGTCGCCATGGCCCGGTCGGCGGATGTCGTGGTCGCCGTCGTCGGTGACGAGGCGGGGCTGTTCGGCGGTGGCACTTCCGGCGAAGGCTGCGACGCGACCGAACTGCGGCTGCCCGGCGTGCAGGAGGATCTGCTGCACGCGCTGGCCGAGGCCGGCAAGCCGGTCGTCGCGGTGCTCGTCACCGGGCGGCCGTACGCGATCGAGAAGGTGGCGGGAGAGCTAGCCGCGGTGGTGCAAGCGTTCTTCCCTGGCCAGGAGGGCGGGGAGGCGATCACCGGAGTGCTGACCGGGCGGGTCGTGCCGAGCGGCAAGCTGCCCGTCGAGCTGCCCGGGTCCCCGGCCGGGCAGCCGTCGTCCTACCTGCGCTCACCGCTCGCCGCCGGGCACGCGGCCAGCTCGGTCGACCCGGCGCCACTGTTCGCATTCGGCCACGGCCTCTCCTACACCACTTTCGGATATTCCGATCTCGTAATATCCGAAACGGAAGTAGGGACCGACGGGGCGACGGATATTTCCTGCACGGTGCGCAATACGGGTTCACGTGCCGGAGCTGAGATCGTCCAGCTGTACCTGAGCGATCCCGTGGCACAGATGGTCCGGCCGGTTCGCTGGCTAGCCGGGTTCGCCAGGGTGCACCTTGAGCCCGGCCAGGCGTGCCAGGTGGTCTTCCGGCTGCACGCGGACCGGACCGCGTTCTGCGGACTGTCCGGTCAGCGCATCGTCGAGCCAGGTGAGATCGGCGTCGCCATCGGCGGTGCCTCCGACGACCTGCCGCTGCGCGGCTCGTTCACCATCACCGGCGC
>DASXDG010000250.1:0-5192 GCA_036490795.1 Streptosporangiaceae bacterium
GCGCAGACGCAACTCGACGAGGTACGTGATCGCGGTACCCGCGGCCAGCCCGACCGACACCCCGGTGATCAGCCGCCCGATCAGCAGCCCCGGCAGGTCCTTCCACGCCGCGAGTACCCCGACCGCCACCATCATCGTCGCGACGGAAGCGAGCATCGTGCCCCGGCGTCCGATGCGTGCCGCGATGGCGCTGTCCCGTAGCAGCACGGCGATCGTGCCGCCCGCGAAGATCGCGAAGACCACCGTGATGGTGAGGGCCGAGAGGTTGTCCCGGATCCGGTACAGGCCGTAGAGGGGGCTGGGCAGCGTCGCGACCGCCATGACGATCAGGAAGGCGAACGCCGCGGCCCAGAAGCCGGAGCGGTGCCGGCGTTGCTGCGCCGCGGGGACCGCGGACGCATTGACGTCCGGTGTCGCGGACACAGCGGTCACCAGACCTTCATGCCGCCATCGACCACGAGGTCGATACCAGTCACGTAGGAGCTTTCGTCGGACGCGAGGAACAGCGCGACGTTCGCGACGTCTTCTGGCTGACCGAACCTGCCAAGCAGTGTCCGGTCGCGCATCGCCTGGCCCCACTGCGGGTCCGTCAGCTCGCCTCGAGTCGCGCCGCTTTCGATCAGGCCAGGCGAGACCGAGTTGACCCGGATCCCGTGCTGGCTTCCCTCCATCGCGAGCTGCCGCGTCATCCCGATGATCCCTGACTTGTTGGTCATGTGGGCTATCGCCGGGAGGTTCTTGAAGCTGAGGGATCCGTTCAGCGAGGCCATGTTGACGATCACGCCGCGGCTGGCCTTCAGGTGCGGCCACGCCGCCTTGGTGAGGTAGAAAACCAGGTCGACCTCGTCCGTGCGGGCGGCGGCCCATTCCTCGTTGGTGAAGTCTTCGAACCAGTGCAGGTGGGATCTGGCGGCGAGGTTGTACAGCACGTCGATCCGGCCGAACTCGCTCACCGCCAGCTCGACGAGCTTGGCGCATTCGGCGGGTTCGCTGAGATGGCACGGCTGCAGCGACACCATCGTGCCGCCCTTGTCGTGAACCATCTCGACGGTCGCCAGAGCCGGATCGACCGCCACGTCGCAGCCGACGACCGAAGCGCCCTCGCGGGCGAACGTCAGGGCCGCGGCTCGTCCCATGCTGCCGCCGGTTCCGGTGATGACACAGACCTTGTTTTCCAACCGTCGCCCGGCCATCAGTTGCCTCCGTGAGCTGCCGCGGCGCGCTTTTCCGCCTCAGCGACGCCCACCTCGTGGGTGAGCTTCGGGACCTCGCTGAAGTACCAGTAGATGACGTCGGCGGCCGGTCCGGCGAGCGGCCCCGCCCAGTCCCGGAACAGCTCGGTGACCACCGCCAGCGCGGTGGTCGGGACCGCCCCGGCGTGCGCCAGCCGCTCGATGGCGGTGCGGTGTGCGGCCTGTGACCGGCCACCGACGGCGTCGGCGACGTACAGCACGTCGTACCCGTCCTTCAGCGCCTGGACGGTGGCGAACGAAAGGCATATCTCTGTGTGCAGTCCGCCGATGATCAGCCGCCTGCGCCCGGTAGCCTCCACGGCCTGCCGGAAGGCATGGTCCTCGAACGCGTTCATCGACGACCGGTCGATCGGCTCGATGCCGTCAAGCTCGGACACGACAGACGGGAGGGTAGGCCCGTTGAAGCCGAGCTTCACGCCCACCGTCGAGAGGACAATCGGCATGCCGTACGCCTTGGCGGTCTTCGCCAGCAGCCGCACATGCAGCTCAACCACGTTGGCGGGCGTCTCGGACCGGATGACCTCGAACATCTCATTCTGGTAGTCGATCAGCAGTAGGGCGCAGTCCTCAGCGGTCCAGACACCCAGGTCTTTCGTCGTCATCGCCCCAGGATCGCCACCAGGCAGGTGACCAGTCCTCACCGGATCCTGGTGATTCCCAGCCGCCGCCGGGGCGAACGGCCTATCTGTTCAGGCCGGCCGAGAGCAGCCGCAACTCCCGTGCGCGCTGCACTGCCGAGAAACGATCCTGGGCTTGGAGCTTCGCGTAGATGCCGCGGATGTGGGTGCTCACGGTGTTCATGGTGTTCATGGTGTTCACCGACAGCGATAGCTGACCGGCGATATCCGGCCGGGAGAGGTTGGTCGGGAGATACCGCAGCACCCGCAGCTCGCCCGGACTCAGCTGCCCGGTCTCTGCCACTGAACCCAGAGAACTACCCGGCGATATCGGTGATCCGGCCGCGGTGTATTCCGCGGACGCCTGCTAGGTCCGGTGTCCGTCTCCAGAGCGCGGGCGGCTTCTCCAGCAGCAGGCTGAGCTGGGTGAGTGCTTCCGGCGAGGTGCTGGTCGCCTTCGCCAGACGTGCCGGCGGCCTGCTTGATGGCGCTGAGCACGGCGAGCCAGAATTGCTGGCAGTCCTGCTGGTCGCGCCGCACCTGGACGACTGCCAGCCGGTATGGCTGGCCTGGCCCGTCCGCCCAGGCCCGCAGCAGCGAGGACTTACCGCTCCCCGCGGGACCCGAGACGAGCGTTACCCCGGCTTCCGCCGCGCGATCGAGGGATGCGAGAAGCTCTCCGCGCCGGATCAGCCGCGGAGCTGCCGGACCGGCTCCCGGTCGCCTCTCAGCACCCGGTAAAGGCTACGTGCCGGGCACCGGGGTCACCAGCGACGAATACCCACCCGCCTCACGACAGTGCGCGATTCACCATGATCCGGTGATGCCCTCTCACCTGATTAGTGGCGAGCGTGAGCCTGTTGTGAACCGGAGCACGGCCGTCAGCGGGGTGTGCCCGAGCCATGAGGGAGAAGACATGACTGCACCAGCCGACGACCTGCCTGACTACGCACCCATACCGCAGTCGGCACGCGGGGCGGCCTTGAACGACCAGGGATACTACGTCGGACGGGTGGAGCGGAACCTGTACTGGGTCACCGACGGTGTCTACAACTCGGCGTTCCTGGCCACCGGAGACGGCGTCGTGCTGTTCGACGCGCCGCCCAGCATTGGCGGCAACCTGCGCCGCGCGGTGGACGAGATCGCCGCCGCCGAGGGCGTCAGCAATAAGGTCACCCACCTGGTCTACTCGCATCACCACGCCGACCACGGGGCCGCCGCCTCGCTGTTCGACGACGTGGTGCGCATCGGGCACGAGCAGACGCACCGGCTGCTGTCGCGGGACAACGACCCGGCCCGGCCGCTGCCCGATGTGACGTTCGCCGACAGCTACACGCTGGAGGTGGGCGGGGAGCGGGTTGAGCTCGCCTGGCACGGTTCCAACCACACCCCGGACAACATCTACATCCACTTCCCCGACCACGACACGCTCATGTTCATCGACGTCATCAACGCCGGCTGGGTGCCCATCTACAACACCAACCTGAGCGAGGACGTGCCCGGCTACATGGGGGCCCCGGCGATAGCGATGGACTACCCGTGGCGGCACCTCATCTCCGGGCACCTCGGCAGGCTCGCGACCCGCGAGGACGTCGCGTTGCACCAGCAGTACATCGCCGACATCGAGGCGGCCGCGAAGGAGGCGCTGGCCTCGGTCAACCCGGTGCCCCTCTACATGCACTACGGCGAGAACGTCTGGGCCGGGATCAGGGCGCACCTCAAGGCGGTAACCGACCGCGCGGCCGCGCCGGTCGTCGCGAAGTACACCGGTGTGCTGGCCGCCGCGGACATCGAGGAATACACCTGGACCACGACGTTCGCCATCATGCAGTCGCTGCGCCTGGACTCCGGGCCGAGCGGCCCGGTTCACCCCTGACCGCCTGCCCACGGGGGGCCGGCCATGGCTGGCCCCCTGGCGCACTAGGTTTTCACCATGACTGATCGTGACGGTTCCGCCGCGCAGGCTCTGCCCAGCGTGATCGGCGTGCGCGGCGCCAGGCACAATAACCTGCGCGACGTGGACGTCGACGTTCCGCTGTGGCGCACGGTCGCTGTCGTGGGCGTGTCCGGGTCAGGCAAGACGTCGCTGGCCATCGGCACCTTGTACGCCGAAGGCATGCAGCGATACCTGTCCGGCCTGAGCACATACAGCCGCCGTCGGCTGACCCAGGCGCAGCGCCCGGACGTGGACCGGATCGAGCATCTCCCGCCCGCGCTCGCCCTGCGGCAGCGGCCGCCGGTGCCAGGACCGCGCAGCACCGTCGGCACCATGTCCGAGGTCCTGAACGTGCTGCGGCTGATCATCTCGCGGCTGGGCTCGCACCTGTGCCCGAACGGCCATCGCGTCGATCCGTCGATCGCGGCGTTCGCCGAGGAGATCGTCTGCCCGGTCTGCGGTGTGCATTTCGAGCATCCGGGTGCCGAGTCCTTCGCCTTCAACTCCTACGGCGCGTGCCCGGCCTGCCAGGGCCTGGGTGTGCGGTCCGAGGTCGACGAAACCACGCTGGTGCCCGACCCGGACAAGACGATCGAGGAGGGAGCGGTACTGCCGTGGACCTCCGGCGGGCGGCGGCTGTCCATGTATGCCGCCGGCGAGCTCGGGGTCCGCCTTGACGTCCCGTACAAGTCGCTCACCGGCTCCGAGCGCGACATCGTGCTGCACGGCCCGCCGGTGCAACGGAAGGTGACCCTGCACTCGGGCCGGAACGAGCGGACCGTCCAGCTGTCGGTGAACTACGACAATGCCGTCGCCGCGGTGGAGCGGTCACTGCGCAGCGACAACGAGCGCACTCGCCGGCTGGTGCAGCGTTTCGTCATCACCCGCACCTGCTCGGTGTGTCACGGCACCCGGCTGCCGCCGCAGGCGCTGACGTCGCAGCTCGACGGACGGAACCTCGCCGAGATCAGCATGCTCGTCACCGGGTTGCGCAAGGTGATCTCCGCCCTGGCCGCCAACGGCAACACGGTGATCGTGGTCGAACACGAGCGAGAACTCATCCGCTCCGCCGATTGGGTCATCGAGCTTGGCCCGGGAGCCGGCGTCCAGGGCGGCCACGTGATCGCCGCTGGCACGCCGGGTCAGCTGGAATCCGACCCCCGCCGACTTCCCGGTGAACCGGCTGACCGCGGTGGCCGGCCCGTCCGGTGCCGGCAAGACCGCTCTCGTGCTGGACAGCCTCATCCCGGCAGCGCGGGCGCGCCTGGACGGATCGCCTGAGCCGGGCCAAGCGTGACCGGACCGTGGCTAGCCGAGTACTTCGGGCCGCCGCGCACCTAAGCGGGCTTGCCCGCGTCAATCCACTGCTGAAGTTTGCCCACCCGC
>DASXDG010000251.1:0-28840 GCA_036490795.1 Streptosporangiaceae bacterium
ATAGCGTGTCGAGCCTTTCGGGATGCCTGCTTGCGGGCACTCCCTAAGCGATGCGAGCGAGGGAGCCCCGACCTGTCACAGCGTTGATCGGTCTCACCTCCTCGGTCCGCAGCAAGCGCACGGCGACGTTGAAGATACCACAGAGCGGGACCACTGGCGGGTTACGCACCGGGCGGGGCTGCGGGTGCGCGAGCGCCGGTGCGGGTGGCGCCGATTCCCGCGATGACCACGAAGATGACGCCGGCGGCGCGGGCCAGGCCGGGGACCTGGCGCAGCACGAGCAGGCCGGCCAGGAGCGCGATGGCGGGCTCCAGGCTCATCAGGGTGCCGAAGGCGGTGGCGGTGAGCCGGCGCAGGGCCAGGAATTCCAGGCTGAACGGGAGCAGGGGATGCAGCACGGCCAGCGCCAGCATGGTGACCAGCAGCGGCCAGGTCACCTTGCCCAGTCCGGCGGAACCGGCGGCGAGCATGCCGACGGCGCCGGCCACGGGCATCGAGACCGCCAGCCCGTTCAGGCCGGTGACCCGGTCGCCGACGTGCTGGGTCAGCAGGATGTAGGCGCCCCAGCAGACCCCGGAGCCCAGGGCGAAGGCGAGACCGGCGGGATCGATGCCGCCGTGCCACGGCTGGGTCAGCAGCACGACGCCGATGGCGGCCAGGACCGTCCAGCGCCTGCGCCCGCCGCCCGGGCCGCAGATGGATACCGTCAGCGGGCCGAGGAACTCCAGTGCGCTGGCCGAGCCGAGCGGGATGCGCGCGATGGCCAGCATGAACAACAGCGTCAGGCCGCCGGTCACCACGCCCAGCACGCCGCAGGCCAGCAGGTCCCGGCCGGTGAAGTCGCGGGGACGGGGCCGGACCAGGACCGGCAGGATCAGGCCGGCCCAGGCCAGCCGCAGCCCGGCCACCCCCAAGGGCCCGAGCTGGCCGAACAGGTGCACCGACAGGGCCAGCCCGAGCTGGACACAGGACATGGAGCCAACCGCCAGCAGGGCGCCGCCTTCGGCGCTGTTCAGACGGTGATCGAGGGGACGGGACGCGGGCGCCTGCGAGCTCACGGCCTCCTCAGGTCTTCAGGCCGGGGAAGTCCTCTTCCCAGAACTCGGTGACCCCGCGCGCCTCGACGCCGCGGTCCTGCTCCGCCTCCCGCAGCTCGACCCGCCGGATCTTGCCGGAGATGGTTTTGGGCAGGTCGGCGAACTCCAGGCGGCGGACCCGCTGGTACGGGGGCAGGCGTTCCCTGGCGTAGGCCAGGATCGACAGCGCGGTGTCGGCCGACGGCTCGTGCCCGGCGGCGAGCAGCACGAACGCCTTGGGCACGGCGAGGCGGACCGGGTCGGGGGAGGGCACGACCGCCGCCTCCGCCACGGCCTGGTGCTCGATCAGCACGCTCTCCAGCTCGAACGGCGAGATCCGGTAGTCGGACGCCTTGAACACGTCGTCGGTGCGGCCGACGTAGGTGATGTAGCCGTCGGCGTCGCGGCTGGCCACGTCGCCGGTGTGGTAGTAGCCGTCGCGCATGGCCTCGGCGGCCCGCTCCGGATCGGCCTTATAGCCGGTCATCAGCCCGAGCGGGCGCGGGTCTAGCGGCAGGCAGATCTCGCCCTCCTCGCCTGGCTGGCCGGTGACCGGCTCGATCAGCACGACGTCGTAGCCGGGCAGCGGTCGGCCCATCGAGCCCAGGCGGAGCTCGGTCCCGGGCGGGTTGCCGATCTGCGCCGTGGTCTCGGTCTGCCCGTAGCCGTCGCGGACCGTGATGTCCCAGGCCCGGCGGACCTGCTCGATCACTTCCGGATTCAGCGGCTCCCCGGCGCCGACGCACTCGCGCAGCGTGCTCACGTCGGCGGTGGCCAGGTCGGCCTGCACCAGCATCCGCCAGACCGTGGGCGGTGCGCAGAGCGAGGTCACGCCGCAGGATGGGATCGCGTCGAACAGGGCCTCCGGCGTGAACCGCTCGTGGCCCAGGATCAGCGACGTGGCCCCGGCGATCCAGGGGGCGAACACGTTGCTCCACGCGTGCTTGGCCCAGCCGGGCGAGGAGATATTGAGGTGCACGTCACCCGGCTGGATGCCGATCCAGTACATGGTCGACAGGTGCCCGGCCGGATAGCTGGCGTGCGTGTGCGCGACGAGTTTGGGCTGCGCGGTCGTACCCGAGGTGAAGTAGAGCAGCAGCGGGTCGCTCGCCAGTGTCTCCCCGTCCGGCGTGAACTCCGTCGGAGCCGATGCCGCATCCGAGTATGAATGCCACCCGTCAGGCGCCGGTGAGCCGACCGCGACGCGCGTCCATGACCCCGGTACGGACGCGAACATCGGTGCGAGCGAAGCCTCGGTGATCACGTGCCGCACGTCGCCGCGGGTGACCCGGTCCGTCAGGTCCTCCGCGGACAGCAGCGTGGACGCCGGGATGATCACCGCGCCGAGCTTCATGCAGGCGAGGATGACCTCCCACAGCGGCACGATATTGCCCAGCATGAGCAGTACCCGGTCGCCGCGGCGCATGCCAAGACCGCGCAGCCAGCCCGCGACCTGCCCGGAACGCCCGTGCATTTCGCCATAAGTGACTGATTCGTCGCCCCCGTTGTCGTCGAGGACGCGCAGCGCGATCCGCTCCGGGTGCTCGGCCGCGATCACGTCGAACCAGTCAAGCGCCCAGTTGAAGGCGTCTAGCGACGGCCAGGTGAACTCCGCCCTGGCCAGGTCGTAGTCGGAGCGGTAGCGCAGGAGCAGGTCGCGTGCGGTGCGGAAATCCTCACTCATGTGGCACATCATCCCAGGTCGCTGGCCGGCCGCACCAGCCCGGCCTCATACGCGAACACCACGGCCTGCACCCTGTCGCGCAGGCCGAGTTTGCCGAGGACGCGGGTCACATGCGTCTTCACCGTCGCCTCGCTGAGCGTCAGCGCGGCGGCGATCTCGGCGTTGCTCAGCCCGCGCGCGATCAGCCCGAGCACCTCGACCTCACGCGGCGTCAGCACGGACAGATCACGGCCGGCTCCCGGACCCGCTGCCGAAGACCGGGCAGCCGGCCCGCACCGGTTCGTGCTGCCCGCGATGGCGCGCGCGGCACAGACCCAGATACCGCCCGCGTTCGAGAACGTGTACCACCCGCTGGAGCTGGTCCTGCTTGTCCTGGGCGCCCTGGCCATCGCCGTCGCCGGCGCGTTGGTCCCGGCGGGCTGGGCAGCTCGCACCCGCACCGCCTCGGCCCTCCGCACCGAGTAGGGGCCTAGCGGGGTTTCGCGCTGGCGCAGGCCACGCACGTTGTCGCGGCGGGCCTGGCGGCGAGGCGCTCCGCGCCGATGCCGCGGCCGCACCGTTCGCAGATGCCGTAGCCGCCCTCGTCCAGCCGCCGCAGCGCGTCGTCGATCGCGGCGAGCTGGTCCCGGGCGCGCTCAAGCAGAGCAGCCGTGTGCTGCCGCTCGAAGGCGAGCGTGGCGCCTTCGGGGTCGTGCTCGTCGTCGGTCCCGTCCGCGGCGGCGGCCTCGGCGATGCCGGTGAACTCCCGCTCCAGTGCCTGGATCTGGGCAAGGGCAAGCGTTCGCTGTGCTGCCAGCGCCTCACGCACGACTAAGCCTCCTTGACCTCAACTTAACATGAGGTTGCACAATCTGTTAGTGCGATCCACATGGGCCGAACGAATCCGCGTATCTCCTTATTACCCTGCGGTTACGCATCCGGTGATCCGTCGTCTGCTGCCTGGCATAGCCACCTCGGCCCTCGGAGACGGGATGAGCGCGGTTGCGATCGCGTGGCTCGCACTGAAGCTAGCCCCTCCCGGCAGCAAGGGCCTCTGGGTGGGCGCGGCGGTCGCCGCGTACTCGCTGCCCGGAGCGGCCGGGGCCATCGTGCTGCGGCGCTGGCTCCGGGGCCGGGCAGGCACCCGGCTGGCCTTCGCCAACGCGGTGGTGCGCGCGCTGGCGCTCGGCCTGGTCGCCATCCTGGCCCTGGCCGGGACGCTTGATCCGCTCGCATATGCCGGCCTGCTCGGGGCCTCCTCGCTGCTAAGCGCCTGGGGCGCGGCGGGCAAGTACACGCTGATCGCCGACCTGCTCCCAGCCGAACAGCGGGTGGCGGGCAATACGGTGTTCGGCCTGTCGGACCAGATGAGCTTCATGATCGGCCCGGCCTTGGCCGGCGTCGTGACGGCGTTGACCGGACCGGCCGTGGTGATCGCCGCGGACGCGGTGAGCTGGGCGATCCTCGCGGTCAGCTACGCGCGAGTGACCCCGCTGGTAAACCGCCTCGCATCACCGGCACCTGAGGCGGCTCCCGAAGCGGCTCCCGAGGCAGGTCCCAAGGACCAGGAGAAGCGCGGTGCCTGGGCGCTGATCCGGTCGGCTCCCGTGCTGCCGGGCCTCCTCGCGATGTCGTTCTTCTTCTATCTGCTGTATGGCCCTGTGGAGGTGGCGCTGCCGGTGCACGTCGCCGATGACCTGCACGGTTCGGCCGCGCTGCTCGGCGTCTTCTGGGCCGTGTTCGGCGTCGGCGCGATCTTCGGCGAACTCGCCGCGCCGTTCCTGCGGCGGCTGCCGGTATGGCCGACTATGACCGTGATCGTGCTCGGCTGGGGGCTGGCCCTGGTCCCGCTGGGGCTCAGCCTGCCGCTGGGGGTGGTGCTCGGTGCGTTCTTCGCCGGGGCGCTGATCTGGGGTCCGTGGACATCGCTGTCGATGGCGGTCTTCCAGGACGCGGCCCCGCCCGACGCGCTCGCGCAGGTCCTCACCGCGCGCGGGTCCCTGCTCATCGTCGCCTCCCCGCTCGGCACCGCGCTCGGCGGCCCGCTCGTGGCCGCCGTAGGCGCGCGCGGCACGCTGCTCGTCTCGGCGCTTGGCACGATCGCCATCGGTATCGTCGCGGCGACGCTCCTCGCCCTGGGCCGGCGCCGCGCCCCGATGGTCCCAGCCGTCCGGTAGCCGGGTATCAATAGCCGCACTGATCACAGCAGCCTCCCCCGTTGCCGCGGCTGGTGCCGTTGCCGCGGCTGGTGCCGTTGCTGCGGCTGGTGCCGTTGCTGCGGCTGGTGCCGTTGCCGCGGCTGGTGCCGTTACTGCGGCAAAAAAGTCCAACGCGATATAAAACGTTGCTCTCAGCAGCCGGAATTACCGTGTTGGACAGAATTACCGCGCTAATCGCTGAGGTGCCCGCCGCGCTACAGGGTTGAGCTGCGCGGGTCTGCGTCGCCCGCGACGATCAGGGCCATCGCGGCCACGCCGCCGCACCGGCATCCCGCAAACCGGACAAACCGCCCGCGCCCGGGCGGCATCACGATCATGAAACCACCCCCACCAGCCGGGCACCATTCATCCCGGACCCGGCAGCGACGACCCGATCGCAGGGCAGCCACCCACGGCCGGGCAGGCAAACCCCGCCATTTCAACCCTGTAATCGCCGAGTGCGCGCCACGTGCCCGCCGAGTGCCCGAGTGCCCGCCGAGTGCCCGAGTGCCCGCCGAGGTGGCCGCCGCGTGCCCGCCGAGGTGCCCGCCGCGTGCGGCCGCCATCCGGTGGGCATGCGGCCAGCCTTCAGGTTCGGCGGATACCTTCCAGCCAACCCGTGCCAGCCCCAACTGCCCGAACCGGGACCGGAAACGGACACCGGAAACAGTCATAGGCGGCTGAGAGGCGGACAACAGGGGGCTTCGACAAGACGGACCGAGGATGGATCCCATGAACCGTGACAGGATCGGCCGAGCCGTGGCCGCCAGGGTACGCGGGCAGGCCAGGGTCCGCTCCGCGACGGCGGCAGTGAGCGCGACGAGCGTGGTCGCGGCGGGCGTGGTGGCCCTGGCGCTGCCGGGATCGACCCACGCGGCGACAACCGGCACCAGCCCAACCGGCACCAGCCCGAGCAACACTAAAACCAGCAACACTAAAACCAGCAACACGAAAACCGGCAGCACAAAAACCAGTAACGAGGACAATTCAGGCTTCAGTCAGAGTTCCGCGCCCTCGGCCAGCAGCGGCCAGAGCGTCGCGACCTCGGGAGGGTCATGATGCGCACCCTCGAACGCCCGCGGAACGCCGTTACCTGGACCGCCCTCGGCACCCAGGTCCGCCTCGTGGTGGCCGGCACGGAGACGGAACTGGACCAGGCCCGACGAATCCTCGCCGCGGATCTGGCCGAAGTGGACGTGACCTGCAGCCGGTTCCGGCCCGATTCGGAGATCCGCACGCTGGCCGCGCCGCGGACGCAGGTGAGTTCGCTGCTCGCCGAGGCGATCGCGGTGGCGCTGCGGGCCGCGCGGCTGACCGACGGCGATGTCGATCCGACGGTCGGCGCGGCAATGCGCGGGATCGGCTACGACCGGGACTATGCCGCCGTGCAGGCAACGATCCAGGACGGCACCGAGAACCAAACGATAACGCAGCACACGATCCCCGGCTGGCGGAGCATAGGGCTGGACGGCCGCACCCTGACCCTTCCCTCTGACGCCGAACTCGACCTCGGTGCCACGGCCAAGGCCTGGGCCGCGGACCGGTCGGCGCACCGGATCGCCAACCACCTCGGCTGCGGCGTCCTCGTCGGCCTCGGCGGTGACATCGCGGTGGCCGGGCCGCCGCCGGAAGAGGGCTGGCCGATCAGGGTCCAGGACGTCACCGGCCATCCCGACGACGACCCGGAAGGTCCCTACGCGACCATAACCATCGCGAAAGGCGGCCTGGCCACCTCCAGCACGGCGGCACGGAGATGGCGCCGCGGTGGTGACGTGCTGCATCACATCCTGGACCCGCGTACCGGCAGGCCGGCCGCGCCGGTCTGGCGGACCGTCTCGGTGACGGCGGGGACCTGCGCGGATGCGAACGCGGCCAGCACCGCGGCGATCATCAGGGGCCGCGACGCGATGGGCTGGCTGGCCAGGAACTGCCTGCCGGCCCGCCTGGTCGACGTCAAGGGCGCCGTGTTCACCGTCGCCGGCTGGCCCCGCGCAAACGAGCGCGCAAACGAGCGCGCAAACGAGCGGGCACAATGACCGTGCTCTGGTATATGAGCCGCGCGACGGGGATCGTCGCGCTGGTCCTGCTCACCGCTGTCTTCGTGCTCGGCATCGCGGTACGCGGTAAGACCAGGCTCCCGGGCTTGCCCCGGTTCGCCACCGCGGACTTGCACCGCAACGTTTCGCTGCTCGCCGTTGTGTTTATCGCCATACACGTGCTCACGGCGGTGCTGGACTCCTATGTGCGGATCCCTCTGCTTGCCGCGATCGTCCCGTTCACCTCCGGTTACGAGCGGCTGTGGCTGGGCCTCGGCGCGGTCGCGCTTGACCTGATGCTGGCGATGATCGTGACCAGTTTGCTCCGCGGCCGGCTCAACCGCGTGCTGTGGCGTGCCATCCACCTGACCGCGTATCTGTGCTGGCCGGTGGCTCTGGTGCACAGTGTGTTCTCAAGTGACGATCTTCGGCAGGTTCCGTTGATCTTCATAGGTATCGCCAGTGTTGTTTTGATCATCGCGGCGGTAGCCTGGCGTGTGGTGCATGCGGCCCGGCAGGTTCGAGGGGCCGACCGCGTGACCGCGCTGCTAGACCAGCCGCAAGATCACGCGCGCGAACCAGAGCGGGCCGCGCGATGAACGGGGCAAGGACCCAGCCGGTGTCGGCGGCAGGCGGGGCAGCCCGGCAGGCTGCCGGACTGCCCCGCCTGCTGCCGCACGGACAGGGCCACGCCCGTCAGCCGGTGGCGTACCGGGGTGCCGACCTGATCGAAGCCATCGGGCGATCCGGCCTGACCGGCCGCGGCGGCGCGGCGTTCCCCGTGCACCGCAAGCTGGCCGCGGTCAAGCGCTGCACGATGGTCATCGCCAACGGCGCGGAAAGCGAGCCGCTGAGCCGCAAGGACGCGACGCTGCTGCGGCTGGCCCCGTACCTGGTGCAGGACGGCCTGCACCTGGTCGCGGAGGCGGTCGGTGCCCGCGAGGTGCGCCTGTACACGAACGAGGACGGGTTCCTCGGCGGTCAGGAGACCGCCGTGCTGAACAAGGTCACCGGCGGTCCCGCCCTGCCCACGTTCACCCCGCCCCGTCCAGCCGAACGCGGCTACCTCATCCACAACGTCGAGACGCTTGCCCACATAGCGTTGATCGCGCGTTATGGCGCTGACTGGTTCCGTGGCGCGGGCACGGAAACGGAGCCCGGAACGATGCTCACCACGATCGTCACCGCCGGCGGTACGGCGGTGCGGGAAACCGATATCGGCACGCCCCTGGCGGGTCTGGCCGGCCTGGGCGACGCTGACCTGGATAAAGCGCAGGCGGTGCTGATCGGCGGCTACCACGGCACCTGGCTCCCGACGGCCGTGGCGCGGCACCTGACGCTGGACAACGCGGCGCTGCGCAGGCATGGCGCGAGCCTGGGCGCGGGGGTCATCGCGGTGCTACCCGGCGACGTCTGCGGCCTGCGTGAAGCCGCCCGCGTCACGCGTTACCTGGCGGCGGAGTCGGCCGGACAGTGCGGTCCGTGCCTGAACGGCCTGCCAAGGATCGCGAACGCGATGGGCGACCTGACCCGTGGCCAGCAAAGCGGCACGAGAGACATCGAGCGCTGGCTCGGCCTGGTCGCCGGCCGTGGCGCCTGTCATCACCCGGACGGCACGGCCCGCTTCGTGCGCGGCGCGCTCGACGTGTTCGCGGCCGAGGTAAGCCTGCACGCGCACGGCAGGTGCTCGGCGGAATCGCGGAAACCGTTCCTGCCGACAGGGAGCAGACCATGAACATCGTGGTGAACCCGATCGCGTGCGCCGGCCACGGCGCGTGCGCGGAACTCGTGCCCGAGCTGATCGAGCTCGACGAGTGGGGCTACCCGGTCATCGACCCGCACGACGTGCCGGCCGGACTTGAGCGCCAGGTACGGAAGGCGGTCTCCTCGTGCCCCGCCCTGGCGCTCAGCGTGCGCGAACGTCAGAGAACGTCGTGACCGGGACGCGGCTCCGCGGGGATGGTGCCGAGCCGCCCCGCCTGGAAGTCCTCGAAGGCCTGCGCCAGTTCGTCGCGCGTGTTCATGACGAACGGCCCGTACGCCGCGACCGGCTCCCCGATCGGCTGCCCGCCGAGGAGCAGGATGTCCAGGTCACCGCGCGTTCCCGCCTCGAACGTCATCACGTCACCGGCACCGAACACCGCGAGCTGTCCCATCCGCACCGGCCGCTTGTCCGCCCCCACGTAGCCGTTGCCGGCCAGCACGTACGCGAGCGCGTTGTAGTCCGCGGGCCAGGGCAGGCGCACCTGCGCGCCCGCCGACGCGGTGGCGTGCACGAGCGTGATCGGCGTGTGCGTGACGCCGGGGCCATGATGTCCGCCGAGCGATCCGGCGATGATCCGCAGCAGCGCGCCGCCATCGGATGACGCGAGCAGGGACACCTGTCCCGCCCGGATGTCCTGGTAGCGAGGCGGCGTCATCTTGAGGCTGGCCGGCAGGTTCACCCAGAGCTGGACGCCGTGGAACAGCCCGCCGCTCATCACCAGCGACTCCGGTGGCGCCTCGATGTGCAGGATGCCGCCGCCGGCGGTCATCCACTGGGTGTCGCCGTTGGTGATCAGCCCGCCGCCGCCGTTGGAGTCCTGGTGGCGGAAGATCCCGTCGATGATGTACGTGACGGTTTCGAAACCGCGGTGCGGATGCCATGGCGTGCCCTTCGGCTCACCGGGCCCGTAGTCCACCTCGCCCATCTGATCCATGTGCACGAACGGGTCGAGCTGCTTCAGGTCCACCCCGGCGAACGCCCGGCGCACCGGGAAGCCTTCGCCCTCAAGGCCGCTCGGCGCAGTGGTCACAGAAACTACTGTTCGTTCTGTACCCTCTGGCGCCGGCACTCGCGGCAGAACCAGGATGTCCTCGACGGTAACCGCTGGCATGGGCCACCTCCTTTTGCCCATGCTAAGCACATTTGAAAGATCAAATATTTCATAACTGGCGGTGGTGCTTCCCCTGAACGGATCCGGAGCTGCCGGCGCGATCCGGATTTGCCGCGCATGGCATGATGATTACAAAATTACACCGCAAGCGCCTAACGGGAGGAAATCGGGGAATGGATGACGCTACGGCTGGTCAAGGCAGGCTAGCTCAGGTTATCGCCACACGGGGTGGCAAGGCGGCGCCGGAGGCGCCATTCGTGATCGAGCACCGCGAGGCGCTGATCTACATGCTGTGCGAGGCCGCCGAACTGGAGCACGGCATCATGTGCCAGTACCTGTTCGCCGCGTTCTCGCTGAAGCAATCGGTGGACGAGGGGCTCACCGAGGCCGAACTCGAGGTCGTCACCAGATGGCGCAAGCAGGTCTCGCACGTGGCCACGCAGGAGATGCTGCACCTCTCGCTGGTGCACAACCTGATGACCGCGATCGGCGGTGCGCCGCACCTGGCCAGGGTGAACCTGCCTGCCGTCGCGAACCACTATCCGGCCGGCGTGCAACTGGCGCTGCTGCCGTTCGGCGAGCAGGCGCTGCGGCACTTCATGTACCTCGAGCGCCCCGAAGGCATGGACCTGCGGGACGCGGACGGCATGGAGGCGGTCGGACGTGCCGAACCGCTGATGGCGGCGGGCGACATCGTGCCCAGGCTGCAGGACTTCGCCACCGTCGGGCACCTGTACCGGTCCATCGAGGTCGGTCTCACCCACCTGGCGGAGAAGTTCGGTGAGCAGTGGCTGTTCATCGGCCCGCCGCGGGCGCAGGCCACGTCCGCGAACTTCCACTGGCCGGAGCTGATCCCGGTGACCGACCTGTCGTCGGCCTGCCGTGCCATCGGAGAGATCCTCGAACAGGGCGAAGGGCCGCGCGGCGACTGGCGGAACGCGCACTTCGGCCAGTTCGTGAAAATCCTGGATGAGTACGAGGGGATGCGGGCGGACAACCCCGCGTTCGAGCCGGTCCGGCCGGTGCTGGCCGCCAACGTGCGGCCGCTGCAGCACGCGGACGTGCCACTGATCAGCGACCCGCTGACCAGCGAGTGCATGGACCTGTTCAACGTCGCCTACGAAATCCTGCTGCTGGCGCTTGAACGGTACTTCGCGCACACCGAGGAAACCGGCGAGCAGCTCCAGACCCTGGCCGAGGTCACCCTCGGCCTCATGTTCCGCGCGCTGAAGCCGCTCGGCGACCTGGTCACGACGCTGCCAGCGGGCCGGGATTTTCCGGGCATGACGGCGGGACCGAGCTTTGAGCTGTTCTACGAGTCGGATTACCTGATCCCGCATCGGGCCGCCGCCTGGGCGCTGCTGGAGGAACGCCTCCGCGACGCCTCCGGCTTCGCCACCCGCTGCCGTACCGGTCCGGCGGCGAACCTCGCGGCGGTGTGCGCGGTGCTCACCGAGGTCGGTGCCGCGTTCGACGCACTGGCCGATTCGCTCGCCGGGCACTTTCCCGACTGGGGTCTCACCAGCCGCTGGGCGGGCCTGTCTTCGGCTTCGGCTTCGGCTTCGGCTTCAGCTTCGGCTTCGGCTTCGGCTTCGGGTGAAGACGTGGCCGAGCAGCTCGCGCAAGCCTCATCGTTCGCCGCCGCGGCGGCCGCGGGTGCGTATCCGGAGCTGGCCGCTCAGGCGCACGCGATCCTCACCGCTCTAGCCGCCGGGGGGACCCTGGCCTTCGAAACCCCAGGCACAATCATCGCCCGCCTGACCAGCAGCGTCCTGCGCCCCCTGGCAGGCGCCGCCGCGCCCGCCGATCAGTCTGGTGTCGGCCCATCTGGTGCCGGCGGTACGTCGTCGGCGGTTTCAGCGGCGCCGGGGGAGCCGAGCGAGCCGCTGCACGCGCGGCTACGCGAACTCGCCCTCGCCGCGACCCGGCTGCGCGTGACCAGCACGGACCCGGCACTGATCGAAGCGACCGCCGCGCTGCAGGACCTGGCCTGCCAGCTCGACTCCAGCGTGCTCGCCGAGTTCCGCGCCATCCAGAACGGTCTCACCCCTGGCATCACGGTCGCGACCGACGGCCCCTACCTGGTCACCAACGCGGACAGCATGCGGGACTATCTGGGCGAGGAACTCCAGGCACCGCCGCAGCTCGCCCTGTGCCGGTGCGGCGCGTCGGCGATCAAGCCGTTCTGCGATGGTTCCCACGTGGCGGCGGGCTTCTCCGGTGCCAAGGATCCCAAGCGGGTTCCCGACCACCGGGATGTCTATCCCGGGCAGCAGGTGACGATCTTCGACAATCGTGGCATCTGCCAGCACTCCGGGTTCTGCACCGACCGGCTCTCCTCGGTGTTTCACGCGGGCAGCGAGCCGTTCGTCACCGCGGCCGGGGCGCGCACCGACGAGATCGTCGCAGCCGTTCGCGCCTGCCCGTCCGGCGCGCTGAGCTTCGCCGTCGATGGCGTGGAGGAACGCGGCACCGTCGACTTCCACGGCACGCGCGCCGCCGTTGTCGAGGTGAGCAAGGACGGCCCGTACCGGATCACCGGCGGACTGCCGCTGGCCGGCCCGGACGGCGAGGACATCGACCGCGCCGAAGGCAGCTCAGCAGAGCACTACGCGCTCTGCCGCTGCGGTCACTCGCAGAACAAGCCGTTCTGCAGCGGCATGCACTGGTACGTCGGCTTCGCCGACCCGGCGCCCAGCGCACGCCCCACCCTGTTCGAGTGGGCCGGCGGCTTGCCCGCGCTCACGGCACTGGTTCGTGCTTTCTATGGCAAGCACCTGCCCGGCGACCCCGTGCTGGCACCGCTGTTCGCGACCGCGGCACCCGCTCAGGCCGAACAAGCCGCCGCCCGCATCGCAGCGGCCTTCGGCGGCCCGCCCGCGGCGGTACCGGCAGGGACGCAAACCGTGGGGCTCCCGGCTGGGCCCGCCGAGCCGCGAGCCGCAACTGCGGTAGGCCTGACCGATGACCAGCGGGAACGCTGGATCGGGCGGTGGCTCCGGGCGGCCGACGATGTGAAGCTGCCAGCGGACCCGGAGTTCCGCTCCGCGTTCGCCGGCTACATCTCCTGGGAGGCCGCGGCTCCGGAGGATGCGCCGGTCCCCGACTGGGACTGGGGCGCCGCCGGCCCGCCGTCGCCCGCTCACGCCGCCGGCCCGCCGTCGCCCGCTCACGCCGCCGCTCCTGACAACGCCGCCTCGTCGGCCCAGGACGACGAGCCGGAACTGCCCGGTCCGGAGGAGCCGGTCAGCTTTGCGCGGCATATCAAGCCGTTGTTCCGCGACAAGGACCGCCAGTCGATGAGTTTCGTATTCGACCTATGGTCCTACGCCGATGCCACCCAGCACGCGTCGGCCATCCTCGACCGCCTACGCGATGGCACGATGCCCTGTGATGGTGCGTGGCCCGCGGAGAGGGTCGCCGTCTTCCAGCGCTGGACCGAGTCCGATATGCCGGAATAGCTGGCCTTTGTGCGGCGGCGCCGTGCCGGGGAGGTCGTTCCTGGCGCGGCGCCGTGCGCCCACCGCCGCTCCCAGCAGTCACGTCAGCGCCACGGCGTCCCGATGTTCCCTCAAGAGTCAGCGACGCGGTTCGTTATCGCGGCAATTAGTTCCAACGCGGTAAAAAACCCTGCTCACAGCAGCAATTTCCTCCGTGTTGGACATAAATACCGCGTTAGTCGCCCGGCATCCGAGGCGCAAGCGCCAGGAGCGATGCCAGTGACCAGTGCGACGCATGTGATCGCGGCCACGGGCCGGCCCCGGCCGGCACCGGCCGGCGGCCGCGGCCGCCGCGGGATGGCGCCGATGCCGCCGCGGCGATGGCATCGGCCTGCTCGGAGCGCCCACCGGGCGGCGACGAAACGCGATGCACTAATCTCGGGAGCGCCTGAGACCGCCGATCTACTGGAAGAACTCGCTGATGACGCAGCCGGAGCAGAAGCCGGAGCAGAAGCCGGAAACCTCGTACCGGGACGCTGGGGTGGACGAGGAACGTGAGCAGGACGCGTTCAGCAAGGTGATGCGTCCGTGGCTGGCGCGGACCGAGGTCAGGTCCCCGCTGGTGACCAGCATCACGGGTCTGGCCAGCGGCTACTTCGCGACGTTGCTGCACATTCCGCCCGGTCCGCCGATCGCGCTGACCACCGACGGGGTCGGGACCAAGATCCTCCTGGCCCGTGAGGCGAACCGGTGGGAGCCGGTTGGCGTCGATGTCGTCGCGAACAACGTGAACGACCTGGTCTGCGTCGGGGCCGTGCCGCTCGCGCTGCTCGACTACATGGCGACGGACCGGATCGACGAGGGGGTCTTCGAGGAACTGGCGAAGGGCATGTACCAGGGCGCCACCCTGGCCGGCATCGCCATCCCCGGCGGCGAGATCGCGCAGATCGGCGCGATGCTGGCCAGCCCCGCCGACAAAGCAACCGGCCCCATGCTCGACCTGGTAGGCACCGCGATGGGCGCGATGCCGCCGGCCGACCCCGCTGAGCGGCCGGCGGCCGGGCGGATCACCGAATGGCGTAAGCCAGTCGATGGCGCCTGCGTCGAAGACGGCGACGTGATCATCGGCCTGCCCAGTTCAGGCCTGCACAGCAACGGCTACTCGCTGGCCCGCCATGCCCTGTTCGACCTCGGCGGGCTCACCCTCGACGACGACGTCAAGGGCACCGGGCAGAGCCTCGCCGATGCGCTGCTGCAGCCGACCCGGGTCTACGTGGCCGCAGCCGAAGCGCTGTGGGTCGCGGGTGTGACCCCCAAGGGACTGGTGCACATTTCCGGCGGCGGGCTGCTGAACCTAGGTCGCCTCGCCGCCGATGTGAGTTATGAATTGGATGCCCTGCCTGCCCCGCAGCCGGTGTTCGGCCTTATCGCGGAGGCGGGGAAGGTACCCGCCAGCACCATGTACGCCACGTTCAACATGGGCACCGGATTCTGCGTGGTCGTCTCCCCGGAACAGGAGCAGGCCGCGATCGCCGCGCTCACGCGGGCGGGGGAGGAACCGGTCCGTATCGGCCGGGTCACCGGCAGCACCGGGCGCCACGTCTCGATTCCCGCCCAGGGCCTCACGGGACACGGGGACGCGTTCCAGTCCAGGTAGGTTCTACCTATGGATGTCCGCGATTATGTCGAGTCGAACGCGTCCGGATTCATTGCTGCGCTGAAGCAGTGGCTGGCGATCCCGTCGATCTCCGCTGACCCGGCGCGCCACCCCGATGTTGAGCGTTCCGCCAGGTGGCTGGCGGCTCACCTGCGGGAAACAGGCTTCCCGGTTGTCGAGGTATGGCAAACAGACGGGCTGCCCGCCGTCTACGCCGAATGGCCGGCCGCTGACCCAGAGGCGCTGAAGGTCCTCGTCTACGGCCACCACGATGTGCAGCCGGTCGAGCCGCTGGACGAGTGGACGAGCCCCCCGTTCGAGCCGGCCGAGGTGAACGGGCAGATCCTCGCCCGCGGCGCCTCCGACGACAAGGGCCAGGTGCTGTTCCACACCCTCGGCGTCCGTGGTTACCTGGCCGCCAGCGGTCAGACGGCACCTCCGGTCACGATCAAGCTGCTGATCGAGGGCGAGGAGGAGTCCGGCTCGCCGTTCTTCGCCGATCTTCTCCGGAGCAACCGCGACCGGCTGGCGGCAGACGTCACCGTGGTCACAGACACGAGCATGTGGGCCGCCGACGTCCCGTCCATGTGCACCGGCATGCGCGGCATGGCCGAGGCCGAAGTCTGTCTCACCGGCCCGGCTCGCGACCTGCACTCGGGCTCGTTCGGCGGCGGAGTGCCGAACCCGCTGCATGCGATGGCGAGCCTGCTGGCCGGCCTGCACGACGCGGACGGCCGGGTCACCGTACCGGGCTTTTACGACCGGGTCGTCGAGCTGACCAATGCGGAACGGGAGCTTTTCGCCAAGCTGCCGTTCGACGAAAAACAATGGCTCGCCGACGCCGGCGACAGCGGCGCCAGCTACGGCGAGAACGGCTTCACCACGCTGGAGCGGATCTGGGCCCGGCCCACCGCCGAGATCAACGGGATGTGGGGCGGCCACACCGGCCCCGGCGGCAAGACGATCATCCCGAAACAGGCCCACGCCAAGGTGAGCTTCCGCCTGGTCGCCGGCCAGGATCCGCAGGAAGTGATCGCTGGCTTCCGCGAGTACGTGCGTGCCAGCACCCCGCCGGGGCTGGACGCGACTGTCGAGTCACGCGGCGGAGTCCGGGCATCCCATTCGCCGATCGATTCGCCCGCGGTGCTGGCCGGCCGGCGAGCCATGCAGCGGGCCTTCGGCCGCGAGGTGCTGTTCACCAAGGAGGGCGGCAGCGGACCCGAGGCCGACCTGGATGAGATCCTCGGTGCCCCGCTCGTATTCGTCGCCACCGGCCTCGACGCGGACCGGGTCCACGCGCCGAACGAGCAGATCGATATCTCGCGGTTGCTGCGCGGCGCGGAGATGTCCGCCTACCTGTGGGAGGAACTGGCCTTGATCCGTGCTGAGCTCACGTGAGCGGGAACATAGACGGCCTCGGCCGGCTGGCCCTGTCCAGGGGCACGGTCGACCGGGTCACCGACAAGCGCTCGGACAAGGACTGGCTGGAGGCTGCCTGGGAGAACCCGGGCACCCGCGTCCTGGTGGTCGAGGGCGGTCGTGCCCTGGTCACGTTCAGCGGACAGAGCCCGGAACTCGTCTTCGTCTCACCCGGGGACGCCCCCGATGGTGTCCGTTTCCTGCTCGGCCAGGACGCGGACGGCACGGTGTACTTCGGCGTCATCGCGCCGATTGCCAGCACGGACGACGGCGCGAAGGCCATGTCGCTGCGCTTGATCGGCGCGCTGCTCAGCGACCGCGACGCGGGCCTGTTCACGCACGCGGTGGCACTCGCCAACTGGCACGTCACGCACACCCACTGCCCGCGCTGCGGCACGGCGACCATCCCCGAGCCTGCCGGCGACTCCACCCGCTGCCCCAAGGACGGCACCGAGCACTTCCCGCGCACCGACCCCGCGGTGATCATGCTCGTCACGGACGAGCAAGACCGTTGCCTGCTCGGCCGCAACGCCGCCTGGCCAGAACGCCGGTTTTCCATCCTGGCCGGTTTCGTGGATTCCGGCGAGTCAGCCGAGCAAGCCGTCATCCGCGAGGTGCACGAGGAGACTGGCATCACTGTGCAGAACGTCAGGTACCTGGGCAGCCAGCCATGGCCGATGCCGCGCAGCCTGATGCTCGGCTTCCGCGCGGACGCGCCGGCCGGCCAGCAGATCGCCGTGGACGACGCCGAACTGGCTGAGGCGCTCTGGTTCACCCGCGCCGAACTGCTCCGCAGCCTCCAGGCCGGCGAGCTCTCCATCGCACCGCCAGTCTCCATCGCCCGCCGGATCATCGAGGCCTGGTACGGCGCCGAACTCCCGGACTCGGCCACCGAATTCACCGCACCGAGCTAGCCAGCACCAAGCTAGCCAGCACCGAGCTAGCCAGCACCGAGCTAGGAGCCGTCACGCAGGTTTGACGGAGCACCGGGAGCGAACGCGATGTGCGAGAACGTGGCCGAGCACCCCTCGCCGGTCGGGGACTGAGCGAGGAAGCCGACCTTGACCGGCCCGTCATGGCCGGCCGAGCCGAGGGAGAAGT
This sequence comes from Streptosporangiaceae bacterium, assembly GCA_036490795.1. Taxonomy (GTDB): domain Bacteria; phylum Actinomycetota; class Actinomycetes; order Streptosporangiales; family Streptosporangiaceae; genus JAFARZ01. The sequence goes on from DASXDG010000251.1 coordinate 17,467, forward strand.
AGCGCACCAGCCGCCACCAGGCGCCGTCGGCCGAGGCGTGGAACGCCCAGGCGTCCCCGCTGCGGGTGATCCGCAGCCACAAGGTGCTGCCGTCCACCTCGAACGAGTTGCAGTCGTCAGAGGTTTCCCTGGTGACCACGCTGACCGCCGTCGGCACGAGCTGCGGCGAGTACTCGAAGCACAGCTTGGCCCAGTGCGCAGGACCGGCCCACACCAGCAGCACTCCCGCGTCGTACATGCTGGCGAACGCGACGCTGACCTCGGCCCGCAGGGTAAAGTCCCCGGCCGGTGGCGACCCGACCAGCCGGCCGGCGTCAGGGGCTGATTCCCCGGGGCCGGCCGGGTCGAGGAACAGGTCGGTGCTGGCCGCGCCGGTCAGCGTCAGCGCGCCGCTCAGTATCCGGCAACCCGGCGGCGGGTTGCCTTCCGGCGATAGGGCGAACGGGAGTCCGGGCATGTTGAGGGCGACCACCCAGGTAGTTTGCCATGGACAGGCGCACCGGTATGGGTGACCTGAATCACCCAAGCCCGGTCACTGACCGATCGGGGGCATCGTGCCCGCTCCCGGCGTGTGTGCGCAGCTGGCCGCCGGTGGGTCTGGCAACCCGGGGACCTGGCAATATGGCCCTATGCGCTACGCCGTCAATGTCCCGAACTTCGGTGACTTCGCCGACCCCAGGGTCGTCGCCGATCTCGCCCGGCTGGCCGAACAGTCAGGCTGGGACGCCCTGTTCGTCTGGGATCACGTCACCTGGGTGAAGGCCAAGCAGCGCGAGATCGCTGATCCCTGGATCCTGCTGACCGCGGCGGCGCTCGCCACCAGCCGCATCCGCCTCGGCACGATGATCACGCCGGTGCCCCGCCGCCGCGTGTCCGTACTGGCCCGCCAGGTAACCACACTGGACCGCCGATCTGGGTGGGCGGCGAATGGCCGGCCAAGGCGCCGATGCGCCGCGCCGCGCGCTGGGACGGCGCGGTGCCGCTGCTTTACGCCGACGGTCCGGGCACCCAGGCCAGGCCGGACGTGGTCACGGTGCGAGAGGTGAACGAGTTCCTGACCGAGTGCAGGGAGAAGGAGGGCAAGTCCGCCGAGCCGTTCGACCTCTCGCTATGGGGGACCAGTACGCCGGAAAGCGCCGCCGGCATGTTCGGCCCGCTGGCCGAGGCGGGTGCCACCTGGTGGCAGGAGTTTCACCAGCGCACGGCCGAGGCCGGGCCGGTTTTCCGCCGGGTAGAGTGCGGACCACTATGAACCTTCTCATATTGGGCGGAACCCACTTCGCCGGCCGTGCCATCACCGAGGCCGCGCTGGCCGATGGCATTGACGTCACCTTGCTCAACCGGGGCAACACCCCGCTACCGGATGCCGACGTCCGGACGCTGATCGCGGACCGGACCGATCCGGCGGCGCTGCGCGAGGCGCTCGGTGACCAGGAATGGGACGCGGTCATCGACACCTGGAGCTGGGCGCCGACGGTGGTCGCGACTGCTTGCGCGCTGCTGAAGGGCAAGACCGGCCACTTCGGCTACGTGTCCACGCTCTCGGTGTACGCCGACCCTATTCCGCACAACGCGGACGAAACGGCGCCCACCGTAGACGCCGATCCGGACGACGACCAGGACTGGACCACCGGCGAGGGCTACCAGCGAGCCAAGCGCGGTTGCGAACTCGCGGTGCTGCGGGAGTTCGGCGACCAAGCGCTGCTCGCCAGGCCCGGACTGATCCTCGGCCCGTACGAGAACGTCGGCCGGCTGCCGTCGTGGTTGCGCCGGATCGAGCGCGGCGGCCAGGTGGTGGCGCCGGACAGCCCGGACCTCCCGGTCCAGTATGTCGACGTCCGCGACATGGCCCGGTGGATGCTGGACATGGCGGCTCGGGGCGCGGGCGGCGTCTTCAACGTGGTGAACAAGGCGGGGGAGAGCACCCTCGGCCAGTTCCTCGGCACCGCCGTCGAGGTGACCGGAAGCAGTGCCCGCATTCCGGCCGACCTCGTCTGGGTGCCCGAGCAGGCGATACTGGACGCCGAGATTCAGCCGTGGGTTGAGCTGCCGCTGTGGGTGCCGCGCGCCTGGTACGAGCCGGTAGACGTCTCCGCCGCGTTCGCCGCGGGTCTCACCACCCGCACGGCGGCGGAAACGGTTACCGACACCTGGGCCTGGCTGCAAGCCGAAGGCGACCCGCCCCGCCGTTCCGGCCGCCCAGGCCACGGCCTCCCCCCCGAGAAGGAGCAGGCCCTCCTAGCCCACCTCCAGTAGGGCCCCGCGCTTACGGCCGGCGCATCTGACGTGGCAGGCGGATGCGGGACTGGCGACGGGCGCGGATGGTCCGCATCGGCTGGGTGCGCTCGCGCTCGGGGTCGAGCTCGTTGCGCAGCCGGTCCACGTGCGCGAGGATCTCGCCGCGCAGCGGCCAGCCTTCCGGCCGCTGGTGCGGGTCGGTGCTCAGCGCCTCGGCGAGCTGGTCTTGCCGCCGGTGCGCCTCGCTCAGGTGCTGCCGCAGCTCCAGCGCTGGCGCGACGCCGGACGAGACGGCGTCAGAAGAGGGCCGGTGTGACCGCCAGGTAACCGGCGACTCAGCAACCGGCGACGGGCCAGCGGGCAAACTAGTACCGGGCAGCCCGGCGGACGGCCCCGCGGCTTCCCCGCCCTCGGGCCGGGTGCCCACGCCAGCGTGCGCGAGCGTTCCGCCGTCGGCCTCGACCAGGTGCCCGTAGGCACGCACCGCCGCGCTCAGTTCGCCGAGTACGGCGGCCAGGCGGGCACGCGCTTCTGGGTCGCGGACGGGACTGTCGTCGCTGTCGATCCGCGCGCTGTCCGCGACCGAGCGGGCAAGCACGCGCATGTCGGTGGCGGCGCGTTCCAGCGAGTCGACGCCCTCGCGCAGGCCCGCCGCCGGGTTCGGCGTGATCAGCCGGCGGGGGTTCAGCCGGATGCTTTCCTCGGCCTGGCCAAGGGCCTCGTCCAGCCGGGATACCTCGCCGCGCAGGGCGCGCGCGCCGTCCAGCCACTCCGCGGCGCGGCGCGGCGCGGGCACCTCGGCCAGGCCCGTAGCCATGTCGCCGAGGAGCGCGGACATCCGGTCGGTGAGTTCGCCGACGGCTTCCTTGGCCGACTGCACGCGCAGGGGCGCGAACAGCAGGCCGGCCGCGAGCCCGGCCCCGGCGCCGATCAGCGTGTCGGCGATCCGTGACGTGGCCGCCGCGTGCGTGTCGACGGAGAAGATGAGCATCGCGCTGATCGGCACCTCAAGCACGTTGTCGCCGAGCCGCAGCGCCATCCCTAGCGCAAGCGTCGCGGCGATGAGCATGCCCAGCTCCCACCAGCTGAACGGCACGTAGGCCGCCACACCGACGGCGGCGAGCACGCCAGCGGTAACCGCCAGCACCTTCTCGGCGGCCATGCGGATGGTCGAGTACAGCGTGGCCTGCATGACCAGCAACGCGGTCAGCGGTGCGAGCACCGGCCGGGACGAGCCGGTCAGCATCAGCGCGATCAGGTACGCGAACACCGCGGTGAGGGTGAGCCGGGCAATATAGACAGCCTTCGGCTGCGCCCGGCGGCGGGCGAGCATGAGCTGCTCGCTGACCCGGTCGGGCAGGTTGGCATCGGGGACAGAAACGGACTTGTTGGGGCGAAAGGGTATACGGAACATCGGCTCGGTCGACTAGTCGGGCGGGATGTGGAGCGATCCGCTCTCGGTGAGAGCAAAACCCCTCGTTAGTCGCAACGCTCGATCCTGGTGCCTATTCCCGTGCCGGCGGTGAAACCCCTGTTAGTTCTGATAAAGGGGTTTCGGCGAACGCGATCAAGAGCAGCACGACGGGGACACCGGCCAGCCCGGCGAGCGCCCACGTCAATCCGAACGCCCCGGCCACCACCCCCACGGCCAGCGATCCCGCCGCGGCCGCCATGCTGGTCGCGGTGGTCAACGTGACCGCGACCGGACTCGGCACGGTGCCGTACAGCCGCGCCCGCGGCAGCGGGTACCAGGTCGCGGTCGCGGCGCTCAGCGGCGCGAGCAGGACGATCTTCACCGGCAGTTCCGGTGCTAGCAGGAAGGCCGGGTACAGCAGCGCCGCGGCGACCGCGGTCGCGCGCAGGATGGCGAGGTCGGAAAACCGGTTCAGCGCGGCGATGAGCAGTTCGGCGAAGTTCTGCGCGAACGCGACACCGGCCAGCGAGAGCACGAACAGGACACCGCCGCCGATGATGCCGGCCCGCCGGTTCCGCAGCAGCCCGGCCGACAGCTCAAGCAGCCCGCCGACCAGTAGCGGCACGGCGCTGAGCAGCCCGATCTGCGCGTACCCGATCCCCAGCGAATGCTGGATGGCGGGCAGCGTGGCACCTTTGGCGCCGTCAACAAGCTCGTCGGCGAACTCCACCGCGAGCGCGGCGCCCAGCACGGCTGGTCAACGTCGATTGAAACCCATAGACCCAAGCATCTCATAACGAGCAGTGGTGCTTGTTTCCGTGCCTATTCGCGCTTTCGGTTCTCCACCCGCCACACCAGCCGAAGGCCGGACCAGTCCTCGTCGACGGCGGCGACCTTCACGTCGACGAGTCCGAGCGGCAGCGCGATCTCGCGGACCACGTTGTCGGTGATGTCGCTGCGGTGGCCGGCCGCCCGGCGCGGCCACGCTGTCCAGATGGCGCCATCGGGGTAGATCCGCTCCGCCAGTGCGGGCAGCTCCGAGCCAAGCCCGACCGCGGCGGTGAAGAATGCCAGTACGACGTCGGCTGGTCCCGTTCCGGCGTCGGCCAGACCGGAAGGAGATTCGGCGAACGCCCAGCCTTCCGGCTGGTTCACGACCGCCAACCGCAATCCGGGCTTGAGACCGAGCTTGCCGGCCTGAGTCACCATGAGACCACCGATGGTTTTCCCGGTGGCCGGACGTCTACCGGGTAACCGCACGTTGCCCTAGAGCGCACGATCATAGGAGGAGCATTTCATGTTCGAGTACACGGAAGCATTCAGCGGGTTCTCCGTCAGCGACACTCAGCAGGCCAAGAAGTTCTACGCCGAGACGATGGGCGTGCCGGTGACAGAAGAGTACGGCCTGCTCACCCTGGAGCTGGCGGGCGGGCGGAACACCTTGATCTACCCGAAGGACGACCACACCCCGGCCTCGTACACCACCCTCAACTTCAAGGTCGACGACATCGACGCGGCGGTTGACGAACTGGCCAGCCAGGGCGTGACCTTCCTTCGTTACGAGGGCATGGACCAGGACGCGAAGGGCATCCACCGTGGCGGCGGCCCGTTCATCGCGTGGTTCACCGATCCCGCAGGCAACATACTGTCCGTCCTGCAGGACCGGTAACCACTCACCTCGTCTCAAGACCGCAGACCTGGCCCCTGTGCCTTCTTGCCCCGTTCGAGGATCTCCGCCGCGCCGCGGACAACGCAGCGCAGCGGGTCCTCGGCCAGGACGGTGCCGATGCCGGCCACCGCCTCGATCCTTGCCGACAGGCCGGGCAGCAGCGAGCCGCCGCCGGCCAGGCGGATCTTGCCGCGGACCACGTCCTCGGCAAGGCCAGGCGGTATCTCGGACAGGATTTGCAGCACCTTGTCGGCGATCGCGGACACGATCGGCTCGATCGCCTCGGCCACGCGAGCGCCGGAGACGAGTTCGGTCCGCGGCACCCGGGTCGCGGCGTCGATGCCGACGATCTCGGCCATGGTGGCGCCGGCCGTGATGCCGAGGGTCATCTTCAGTTCCCTGGCCGCGCGCTGGGACAAGATCAAGCCCAGTTCGTTCCTCGCCATGTACAGGATCGCGTCGTCCATGGCATTGCCGGCCTTGCGCAGCGACGCGGCGCGGGCGACCCGCCAGCCGGCCACCACGGCGACCTCGGTGGTGCCGCCGCCGATGTCGACCACGAAGCCGCCTGATCCGCCGCTGAGGTCGAAGCCGGCTCCGGCCGCGGCCGCCACCGGCTCGTCGATCAGCTTGACGTTGTACCTGGGTCGTCGGACGCTCAGCGCCGCGATGACCGATCTTCGCTCAACCTCGGTGGCACCTGCTGGAACGCATACCAGTGCGTTCGGCCGTAGCGGACCATGCCGCCGACGTGCCTTGCGCAAGAATGCGTGCAGCATGGCTGCCGTCGCATCCAGGTCGGCGATCACGCCGTCGCGCAGCGGGTGCAGTACCTCAATGCCTTGCGGTTCCTTATCCGCCAAGGCGTCAGCGGCAACCCCCACCGCGGCGACCGAGCCCGCGGCCGTGTCGATGGCGATGGCCGACGGCTCTTCAAGAACGATGCCGCGGCCCGCCACCCAGACAAGCGTGTTCACCGTGCCTAGGTCAATCGCAACACTTCCGCGCAAGCGCATGCTGCTCACCTCTGCTCGGGGACCCTCCGCCACCAGTATGCCCGTATCACTGGTGCATAGCCGTCCCTGCCGTAGACCTGCACGAACACTGATGTTGAATATTGACCATTTTGATCGTCTCTTTGGTGTTATCGTCGCGAAGTCTGGTTTTGGGTCTGGTTCGGGGGTCGTTATACCGGCAAGCGGTGCGAGTCGGGCGTCATGCCGATCGCCGGCTGCACTGCGCGGCGGGTACTCCATCGGGTGCCGTCGGCCGTCGTATCAGCGTGACGGCTGCGGTCACCGCTTCGTCACCGAACTGGCGCCGGTCTAGAGGGAGAAACGGTGCACGTGTTGCGCACGACCAGCGCGGTGATCGCGCTCTCCGTTGCCGGGCTGGCGGTCGTGACCGCCGGCGTCCTGACTTCGGGTGCCGCGACCAGCGCCCGGTTGACGGATACCCGGCTCGCGGACCGTCAGCTCGCGCACCAGCAGACCGCGACCGTGGCGGGACCAGGCTTCACCCCGGACATCATCACCCTCGGTACCAGACCCGACGATGCGCCGGACACGATCGCGGACTGCCAGCAGGCGTTCAGCGTGGCCTGCTATGACCCGGCCGAAATCCAGCAGGCATACGGGACAAGCGGCCTGTACAGCCAGAACATCACTGGCAAGGGGACGACGATCGTGGTCGTCGACCCGTACGGTTCGCCGACCATGTGGAAAGACCTGGTCACGTTCGACTCCGCCTACGGCCTGCGGAACCCGCCGTCGCTGACGATCATCAAGCCAGCGGGCCACGTGCCGGCGTACAACCGGAACAACGCGGAGATGGTCAGCTGGGCGGGGGAGACCACGCTGGACGTGGAGTACTCGCACGCGATGGCTCCCGGCGCGAAGATCTTGCTGGTGGAGACGCCGACGGCGGGCTCGTACGCGGCGGCGGACTTCGACAAGGCCGAGACGTATGTGGCGAAGCATCATCTTGGCGACGTGATCAGCCAGAGCTTCGGCACCACGGAGCAGGCGATCGGTCCCAAGACGGACGTCAACCTGTTCCGCGGTGCCTTCCTCGACGCCGAAGCCGCTCACATCACCGTGCTCGCCGCGGCCGGCGACACCGGCGCCACCGATCCCCGGGCAAGCGGGAACAACTTGTACACCTACCCGGTGACTCAGTGGCCGGCCACCGACCCGCTGGTCACCGCGGTCGGCGGCACCGAGCTGACCCTGAACTCCGCCGGCACCAGGACAGCGCGGGACAAGGTGTGGAACGACACCTATAACCACGCCGCCAACCAGCTGCAGAACAGCGCCAACGGTCCGAGCGCGATAGCCACCGGCGGCGGCAAGTCCGTATTGTTCTCGCGCCCCTCGTACCAGGACAGCGTGCGGCAGGCCGTCGGCAGCATGCGCGGCATCCCCGACGTGTCGATGAACGGCGCGTGCAGCAGCCCGGTCAACGTCTACGAGGGCTTCGCCGGTCAGCAAGCGGGCTGGTACGTCGTCTGCGGCACGAGCGAATCCACGCCCCTGTTCGCCGGCATAGTGGCGCTGGCCGATCAGAAGGCGGGCCATCCGCTCGGCTTGATCAATCCGGCGCTGTACAAGCTGGCGGCGGAACATGCCCAGGGCGTCGTCCCCGTGAGTTCAGGCAATAACTCGGTCGAGTTCACTCAGATCAAGCACAAGTACTGGGTGCACGGCTACACCGCGAGGGACGGGTACAGTCGCGCCGCCGGTGTCGGCACGATCGACGCCCAGTACTTCGTCCCCGAACTAGCCAAGCTCGGCTAGCGCCGCGCGGCAGTGGTGCCATTGCTGCCAGCAGGGCCAGAGCGGCCAGAGTGACCGGTGTGGCCGGTGTGTCCGCTCGGCTGCGCTCGGAGCGGCGATTAACGTGGAGGTTTGCCCCTTCGTGTCCGATTACCCCTCGTAAACGGGGGTCGGACTGCCACGAAGGGGGAATCCTCCACGTTATCCGGAGGGGCCGGGCGTGCACGGTCCCGCGCCTGCACGGGTCCCGCGTCGGCGTGACCGGAGGGGCCGGGCGTGCGCGGGTCCTGTGACAGGACTGCTAGGCGGCGGTGGCGGCTTCCTCGGCGGCCCGCTTGGTGATGGCGGCCATCGTGCGGATGGTCGTCTCGACGTCGCTGAGGTCGAATTGGCCGAGCAGCCGGATGGTCGGGGCGCTCACATACTCGAGCAGGTCGCGGTACCGCTCTTCGCCCTGTGGCGTCAGGTTGACGTGTCCGTCGCCGGTGATCAGGCCTTCGGCCTCGAGCCGGGCGAGGAGTGCCCGCACCGAGCCGGCGTCCTGGTTCCGCGAACGTTCGAGGTCGCTGCTCAGCGCCTGGCGCGAGACCCCCTGGCCGCTGGCCGCGATCAGCTTGAGGGCGTACCAGGTCTGTGGCGTGGTCCCGCGCTGGGCGAGGTGCTCGGACAAGATGGCGGTCAGGGTGCGCTCGGCAAAGGCCAGGGTCTGGCCGAATTGGCCGTAGATAGCTGGTGTCGCGGTGGTCATCGCGGTCTCCGTTCCGCTAAGATCGACAGGTACCTGTCCACTATAACCGAATAGACAGGTGGCTGTCTATCTATGGAAGCGGAACTTCCTGACCGGCCGGTGATCGGGCTCCTGCTCCGGCTGGCATACCAGCACTACTCCAGCGACATCGAGGCCGCGTTGCGCGATGCCGGATTCGGTGACGTCCGTCCAGCGGCTGCGAACGTGTTCCCGTTCGTCCCGCCAGAAGGCATCGCGGTCGCGCGGCTCGCCGAGCTGGCCCGGGTGCGCAAGCAGTCGATGGCCCAGGCGGTGGATCAGCTCGAGCGCACGGGTTATGTCGAGCGCCGGCCAGACCCCCGTGATCATCGCTCCCGGCTGGTGTTCCTTACCGAGCGCGGTGCCGCGGTGCCCCTGGTCACTCACGCCGCGGCCGAGCTCGTCGAGCGACGGTGGGCGGAACTGACCAGCCAGGCGGAATTCGAAGGGCTGCGCGACTCGCTGCTGCGCCTGCTGGCCGAGCTGAGAACCGCGGAGGACCAGCAGCCCGAGGACTAGCAGGGATCCCCCAAGGCGCCAGGAAGTTAATTGATCGCCCGGCCCGATGTGGGGAATTTTGGGTGTTATGGTCCTAACTGGGTGGGTCGCGGAGAGATAGGAGATGGCCGTTGCGCCTTGCACACAGACTTGTCATCGTCGCCGGAGCCTGCGGGCTTGCCGCGGCGACAGGGGCCGCCGGAGTAGTCGCAGCGTCCGCGGGAGCGGGAGCGGGAGCGGCCCGGTCGGCGGGTGCTCCGGTCGCCGCATCGCCGCTGGCGGACGTGACCGTGCATCCAGACGCGATCCGGGTCGGCGCTGTCCGCGCCAGCGGCCCGACCAGTACTGCGCAGTGCGAGAGCGATTGGCACGTCGCCTGCTACACCCCGCAGCAGGTCCGGCAGGCGTACAACTTGCCCAGCCTGTACGCGCACGGGATCACCGGCAAGGGTTCGACGATCGTCATCGTGGACTCGTACGGCTCGCCGACGATCAAGCACGACCTGGGCGTCTTTGACAGCGCGTTCGGGATCTCCGCGCCACCGTCGTTCAAGATCATCACTCCGGCCGGGAAGCTGCCGAAGTGGAAAAACAACTCCGACATGCCGGGCTGGGCGGGCGAGACCACCCTGGACGTCGAGTGGGCGCATACGATCGCGCCTAGCGCCAACATCGTGCTCGTGGAGACGCCGGTCGATGAGACCGAGGGTGTGCAGGGCTTCCCGCAGATAGTCTCCGCCGAGAAATACGTGCTCAAGCACTACCACGCGGACGTGATCAGCCAGAGCTTCAGCGCGACCGAGCAGACGTTCCCGTCCAAGGCGGCGGTCGAGGCGCTCCGCGGCGCGAACTACGCGGCGGAAAAGGACCACGTCACCGTGCTCGCCGCCTCGGGTGACAGCGGAGCAGCGGACGTCGAACTGAACGGCAGCACGTACTACCTGCACCCGGTTACCTCCTGGTCCGACAGCGACCCGCTGGTCACCGGCGTGGGCGCGACCCAGCTCCACCTCGACGCGCAGGGCAACGCGACCTCGCCAGCCTCGGTGTGGAATGACACCTACAGCAAGAACGCGAACCTGTTCACGACCGGCAGTTCGCAGGACTCGCCGGACTCGAGCGGCGGCGGGAAGTCCATCCTGTTCGCCCGCCCCTCTTACCAGAACGGCGTGGCCAGCGTGGTCGGCAAGGCGCGCGGAGTTCCTGACATCTCGATGAGCGGCGCCTGCGACGGGTCGGTCGACATCTACTCCAGCTTCCCCGGCGCGCCGGCCGGCTGGACGCAGGAGTGCGGGACCAGCGAGGCAACGCCCGAGTTCGCCGGCATCGTAGCGCTGGCGGCGCAGTACGCCGGCCACCCGCTCGGCCTGATCAACCCGGCGCTCTACACGATGTCCGCGCACCGGGCCTCGTACCCGGGATTGGTGCCGGTTACTAAGGGCAACAATACGGTAACGTTCAAGCAGAACGGCAAGTGGTACACGATCAAGGGTTTCAGCGCCAGCTCCGGTGGCAGCTATAGCCTGGCGACTGGCGTCGGCACGGTGAACGCTCTGTACTTCGTGCCGGAGCTAGCTAAGCTGGCAGGCTGACGACCACATGACGGGCTGTGGTGCCTGGGTGTAACCGGGTACCAACTGCCTGTTATGAAGAAAAGCCGAAAATCTCCAGTGGACATTCAGCCGACGGTCAGCTTCGTGATGCTCACTAGAGCTGTACGCGATCGAAGGCGGAGTGACGATGCAGGAATATGGCGGTTACGGTGGGTACGGCGGCTACGGCTACCCGCCTCCACCCGAGCCACCACGGCGGCCTGGGGTGTGGCGGTACATCGCCGTCGCGGTGGCGGCGGGTGCCCTCGGTGCGGGAACGGTGCTGGCCGTCGGCCATAGCACGTCCGGCTCTCCGGTAGCTGATCAGGCGCCGGCGCCGGCCGCGTCGGGTTCCGCACCGCAGACCTTGCCGAACCAGGGCAATGGCGGGCTCGGCGGCGGTGGCCTCGGTGGCAACGGCAA